>CAZOUO010000015.1:0-28229 GCA_964582975.1 uncultured Thermotogae bacterium | reverse complement strand
CCCTTCGAGCCGATTCTCTACTTGTGACTGGTCCAGTTCTAGGGGTGCACGCCCTTGGCACCGTTGTAATCCCTCTCTATTTCATAGTCTGCCTCGTATACACTGTGATTAGAAGAATGGAACATGACCAGTACCTTCTGCTGAGTTGGAAAACGCTTCTGCTAATACCCGCTTGGGTATTGTCATTTGTGTTACATGGTGCCCTTTATTTTCTATTCTACGAACATTTTACGCGTATGGGAGGCGACGAAGCGGTATTCTTCTTTCTTTTCTTTCTAATCTCTCTCTATTTCATAATCTCTCTTGTGTACACTCTGATTAGGAAAGTGGGCACGTTGGTGAGAAGGAGGACCAGTTGAAACAAAGGAGGGCTACCAGCAGGGTGGGACCGGCCTGGCCTGTGACAGCATCGTCATCAACACGCCTTGGGCGATCCGTTTGAAAAGCATCTCTGTTCGCGTTGATATCTGGTACGGCGAATTGGACCAGAATGTCCCTCTTGATCACGCCAAGTACCATCGCGAGCAGGTTCCCAACAGCCGATTGACGGTCTGGCCGGGGCAGGCTCATTTGGGCCTGCTCTCTAGATGGCGTGAGGTGTTGGCAGCGCTGGTCGAATCAGTACCAAGATAATAGCACCTAACAAATCGCTCCAGCCGACGAACTCTTGCGGACTTCGTGGCTGAGCTCATTCGTTGGCCCGGAGACACAGGAGAAGAGATAGTTCCCTCCGTACGCTGTGCTGTGCAACAAAATATCTATTGTGTTAAGCTCCTGCACCCCCACTCTTGAGTACAGGCTTCCCTTCTTAACGTCACTTTCTCAGTTAGTCACCAACCCCTGAAGTTATGGACGTGGCCAGCGACTCGACATAACCTGTGATGTGCTACAGTTATAATGAAAGGTGAGAACATGAATAGCAAGGCGGTGTTTTGCCTGATCGTACTGTTGGCCATTGCCAGCGCTTGTGCTGAACTTACAACCTTGGCAGCAAGCCCGTCGGCCGATAACCCCAGCTCGCCCAGCGCAACGGTCAAACTGATCTTCATCCACCACTCCTGCGGAGAAAACTGGCTTGCCGATTGGAACGGCGGCCTGGGGCTGGCTTTGCGGGACAACAACTACTTCGTCAGCGATACTAATTACGGCTGGGGGCCAGGGAGCATTGGAGACCGCACCGATATTGGCCATTGGTGGACCTGGTTCTGCTGCCCCCAGAACATGACCTACCTGAATGCCCTTTACACCGAATACGGCGACCATTCCGACAACTACAGCCGGCTCACCGACCCCGACCCCAGCCGTGAAAACGAGATCATCATCTTCAAGTCATGTTTCCCCAACTCCCACCTGCGGGGAAACCCGAACGACCCGCCGTCAACCGCTCCCAACCCCCTGCGCGGACAGGACTGCGGTTCGGAGCACCACACCGTGGCCAACGCCAAGGGTATCTACAACGATCTCTTGACTTACTTCACCACCCGGCAGGACAAACTGTTTGTCGTCGTCAGCGCGCCTCCTCTGGTGGCGAACGATACTGACCTCACTCACGGAGCCAACGCTCGCGCGTTCAACAACTGGCTGGTCAACGACTGGCTGGACGACTATCCCTACAACAACGTGGCCGTCTTCGACTTCTACAACGTCCTGACTTCCAATGGGGGTAATCCTCATACCAACAACTTGGGGCAGGAAAGTGGCAATCACCATCGCTGGTGGAATGGGGCGGTCCAGCACACCCAGACCGTCAACAACAACTGTTCTGCCTACGGCAGTGATCCCTGGGACAGCCACCCTACCGCTGCTGGCAACGGGAAGGCCACCGGCGAGTTCGTCCCGTTGCTCAACGTCTACTATCACCGCTGGAAGGAAGATGGGGAGACACCTCCCCCCACAACCACTGCCACGCCACCCCCGGCCCGGGAGACGACCGTTTCCACCACCCCCAGCATGCCTCCATCTGGCCAGCACACGGTGGCCTTCCAACAAGGGGTCAGCCCCGATCCTTCCTACGCCGGTACGGCTGACGTGATCCTGGCCAGCGACGCCAACCCCAACGCAAACTTGGGCGGAGCAGAGAACTTGGAAACCTTCTACGGCGAAGGTGAGGAGCACCGCCGCAGCCTGATACGCTGGGACCTTTCGGCCCTGCCTCCCAACACCACGATCGATGCCGCCAGTGTGGAGCTATACCGCTACGATGGCGATGCGGCCAACACTACGCAGCTCGCTCTCTACCGCGTGAGCCGCGATTGGAGCGAAGGGACCGGATCTGACTTCTGGCCTGACCTAAACTACGTCCCCGACGGGGTCACCTGGACCTTGACAAGCCTCGGCACTGCCTGGACCACCCCGGGCGGCGATTTTGATGCCGCCACCGACTACGGTCACGGCCCCCAAGGCATTGTGGATCAGATCACCCTCCCTGCCGGGATGGAAAGCGGTTGGATTCGCCTGGACGTTACCGCGGCCGTGCGCGCCTGGATCGAGGCGGGTGTGCCTAACTACGGTCTGCTTCTCCGCCCCCTGAGCGGTGAGTACACGTACCACTACTACTACAGCCGCAACTCTAACGCTGCCGACCTATGTCCGCGGCTGGTCGTGACCTACACGGTAGGTCACACCACCTCACTAACTCTCACATCGTCTGCACAAACCTGAACCCTCTAATGCCTATGAACCGGTTGCAGCGAAGCACGAGGCTGTAGGATGCTTGCTCATGCACGAGCATTCATCACCACGAAACAGCTATCGAACGCTTCCCACAATCAGTCCCCCAGGCTCCACAGGCCAGCGGATGAGAGACCGTAAGTCTGCTGCCTATAGAGCGATGAGTTGCCCTTTACCAGAAGTCCCAACCACACGGAATTTAGTAGTTCCCAATTCAGTCCCGAGGCTCTCCCAACTCCACATCCGCAAACGACACCAAGTACCGCGAGAAGAGGAGGGCCGTGTTGACCTTGCTCATGACGGTGAGCTGGGAACTGTACTGAGCATATCGGATGGCTCGGGGATCTACCAGAATGCTACTCAGAACGATTGGTTCCAGCGTGTTTGGCGAAAGAGCTTGGACCATGAATGTAACTTGCTTCGCCCCATCATCCGCGTGAACGCTAATAACGTGCTTCGAGTCAGGTGTCAGGATGGCCTGCCTGGGTACGCGAAACACTCCGGGGTGTCCGTCTTCGCCTGGAGCGAAGAACTGCGCAGGGTCTTCATATTCCTCATAGGAGAACAGGCGTGTGACGTTCCCGCTTTCCGGGTCCAGGTAGCAGACGTTCTGCGCCGCCCAGTTCCCGGAGTAGGTACTGTCAGTGACGAAAACAAGCAAGCCATTGCTGTCTGACGTCCAGGCAAGCTCCACCGGGAGGATGTTGCTGGGGACAAGCCAATCCGCAGCAGATTGCTGAAAGGCAGCATTGTTTGCAAGTTGACGGGCAGCTCCTTCCTTAAGGTCAAGCAGCCAGATACCGTTGGCAGGGTCGTCGCGTGTATTGGCCAGGATGATGCAGGCTATGTAGGAGCCGTCTGGACAGACAGTAGGCTGACCCACAAAAGGAAACCCACTGGGCAGCACACCGGTCAATGGCACGATAACCTCCGTTGCGGTGGGAGAAGCGCTGGTCAGACATTGGGTCGGGAGATAGGCGCATTAAATCGAGCGTGCGTCCGTCATCGGTGGACTCCGAGCGAAAGAACAGAAGATCTCCCGTCACTGGATTCCACGTGGGCAGGAAGTAGATCCAATGGGTTTCCAGTTCCTTGCCAAAGTAACCTCCCCAGACACCGTCGTTCGTGCAATTAATGAACGCTTGGGTGGCGATATCAACGACCCAGATGTCGGGATCGTGAAGCAGCCGAAACACGTCCTCGGTTCCGGCTAGGAACCGTTCATCGGGAGACCAACGAAAGGCAACGGGCACAGCCATCATACAGGGAAGTGGCTGGCATACCCTCAGCCTTGTGTAGGGGTCCAGAAGACAGAGAAACGCGTCGCCATGGGACCAGGAAACGCTTGTCCCGCTCGGCGAGAGCTGGGCCGTACGTAGCAGCTCCGTGTCCTCACCGACCGCGTCGAACAGATCCAACACCAGGGTTTGGCCGAAAGCTGATGTGCCTAATACCAAGACGAGTAGCACAACCAACAAGCGGCTCCTATTCATAACCCTCCCCTTTGCTCCTAACAGCGCATCGGATTGAATCCCGAATGACAGACTGCGGCGGTTTCACATCCACAGCTTCGTTTCCCTGCGGCGGTCATGGGCAGGGTCCAGGCTCTTCATGAAGCAGCAGGGGATCACCGAGCCGAACCCATCGAAGCCAGACTGACGGTGGATCAACTGGAACTCTCGCGCGGAGCGTGCGGCCATCCGCGACAACTTCGAGCTCTCCCGGGTCGAAGATCTTGGACCACGGATCGCCGTTCACGCTGTTGGTCCCTTTTAAGAACCGCTGCCGAAGGCGATCGACGTTCTCTTGCGCCAAGGATTCGGACTCATGCACTAGCACTAGTCCCATGAATGGCCCCGATTCGTCTCGCCCTATTCCAACTCCAAATGCACAATACGGGTGGAGCATGGCCTCGCTCTCTAAGCGTTCGATCGTCTCTTCATCCACTTCTGCAGCGGCGATCAATGCACCCACCGTCTGCCTCACGGTGTCATCGGTCAGGTACGCTCCGAAGGCCCCAAGGATCTGAAGGCCCTCCGCCATCAGTCGAAACTCCTCAACATCCGCGAGCGACGCCCAAGTTCCTCGCGCAGCGTCGATCATCGAAAGGACACCATCCGTCCACACCGTGCACAGAAGCGTGTGTTCCATGAACCCCAATCGTGCGCCACGCCCCAGGTCATCGTATACCGGAGGTTGCATGTGTTTGGCGAAGTCCATCACGTAATCCTCCCCCCAAGAGAGGATGGGAACGCCGTGATGGGTGATCTCTGCTGGCAGCGGCCAGTTCTCATTGACCTGCACTCTGGCGTAGATAACATTCACATCTACCGAATCGTCGAGGACCACAGCACCGTAGAGGGATGGTGGCTCCCCTGCAAGGATGCTCGATGTCACGTGACGCAGATCGTATCCCGCCGCCTCGTAGAGGCGTGAATTGAAGATCCATGGCTGCCAGTCCACGTACCCACTGATGTATGGACCTGGCCGCAGCGCCCCGTAGCGGTTGAGCTGGAGCATGTAGTCCGTCGCTTCACCAGCATACGGTGATGGAGGCACGAGTCCGATCGCCCGAGCCGCACCGTAGTAGTCGTTGAGGTAGACCTCTCCCCGTGTCTCGGGCGTGTCTGGTATAAGCTCCAGCAGCTTCACGAACCCGTTTGAAGAAGCGGCCATTGCGGCAGCCGCAACGATGCCCGCGGCAGCAGCAAATATCAGCAACATGTGTGCACTTCGTCTTTTCATACGCAGCTCCATGCTTCTGTTGAATCCCGCCGAATCGTATATACACTAGGGTGTTGTCCCGATAGCGAGCAAATCGGAATGTGAAAGCTCAAGTTGGCGGAGTCGCCTGGAAGCACTTCGCTATGCAAAGGTCCTCTTGGGCTTAGCCCTCTTACTCTATTCGGAAGGGAGCAGAAGGTGACGGAGGGGAACCCTCACCATGAGAGCGCTAACACTCGCGTTCTACAATCAGTCCCCCAGGCTCCAACAAAACATAACTCCTCAGTGGATAGCCCCGTTCGTTATCCTAGGACAATAGGTGATCTGCTTACGGCTCGGTCAGGAAGTCGTGTCGTGAACGCTTACCCAAGGCACCGATCCTTTGCTGATCCACAATTGACGTATCCGACCACTTGCATCGCTACCAGCGATGCGCAGGCTGCACCACGCACTACCGCTGCGAGTTCAACCGGACCACAGCGTCAAGCGCGATTCGAATGGTGCGCCGCTCGCCATCGCGGAACAGGCGTTCCTTCTCCTCATCCAGCGGTTGCTCAGGCAACCAGATGTTGGAGTCGGTGGCGACGATAGCTCCGACCCTCACCGCCAACACAGCGCCGACGACGAACAGCGTTGCTGCCTCCTGCTCGGCTGCGACGACTCCGGCTTCCCTTAGGAGCTCGTCGAGCGTTTGGTCGCGGGCGTAGTAGGCGTCGCGCGTGTAGCCGACGCCGTGCCAGAAGGGTTGGTCGCTCTGGCGTGCGACGCCGATGAGTGCTGCGGTCACGTCGAAATCAGCGACGGCCGGGAACCCCGGAGGCAGATAGGCGGTCGAGGTCCCTTCGCCGCGGTACGCTGCGGTGAGGACGACGGTCGATCCGATCGGAATCTCAGGCTGCCTTCCGCCAGCTGAGCCGACGCGAATGAAGATCCCGACGCCCATCCGCGCGAGTTCCTCCAGTGCGATCGATGCCGATGGGCCGCCGATCCCGGTCGAGCAGACACAGAGATCGGCTCCCCCATACGAGCCGCAGTAGAGGATGAACTCACGGTTCTGTGAAAGGAGATTGGCGGTGCTCATCTCCTCAGCAATCCGTTCCGCTCGACCCAGATCGCCGGGCAGGAGTGCGAATCTCGGAAGCTCAACCCCTTCGGGAACGCGAACGTGCTTCATTCCGCCTCCTCCTCGGAGTCCGATTTGTACTCTTCCGCCGCGTGGTAGGCGATCAGATCACCTGTTGAAACTGACACGTGGACCGAACATCCAATCGCCTTCCGCCCGTCGCCCTCCGGTACGGTTACATCGATCTCCCCGAGCAAGGTGGATACGAGATAGCGCACCGTGTGGCCCTGGAAGCTCGCGAATCGGACGTCACCGGGAATTGCGTTAACCTCGGGCGGCGCGTCCTCTAAGGCGGCAGCTTCTGAACGGAACAGGAGTTGCACGGCGTCGCCAGCTTTCGGTTCTTCCCCCCCGAGCCAGCGGGCCTGCAGTCGAAGGCCGCCAGCCTCCACCGTGACCACGTCCCTCTGGAAGGTGTCGACGAGCCCTTCAAGCTTGTTGGTGTAGCCCATGAAGTGCGCGACGAATGGCGTGGCGGGATTGCGATACAATGTATCCGGCGCGTCGACTTGCTCGATGACCCCTCGGTTGAGCAGGGCGACGCGATCGGCCATGCTGAGTGCCTCGAGTTGGTCGTGCGTCACGTAGATCGCCGTCGTACCAAGCTCCTGTTGGATCCTGCGGAGCTCGACTCGCATTTCCTCGCGCAACTTAGCATCAAGATTGGAAAGCGGCTCGTCGAGCAAGAGTAGGGTTGGCTCAACCGCGAGGGCGCGGGCCAGCGCGACGCGTTGGCGCTGCCCTCCGGAAAGCTGCATTGGCAGACGCTTCGCGAACTCTTCGAGTCCGACAAGTGTTAGCCATTTCGATACCCTGTCCGGGATTTCACGTCGGTGGAACGGACGCATCTTGAGTCCGAAGGCGACGTTGTCAAAGACGCTGAGGTGAGGGAAGAGTGCGTAGGATTGGTAGACGACGCCGAAGTTGCGCCGGTGTGGCGGCACTCCCATGATATCCCGGCCGTTGAGGACGATGCTCCCCGCCCGCGGACGCACGAAGCCGAGGACCGTCCGCAACGCCGTCGTCTTGCCACAGCCGCTCGGACCGAGGAGAGCGATGAACTCCCCCTCTTCAAGCGACAGCGAGAAACCGCAAAGCACCGGATCGTCGTGTCCGTAGCCGGCGGTGAGGTCTTTAATCTCCAGGAAGCTCATCGATCTCGTCTCCTACACGTGCTTGGACAGGCCTAGCGCGCTCTCGGCAACCTGAGTGATGATTACGGTGAACAGGATCAACAGCACCGATAGCGCCGCGACCAAGGGGTTGAAGTAGTACTCCATGTACGACAGCATCTGAATCGGCAGCGTGGTATACCCCGGACCGGTCAGAAACAGCGAGATCGGCACCATGTTGAATGACAGGGTGAACCCGAGGATAAACGCGGCAAGCACGCCCGTCCGGATGTTCGGCAACACGACCCGGAAGAACGCCTTCCACTGCGACGCACCGAGGCTGACCGCCGCCTCCTCGGCCAGGAAGTCGAAGTTGCGCAGGCTAGCGGCCGTCACTCGGACGGCATAGGGGAACAACAGCACGATGTGCGCGATCAGCAGCCCCGGGAAGATGGGAAGCCGGCCGAGACGGACGTAGTACCGAAGGAGAGCGAACCCGATGACCAGTGCGGGAACTACGATCGGGGTAGTGAAGGCAAACTCCACGGTCTCGCGTCCGCGAAACGGAAATCGCACGAGGGCATATGCTGCGGGTACACCGAACAGGAGCGCAATCACGATCGCAAGAAGGCCGATCTCCAGGCTTGTCACGAACGCCTCTCGGAACATCCGCATCGAGATCGCCTTCACGTACCAGTCCAGGGTGAACGACGACGGCGGGAACACCAGATTCGGGCCAAACGAGACGACGCAAATGACGATGAACGGGCTTAAGATGAACGTGTACACCAGGAGCATCAGAACGATGAGCGCTCTGCTCCGTCTCATGACGCCCCCTTCACGCGCAGTCGCCGCAGCACGAGGTTGACCAACGTGGCAAGCACGAGGAGTGTCACCGCCACCACGGTCGCGGTCTCCCAGTCGAGGAGAGTCATCGCGCGTTGCTGCAGCAAGGTGGAGAGCGTCAGCACGCGCGTTCCGCCGAGGATCGCCGGGGTCGTATAGGCGGTGATGCACCCCGTGAAGACGAGGGTTCCACCCACGACCAGGCCGTCGGCGGACAGCGGGAAGACCACGCGGGCGAACGCGCGAAGCGGGTGGGCTCCGAGGCTTCGCGCCGCCTCCTCCACGTCAGGCGGAAGATTCTCCATCGCGCTGATTAGTGAGAGCAGCATCAACGGGAAGAACAGATGCGTCAGTCCGATGACGATCGCGCCTTCGGTGTAGAGGAGCTGAACCGGGCGATCTGCCAGCCCGATCGCCCCGAGCAACCGGTTAAGAATCCCCTGGCGACCTAGGATCACGTACCAACCGAAAGTGCGTACGACAGCCGTCGTCATCAGCGGAAAGAGGGCGATAGACATAAGGATAGCCTTGCTTCGCGCGGTGAGCTTCGAAATCACGTAAGCCGACGGATAGCTGAGACACGCGGTCACCAGGGTGACGACCAGTCCTATACGGAGTGTGCGGAAGGCCGCCGTTCTGAACACGGACTTCGAGAGGGTACTGACGTAGGGCCCAACAGTCCACGCGTTGCCGCTACGGAAGCTGGCAATGATCAGTAACACAATCGGGGCGAGTAGGAAGAACCCGAGGAATACCAGCCCCGGCGACGTTAGAGCGAAGACCTTTGCACGATTCCCCATGATCCGATGCCGATCCAAACGAGAGGGCAGTCCGGTTCCGCGCGATCGGTTGCGGACATCGGACCACCCATCCTGATGCCCTCTACTGCGCGATCATCTCGTTCCAGCGCTCCAGCCACTCCTCCAGATTGGCGACGACAAACGCAGGATTGTAGAAGATCGCCTTCGAGATGTCCTCATCCAAACCGAACCGCTTTTCCAGATCCTCCGGGAGCTTCACCTTCGTGTTGGCGGGTGCGTCAACCTCATCGATGGCCATTTCGGTCTGCGTCTCCACCGACAGCCAGAAGTCGATGAACTTCTCGGCCCAGTAGGCGTTCGGCGTTCCGTTGACCACGCTCAAGGTGTTCAGGGACGCAACCATTCCCTCCCAGTAGTCGGAGCACGGCCGGACCCACGTGACCGGAAGGTCAAGCGCGGCGAGACTCGGCCAAGCGAAGCTCGGCATCGGGCACAGCCAGACTTCGTCCTGTTCAAATAGGCTAATTGCCTCCGACGAGCGCCGGTAGGCCGTTAGCAGGGCACCGCTGTCGATGAGCTTGTCAAGCTTCTGCCAGCCTATCTCCAGGTCGTCCAGCGAGCCGCCCCACGCCTTGGCGATCGAGAACAGCGTCGCGGGACCGTACGTCGTGTTCAGGTCGGGGATGGTGATTCGCCCCGCGAGTTCCGGGCGGAAGAAGTCGCGCCACGATGTCACCGGGGGATCGACCTTGTCTGTCCGGTACGCGAGCTTGTAGACCTGGATCGTGTAGCCAATCCCGTAGTTGTCGCCGAGCGGATCCTGCGCCCATTCGACGATGTCCGCGAGGTTCGAGATGTTGGCGGTGTTAATCGGTTGCAGGACGCCAGCGTCCTTAGCCTGTGCCGCGAAATTGGGCGCAAAGGTAACGACGTCAACTACCGGGGCATCCTTGTTGGCAATCAGACGTGCGATGCGGTCAGAGTTGTTTCCGAAGTCAAACACGATGCGTATCCCAGTCTCAGCCTCAAATGCCTGGGCGAGGTTTTCCTCGAGCAGCTCAGTGTTGAACCCCCAAGTAGAAACGACAAGCTGATCCGGCTTGGGCGGCTCCTGAGCCACGCTGGCGAACGAAAGTCCTATCCCTAGCAGAACAGCGATCGAGAGCGCAGATTTCAGTATCTTTCGAACCATTTTCATCTTACCTCCTTTGCAGTAGTTCCCACTTCAATCCGGCACGGTTCCCTGACCAGTTGGGCGGTCGACTCAAGCATCCATCACCTCCTCTTGTCAGGTGGCTAACCGGGCTAGTGCGCGGCTTCGCCAGCTGCCGAGCCCAAATCCCAGGACTCCACGTGCTATGATCGAAAACCCGACTTGGAACTGCGTAGTGCTCATCACCATCCTACAGGAAGGCAATCTGTCCCGTCAATGAATGCCAGCATCAGGCAGACTCTTCCAGCGTCACCACGGGCGACAGGACTTCCCGCCGCTCGACATTGACGATACCACGGTCCGACATTTTGAAGTAGGGGCTAGAGGAGAGGGCCATGAACGTTAGGGTCAGCAGCGGGCGCTGGTGGCATGCACCGTGTCTCCGGAGCGCAGCTTCGATGGCATCGGCATCACGTACCACTGCATGGAGATCGCCGTTCGAGAGGAGTCCCATGATTGGAAGGGGAAGCGCCGCCTCAATTTCCCTTCCTGCCGCGAAAACCACCCCACCGCCGAGACGATGGACTTCGTTCGCTGCGGTGACGATCGAGAGTGGATCGCACCCCACGACGAGAAGGTTGTGAGCGTCGTGTGCGAAGCTGCTCGCGTAGGCACCGGTTCTCAGCCCGAAGTCCTTGAGAAGGGCCACCGCGCAAGACGATGGATCAGCACGCGACACGACGCCGATCAGGCACAAGTCTTCATCTGTGGGAATCGTCGGATACCCTGCCGCAATCTCCAGTTCGATCTCGGCGAGGCCGGCGACGGTACTCTCGTCGTTGAGGAGGACAATAGCCCGGAGCGTCGCCCGCCCTTTGCAGGGGCAGGCTGGAACGAGCTGGAAGTCAGCCTGAGTAAAGGGACCGGGGACCGGCGGTGTGTTCCTAGGCAGAGGATCGAGTTCCGGGTGAGGCACGGCATCTTTGAGAACCTTACCGTCCTCCGCGACCCGTCTTCCTGCGACGTAGACCGACTTTGGTACCGACGCTTCAAGGTGATCCGCCACCCAGAAATCAGCCTGCCTTCCCGGAGCGATAGCACCCATCCGATGAAGGCCTAGGTACGCCGCCGGACGTATGGTGGCGGACGCGATCGCCTCAAGCTGCGGAAGCCCAAGTTCGATTGCCCTCCTGACGATTGAGAAGAGGTGTCCGTGTCGAAGTTCCGACGGAGCGATGTCATCAGTCACGAAGAGGATTCGTGATCGATCAGCCAATGCCATGACTGCCTCGATGTTTTCCTTCGTCACTGACTTGCGCTGTAGCATCACGTAGAGGCCTTTGCTCAGCTCCTCCAGCAACTTGTCCGGGTGGGTCAGCGTGTGATCCGAGGTGGTACCAAGCGACACGTAGCGGGAGAGCTCGGTCCCCGTGAGGCCTGGGATGTGTCCCTCGATCTTGAGGCCTGTCCGCAAGGAGACATCGCCAAGCCTCAGGAGTCGTGCCTCACCCATAGCCACCCCCCGGTAGTCATGCACCTCGCCGATTGACAGGACACGAGGATTCGCGCAAAGACGCTCAACCGCTTCGACACTGAGCTCGGCGTTCGGGGTCTCAACCGGCGCCGAAATGGTGGGCACTACCGAGGGCACTGCAAAGAAAACACTAAGAGGAAGGCCACTGGCGATGTTCATAAACCAACGAATGCCCTGTTCACCTGCGACATTCGCGATTTCGTGCGCATCGGCCAGGACCGCCGTCGTTCCGTGTGGCAAAACAGCTTCAGCAAACGTGTGGGGAAGAACGAGGCTTGACTCGATATGCATGTGACTGTCAATCAGCCCTGGGATCAGAAATGCCCCACCGACGTCCTGGGATACCTGGCTCTCAAGACCCGCGAGCGGCTTGCCTTCCTCGACATAGCGGAAACGGCCGTGTTGAACAGCGACCCAGCCCGAGAAGACTCGCAGCCGAAAGACATCGACGATCTGAGCATTGGTGAGAAGCATGTCCAGGGTCTCCCTATCCGGCATCGGAAAACCTCCTCTTAAACGTTGGCTGCTCCTATGGTAGCACGTCGTGCTCATGCCGCCTACCCGTTTCTGTAGTCTTGCTCAAGCCGCAAGATGCCCTGCAGAAGCGGCCTCACTCTGGTCATCCATTACCACGCCAGAGCCAACACATAAGTTCTACAATCAGTCCCCCAGGCTTCACAGGAATTCGGAATCCCCGTTTTTATCAGGCTTTCCAGTTGCGCCTTTGAATGCGAGAAACCGTCCTAGCCGCGAAATGGCTTAGCAAAGCGCATTTAGCGGTCCTTAAATCGGCTCCTCACGCTCTCTAGTGTGTCGGGGCTGACCTCAGCCACGAACTGGACCTAGCGGTAGGGCAGGCCGCCCGGGGTTCGTTAAGGAAAAAGGAGTGCCTGCTTCTCGCTTTGCTGTCCGGGAATCTCCAAGTGCCCGTAGGATACTGCGGCAGCTCCACCTAATCGTCCCGCTTCTTGCTTACTATGACCGGCCTCTTGGAGTGTGGACAGAGAAAAAAGTCCGCTACTTGAAATCACTTCGAGCACTGAGAGTCATGGCTGTTCATGAGAAACATGACTTTGCCTGCAAATCCAGTAGACCAGTTCCCGATCGTCTGGGGAAGCTTTGAGGCAGGTATCTTGGTCGTGAAGTATCTGAGGATATCACCATCGGTCACCGCGGCCCATATTTCTCCTTCTTGCCCAACCATTATGATGGCTCCCATGAAGCCGAGAAGTCCCCTAATCCCAAGCTCATAAACCGTTGCTCCAACGCCGTCCAAATCTTCTCCTGTGAAAACCAAATGGGCATTCTCAAGGAAAAGGGGGTATGCCGAGCCAGTCAGCTCACGGAATGCCTCCTCTTGCGATCTGGTCTCAAAGATTCCTTTATCAAACAGTGATGCCTCAACGATCTCTACATCGCTCCGGTACTTCCCATCCAAGTAAACTCCGACTCCTCCGTACCACATACAGCCTTGGCTCGTAGTGATCTCCAGGATGTCCCCTTGCAGCACAAAACTGATCACGCATCCGTTCTCCCCGACGAAAACGGCCTGATTGTGACCGATGCGGGTTGCCTTGCCAGTAACGTATCCGACGTGAGCTCCACTCTGCGCATGGATCTCAAACGTGAAGCCCCTCGCTGAAAGCGCTCGAATGCTGACAGTTGCAGCAGTGTGTATTGTTGAACCAATACGTGTTCTTTCCCCCAACCAAGAGCCTCCTAGGCGTCCTTCTGGGGCATCGACGGTGCAACAAGCCATACATCCAAGTACGCAAAAAACGATCCATCCGGCCAAAAGGCAGAGTCGGAGGCGTTCATATCTATGGGATCCTGCTTTGATTATGAACACGAATTGCATCTCACTGGCAAGAATAGAGGTGCTTCACATCGTCACCAGTCTCAGACGTAACGATATGAGGCGAGCGATGTCCTCACACCGCCGCGACCATCCAGCACCCACCCGGCGAACCAAGTGGCTTAGAGCCAACCAGTCATCATGCTAATGTTAAGCCAAGCTGGCCATCCAGTGCTTCAGATTGCAGTTTGCAGGAAAGATTGCCGTTAGGGAAACAAGACGGAGAAGGAGCGTATCGTAAAGATGGATTCGAGAGTGGGGCTTGCTACTCTTCTCGTCTTGCTTCTCATTAGTACAGGAAGTTCATTGAGTCAGGGTTCGAGTTTGCTCGATTCGCAGTTTGGAGTCCTGGCCATGAGACCTGGTTTCAGCTGGGTCGATACAACTCGGTGGCATAGCTACGAGAATGCGGAGCACGGTTTTCAGATCAAGTACCCAGATGATTTCATTCAAACAGAGCATGCCTACGAGCTTGTGACATCAGGAGCCGTGGTCACGTTTGTTCCCACCTTCGATCCGTCGATCGATAGGACTGGTGCCAAGACGAACCTGTACGATTTTTCCGTGACGATTGGAGTGACCGATGGCGCGGCAGCTCTCTCACGGCAAAATGCATCCTGTTATGTGTATGCACACGAGCGTAGATTGAACGGGCAGCGTGATGTAGGCAGCGTTCGTTTTGCCAAGTATTACTTCTCGGAAGCGGCTGTGGGAAATCGGTATGAGAAGCTCAGCTACCGCGCAGCCTGCGGAGGCACTTGCTACGAAATCGCCCTGTTTGTTCACTATGGTAATCCATACTGCTATTCACCCGGCGCGGTCAAGATCTTCGACCCAACCGTTATCTTTCGCCTGTTCGACACGATGGCAGGCACGTTCTTACCGCCCACTGGAGACTGCTACGGCAGTAACTGACGCTCCCTACGCCGCCACTTTCCTTGTGACATGCTTCCAGGGAGACCTGCAAGACTACAGCGTTTAGAGCATCAGACATTAGATAGCAATCTCAGTACCTGCTTTGATCTCTAGGAACGCGCCACCAAACGTTTCACGCAGTAACGTCATAGCGTGGTCTCCGGTACAGTGACAAGGGGCGATCACTTCCATCTGGATACCTTTGAGCTTCTCGACCTCGTCTTCGACCTTTTCCTGTTTCGTACGATAAAAGTGAAAACCACCCAGAACCAACTGGAGTGGAGTCCCTGCGATTGTTTGTGCTGCTTCGCAAACCTCGACAATCCCCGGATGAGCACAGCCAGTGACGAGGATTGGACCTTCATCCCCCTCAACAATCAGCGCTTGTTCCTTGATCTTGGTCCCCAGTACGCCGGTCGAAAAGATTCCTGGCAGAAGCTCTGAAGGCTCGGACACAAGATGCAGTGCCCCCGTCTCCTTATGAATTGCCTTTTGATAAGTATTGGAAAAGGACGCGGGGCAAAACACTGACACTCCTCGGGAAAGTACGGAGAACATCCCTCCAATGTGGTCGCAGTGCTCGTGCGAGAAAACAAGCCCATCCGTCTTAGAAAGATCAACACCGAGGACACGAGCGTTGTGCTGCATCACGAGGCGATCGGCTCCGGCATCAAATATGATCTTCTGACCGTTGCATTCAATGAGTGCGGAAAAACCCCACCCGCGAATGAGCGAGCCCCTTTCGGTTCGATTGTCATAAAGGATCAGAATGCGTCCCATACATAACCTCCTTTGATCGGTACGGTACGTAGCATAGCTGGCCGGCCTCCATGCGGCAACTGATCTTCTTTTGCTCAGCGAGCCACGCGACAGCTTTCTACTCCCGCCGGGTATTTCCTATCGCCGAAGCAGAAAAAACGTCCTCCTCCTTGACAGAATTCGTGCAAATATCTATAATTGACGACGAGATTCGTTGCGAGGTGGGCATGACACGTCTAGATTCCGTAGACAAACAGATCATCTCCATGCTCCAGCGGGACGGTAGAACACCGAACGCCGAGATCGCCCGACGGCTTGATATCTCGGAAGGGACTGTTCGCCGCCGAATCGATGCGTTGATTACCAATGACGTGATCAGAGTGACTGCTGTCACGAATCCATTCAGAGTGGGCCTGAATACCTTGGTGCTCATCCACTTAAATGTCGAGCCCAAGAAGATGAAAACCGTGGCCAATCGAGTGGCAGAAATGCCGGAGGTCCGCTACGTGTCCTTTTCAACCGGAGAGCACGACATCATGATTGAGGCGCTGTTCCCATCCAATGCTGAATTGTTGACCTTTATCCGGGATCACCTCTCCCTTATTCCCGGGGTAACGGAAATAGAAACCAATATCCAGCTGCAAATCCTGAAAAGGAGCTACGAGTGGCAAATGCCCGATGGAGACATAAGTGATGAAGAGAACGCCTCTCCACTACGCAAAAAAGGAGGTGAGAACACGAGAGTCTGGAGTTCAAAAAACGTGAAGACCCACTGATGGAAGCAAAAGGAGGTACAATGAGGAAGGGTAAGTGGTTGATATTGTTGGGTCTGCTGCTTGTGGCAACTGTTGGCTTCGTATACGGACAGGAGCCGCAGTACGGAGGTATCCTCGTCATCGGTATGGGCACGGACATTGCGCGGTGGGACATCCACAACTGCAGCGGAATGCAAAATCTCGGCATTCAGCGGTTGGTCACGGAACTTCTCACCGACCATCATTGGGAAACCGGTGAGCTGCTCCCCTGGCTGGCCAAATCCTGGGAGGCCTCACCGGATGCGACCACCTGGACGATTCATCTCGAAGAAGGGGTCCGGTTCCACGACACGACTCCGTTCAACGCGGAGGCCGTGAAATTCAACCTTGAGCGGCTGTTGGCCATTGGCCTGGCCCGGGGCACCTTTGACATGATCGAGTTGATCGAGGCTGTGGACGAGTACACGGTCGTCATCCACACGACGCCGTTTGCGCCGTTCATGCATCTGCTCACCTACGCCCCATCGGGGATGGTCAGCCCCACGCAAGTGGAGAAGCTGGGCTCGGACAATTACTACCAACATCCAGTCGGCACCGGGCCGTACATCTTCATCGAGCACATTCGCGGCGACCACAGTCGACTCGTTGCCAACGAGGACTACTGGCGCGGCCGACCGTACATCAACGAAGTGATCGCGAAGCCAATTCCCGAAACGGCGGCGCGTGTCGCCGCCCTCGAGGCCGGTGATATTGATGTGGCGCTGAGTGTGCCGCCGATCGATATCCCCATGCTCGAGGCCAATCCGGATATCCAGATCCTAAGGGCAGTTCCGGCCCGAACCTGCTACGTGGGGATGAACAACCAGTGGGGGCCGTTTAAGGACAAGCGGGTGAGGCAGGCGATGAACTACGCCGTCGACAAGAACGCGATCAACGAAAGCATCTTCCTCGGCGAGGCATATGTGTCGACCGCACCGATCACTCCACGGGCGTTCGGCTATGTCGCGCAAGAGGTCTACGAGTACGATCCGGCAAAGGCAAAGGCGTTGCTCGCCGATGCCGGCTACCCGGACGGCTTCGAAGTCACGCTCACCTACGGGCCAGGCCGGTATCTGATGGACACCGAGGTCGTCGAAGCAGTTGCGTCTTACCTGAAGGACGTCGGTATCGATGTGACAATTGAAGCGTTGGAATGGGCGGCCTACGGCAAAGAGAGGAAAAAGACGGTCGACGAGAACCGATTGCAACTGTATTTCCTCGCGTGGGGCTGCGTAACGCTCGATTGCGATCACTGCCTCAAGCCGTTCCGGCCTGACCAGTGGCCCCCTAAGAGCAGCGAACCGTTGTTCTACTCCAATGACCGGGTCCTTGAGCTCTTCTGGGCGGCGCGGGACACCACGGACGAAACTACGCGGCTCGACAGTTACAAGGAGATCATCGAGACACTGTGGGAAGAGGCTCCCTGGATCTGGCTGTACGTTCAACCGAACACCCATGCTGCGAGAGCGGAAGTTCACGATGTTCACGTGCGTTCGGATGAGACAATCTGGCTGCGCGAGGCGTGGATCGAACAGTAATCGGTAAACGTGAGGTATTGTCGGGATGAGGGTTCTCGACTCTCATCCCGGCAGTTTTAATTGATGGCCGCTTACATCATTAGAAGGTTGCTGTTAGTGATCCCTGTTCTGCTGGGGGTATCGTTCATCGTCTTTTTGGCGGTACGTTTCATTCCGGGTGACCCTGCGGAGATCCTTCTTGGCGAGGACTATACGCAGGAGGCCGCTGACGCGCTCCGAGCGGAATGGGGGATTGACAAGCCCCTTCTTGTTCAATATGGCCTGTTTCTCAAACAGGTGGTCAGAGGCAACTTGGGGATCTGCATTCGTAGCGGACGAGCGGTAACGTACGAGTTGATGATCAGGCTTAAGAATACCGTCCAACTGGCCGCTGTAGCGGCGATCTTCTCTTCGGCGATCGGGATTCTTGCCGGTATAGTCGCCGGAACACGTCCTTTTTCTGTGGTTGACATGGCGACCATGGCCGGAGCTGTAGCGGGGGTATCGATGCCCGTTTTTTGGCTCGGACTAATGCTCATGTATGCTTTTGCGGTCAAGTTGCAGTGGCTTCCAGCCGTAGGCGTGGGAACAGTCAAGCATCTGGTCCTTCCGGGGATCACTCTTTCCGCGTTTTCCATGGCTACCATCGCCCGACAGACACGCTCGAGCGTTCTCGAAGTGATGGAACAGGATTACATCACCACCGCGCGCTCGAAGGGGGTCGCTGAGAGAAGGGTCGTGCTGCGACACGCGATAAAGAATGCAATGATTCCCGTCATCACCGTGCAAGGTGTGATGATCGGCCGGCTACTGGGAGGCTCGATCGTCACCGAGACAGTGTTCGCCTATCCCGGTGTGGGAAAACTGTTGATCGATGGCCTATTGGGTCGAGATTATCCGATCGTTCAAGGAGTGATCCTTCTCTACGCAGTGACGTTCTCGCTGGTCAACCTCATCGTCGATCTCACCTACGCGTTCTTTGATCCGAGGATTGTGTACGATTAATGATGGCTTTCCGCTGCAGTGGAAAAACCAATTCAGCTCGTCGTTCCCGCAGGATTTGGCGGCGGTTTAAGAAGAATCGGGCCGCGCTCATCGGTCTGGGATTGGTCATTATTGAGGTCATTCTCGCCATCTTCGCGCCACTAGTGGCTCCCTACGATCCCGTGAAGATGGACCTGTGGTCAGCGCGGCAACCGCCGTCGTCGCAACACCTATTGGGTGCTGATGAGCTGGGGAGAGACGTTCTGAGTCGGATCATCTACGGGTGCCGCATTTCTCTCACACTCGGCCTTGTCTCCGTTAGCATCGGTCTTTCGTTCGGCATGCTACTTGGGGGGCCATCGGGCTATTTCGGGGGCAGGCTCGATATCATCGTCATGAGGGTTATCGACGTGTTGATGTCTTTTCCAACGATATTGCTAGCAATCCTTGTTGTCACCGTGGTCGGTCCGGGTTTGTACAACGCGATGCTGGCAGTCGGAGTGGCTCAGGTCCCGCTCTATGCGCGATTGATCCGGGGATTGATCCTCAAGCTAAAGGAAAAGGATTTTGTCGATGCAGCCAGAGCGCTTGGAGTCAACAACTCCAGGATCATCGTCCACCATATTCTTCCCAATTGTCTTTCTCCTTTGCTCGTCCAAGCGACGCTCAACATCGCTTCGGCAATACTCTCCGCCGCAGCGCTAGGCTTCCTCGGGCTGGGGGCTCAGCCCCCCACGCCGGAATGGGGTGCCATGCTGAGCAAAGGACGCCAGTACATGCGCGTGGCACCACACATTACGATCTTCCCGGGACTCGCCATCATGTTAACGGTGCTAGCGTTCAATTTAATTGGAGATGGACTGAGAGATGCAATGGATCCGCGGATGTCGCGGTTCAAGGTTACCAAAGGTCAAAGATGAACGACATGGATCGTAGGATAGAGCAGGTGTGCCACAGGCTCGTTGCGGAATGCACCGCGGTGAAGACGGGCGAGGTGTGCCTGCTAGTCAAGGATCTGAATACCTCCAAGCTTCATCGAGGGTTGGAAGCGGCAATCCTCTGGGCCGGAGGAATCTCCTTAGTCCTCGGTTTGCCGACGGGCGCCTATCTCTCCGGCCCGCTCCCTGAAGCAGTAGAGGCATGTTTTACGTCCGCGGACGTGATCTTCCTCTGTACGAAGGAGCTTTTCCCTCACGCGGCCCGTAAGCAAGCGATGCAGGCCGGGGCTCGGGTCCTCTCGTTGGGCAAGGTTTCGGGAGAGATGTTACCAAGATTGGATGTAGACTATCGCGAGCTGGCACGTGTCACCCACCACCTGGTCGATCTTTTCTCTCGCACCTCGGAGATCCGTATCACTAGCCCAGCAGGAACGGACGTTCGTGCGCAGGTGAAGAGCCAGCCGGTCGTCTGTTTCGACGGCTTGGCACGCGAGCCGGGAAGCTCTTCGGTAGTTCCTGCTGGCGTCGTCGCCACGCTGCCTCTGCCGGGTAAGACGGAAGGCACGGTGGTCTTGAACGGAAGCATCGCGTCGATCGGCATGATGAAAGAGCCGGTTGTGTTGACGGTTGAGAAAGGAAAGGCCACCAAGATCGAAGGCGGCGAGGAGGCTAAGGAACTTCAGCGTCAGCTCGAGCGGGCAGATGACAACGCGTACTGCATCACAGAAATCGGATTGGGAACCAACCCAAAAGCAACCTACATCGGCAACATGGTGGAGGACGAGCGCGTGCGCGGCTCGGCCCACATCGGATTAGGCGAAAACGTTCGACTCGGGGGAACGATTGAGAGCGCTCTTCACATCGACGCAACAATGCGGAAACCGATTGTCTTTCTTGACAGCAAGACAATCGCGAAGGCAGGGAATCTGCTAGTTCAGTAACTCAATAAAGACAATACGAAAGGAAAAGGGATGATATCCAGAGAAGAGTATCTGAAGATCCCCTTGGAGGAGCGGTTCATCAAACTGAGCCCTGAGGAGAACGAACGCGCGAATAGACTCTTTGACGAACTGATGACGGTGGACATGCACACGCACATCTTCGGGTCGGTGGAGTTTTACTACGACTACGATCTGATCCGCCAGTCCGGGATCAAGTGCTGCTTCGAGGCTGTGCCCAGCATCACCGAGGATTTCGAGGAGTCGATGGCGCTTCTGGGACGATACAAAAGCCTCGTTGCGCACGAACCGGGGCTGGTCTCAGCGACTTGCGTTGACGAGGTCAGAGCTGCCGCCGAGGTGGGCAAACAGGCGGTCCTGTATCAGCTTGAACCGCAGACGATCGGCCGCAAGTCGGAGCGGCTGGAGATCGCTTACGGCTTGGGAGTCCGAATGATGCTCTTGACGTTCAACTTCAAGAACTATCTCGGCGACGGGTGCGGTGAGACCACCGATGGGGGTCTGAGTTATCTCGGGTTTGAAGTTGTTGAGAGGATGAACAAACTGGGGATGCTGATCGACCTCTCCCATTGTGGCATCCAGACGAGTCTCGATGCGATCGAAGCGTCGAAAGACCCGGTGGTGATCAATCACACCGGCGCGCAGGCGCTGTATCCCCGATGCAAGCGCCTGAAGCCGGACAACGTCCTCAAAGCGCTGGCTGACAGTGGTGGTGTGGTCGGTGTTTCCGCCGTTCCCAATCAATTGAGCCCAAACGAGGACCAAGGGATCGAGGACATGCTCAATCACATCGACTACCTCGTCAATCTGATCGGTGCGGATCACGTGGCCATCGGTCTTGACAACCATTTTCAGGATCAAGCCGCGCGACATCGGCGGCAGACCAAGGCAAGAACCGTGGCGTTTCAGAGATTGGGGATCGAGCTCGTGGCGAACTTCATGGCCGGCATCGAATCGCCCCTGGAATGGCGGAACATCGTACGCGGCCTAGTGTCGAGGGGCTACTCCGATGATCAAATCGATAAGATCGTCGGAGCCAATGCCCTACGAGTGATGGAGCAGGTTCTGAAATAACGAAAGGAGGAGAAGACGTGGCACCAATTCCGAGAGAGAAGTACCTCGAGTTAAGTTTGGAGGAGCGCTTCATCGAACTAAACAACGAAGATTCAAAGAGAGCCGAGGCGTTGCAGAGGGATTGCCTGGCGATCGACCTGCACACGCACGTCCTGAGAGGAGAGTTTGAGGAGAACGTCCCTCGGCTCAAGCGGGCCCAGGTGAACGGATTCATCGAGGCGGTGGCCCGGATCAACGAGGACTTCTCCGAGTCGATGGATCTGCTCGGAGAGTACCTGGAGGTTGTGGAGAAGCATCCCGATTTCATGCCAGCGTTCTGTGCACAGGATTTCTTGACTGCTAAGGAGAGCGGCAAGCAAGCGGTGATGTTTCAACTAGAGCCACAGACGTTCGGCAGGAAGCTGGAGCGGATCGAGTTCGCCTACGGCCTCGGTATTCGGATGGCACTGCTGACGTTCAACACCCGCACCTACATCGGAGACGGATGCGGAGAACGGACGAACGGAGGTCTTAGTTATCTGGGACTGGAAGCGGTCGAGCGGATGAACGAAGTGGGAATGCTCATCGATCTCTCTCACTGCGGCGAGCAGGTGAGCCTCGACGCAATCGAGCACTCCAAGGATCCGGTCATGTGTAATCACACCGGCGCACGGGCGCTGTATCCGCAGTGCAAGCGACTGAAGTCCGACGGGGTGCTCAAGGTCCTCGCGGACAAAGGAGGTCTTACCGGCATTTCCGCCATTCCCAACCAGTTAAGCGGAAACGAGGAGCAGGGCATCGAGGACATGCTCAACCACATCGACTACATCGTCAACCTGATCGGCATCGATCACGTGGCGATCGGGCTGGACAACGTCTTTCACGACCAGGTCGCCTACCACCGGCAGGCCGATCAGTCGATCTTCAAACTGTCCTACATCGGTCAGGAATTAAACGCACCGTATATGTGGGGCATCGAAAGTCCAGAGGAGTGGCCGAACATCACCCGCGGTCTGGTCTCGCGGGGCTATTCCAACGACGAGATCAAGAAAATCATCGGTGGCAACGCGCTGCGGGTCATCCGTGAAGTCGTTGGGTAGTGAAGCCAAAGAGAGGAGAGACAATGCTTTCACGAGAAGAGTATCTGAACCTTCCGCTTGAGGAGCGCTTCATCAAGCTGAGCAAAGAGGAGAGCGATCGTGCGGAGCGGCTGTTCCAGGATTTGGTGACTGTC
The DNA here is from genome assembly GCA_964582975.1 of uncultured Thermotogae bacterium. Classification (GTDB taxonomy): domain Bacteria; phylum Bipolaricaulota; class Bipolaricaulia; order UBA7950; family UBA9294; genus CAZDDA01. The sequence continues at coordinate 5,298 of CAZOUO010000015.1, read as the reverse complement.
GACCTGCACACGCACATCTTCGGCTCGATCCATTTCTCCTACGACTACGAGTTGGTCCGTCAGTCAGGGATGGACTGTTGCTTTGAGGCAGTCCCGACTTTGTCCGAGGACTTCGCCGAGTCAATGGAACTGCTGGGCAAATACAAGCAGCTCGTCGCCGCTACACCCGGGTTGGTCTCTGCCACCTGTGTGGACGACCTTCTCCGTGCAAAACAGGACGGCAAGCAGGCGGTAATGTACCAGCTTGAGCCCCAAACCATTGGCCGCAAGCTGGAGCGGATCGAGATCGCCTACGGCCTCGGCATCCGGATGATGCTTCTGACGTTCAACACCAAGAACTACCTCGGCGACGGGTGTACGGCAAAGACCGACACAGGATTGAGCTATCTGGGGATTGAGGTGGTGGAACGTCTGAATGACATTGGCATCTTGATCGACCTTTCGCATTGCGGGATACAGACTACCCTGGATGCGATCGAGCACTCCAAGGCTCCGGTCCTGTGTAACCACACCGGTGCCCGCGCGTTGAATTCCGGCATGCCGCGATTGAAGAACGATGAGCAGCTGAAGGCACTGGCCGACAGGGGCGGCGTGGTCGGTATCTCGGCGATTCCCAACCAGCTCTCCAGCGAGCCGGAGCAAGGAATAGAGGACATGCTCAATCACATCGACTACGTGAAGAAGCTTGTCGGGATCGACCACGTGGCGATCGGCCTGGACAACATCTACGGTGACCAGGTCGGCAATCACCGCGAGATGGCTGCGTCCAAGGGCACCGATTTCGCTCAAATGGCGAGGACCTTCGCTGCCGACTACATGTACGGCATCGAGTCGCCGCTTGAGTGGCGGAACATCATCCGCGGTTTGATCTGGCGTGGATACTCCGACGAGGAGATCGAGAAGATCGTCGGTGGGAACGCCCTTCGGATCATCAAAGAGGTCGTGGGCTAGCAGACGAAGATCTAGTCGTCTTCTCCGGGTGCCACAGTGAGAGAAAAGAGAAAGGAAGGAGAAACATGGCAAGGGTGTTGATCATCTATCATTCGAAGACGGGAAATACGGAGGCGATGTCCGAGGCGGTGGAGGAGGGAGTGAAAAAGGAGGGTGTGGAGGTCGTGAGAAAGCGACTGGAAGATGCCAGTATCGACGAGTTGCCTCAATTTGACGGCATCATCATCGGCTCACCGACCTACTTCGCCGCCACCACCGCCGAAGTGAAGCGGTTCATCGACGACAGCATCAAGTACTATCGCCAATTGTGCGGCAAAGTCGGAGCGGCCTTCGTCTCGTCGGGAGGCCTTGGAGGAGGGGGAGAAACGGCCCTGATCAGTATCCTGCAGGGATTCCTAACCCACGGGATGGTCGTTCCCGGATACACAGGAGGCGGCCACTACGGACCGGTCTCCATCGGCGCCCCAGACGCGGAGAAAAAGAAAGCGTGTCAAGAGATGGGGACAATCGTCGCAAGGCTGGTGAAGAAGCTGTTCGATTAGATCAACTTCCGCCATTGCGCTCGTGCAGCAAACAATCAGGGTTTTGCTGCGGATAAGGACGGTGTATTGAACATGCGGAACAAACAAACGGCATACACTCGGACTATCGCCGAATACGTTTGCGAAACCCAGTTTTCCGACCTGCCCCAAGAGGCGATTGATTGCGCGAAGCTTCACCTCCTCGACGCCATCGGCATCATGCTCGGTGCCTATCGGACCAACCACGCACTCATCCGAGGGCTCGTCGAGCTGGTCGTGGAATCCGGTGGAAAGGAAGAGGCGACCATAGTTGGCCTGGGCGAAAAGACCGCCTGTCCTGACGCAACGATGACGAACAGTGTCCTGGCCAACTTCCTCGACTTCAGCGACGGCCACTTCATGGGCGGACACATCAACGACTGGTTGGTGCCCGTGACCTTGGCCGCAGCGGAGCGCGTGGGAGCTTCAGGAACGGACCTTCTGACCGCGCTTGTCCTCGGCTACGAAGTGTACATCGATCTGGCTTCCACGCTGTTCGGAACGAGGGAACCGGCATCGGTGCGCTCCCCGTTCTTTGTCATCCTCGGCGCTCTCTCCGGGGTAGTTCCGGCAGGGAAGCTTCTAAATCTGGATGAGGAACAGCTCGCGGGGGCGGTCGGCCTCGCGGCCTCCATCCAGCTAGCGGGCGCCCAGTACGTGGTGAGCGGAGGGCACGAGAAAGATCTTACGGTGGGGCACGAGTCAAGACGGGCGATCCTCTCTGCGCTCATCGCAGAGAAGGGCATCCTCGGCTCGCGTGATATCCTGGAGGGCGAGCGCGGAATCATCAACGTGCTTGATGCCAAGCCCGAGCTTCCCACAGGGCTTGGAAAGCGATACCGGATCGTGGAGTGTTACTTCAAATCCTATCCTGCCTGCCGATTCTTGCACGCCTCCATCGAGGCGACGATGAACCTCAAAAAACAGTACGATATCGCGGTCTCCGAGATCGAGAAGGTCACCGTCCGCACAAATACAGCATCCTCGCGCCGGGCAAGCTACGTGATCACCTCTCACGTGCACGCCATCTTCAGCCATCCCTATCAGGTAGCAACCGTGCTGATCGATGGCCACCCCAGCCTGCCCGTCCAATGGAGCGAGAAGATCCGCCATCCCTCGTTTGAAGACTTGCTGAAGCGGATCGAGATGGCCGTCGATCCCAAGTACGAGGAGATGTTTCTCCATCGATCTATCGACTGGCCGCCGTGGCCGGCCGAGGTGGAAGTGCTCATGCAAAATGGCAAAAGCTACCGAGCGGAAGTGCTAAGCCCCAAAGGGGACCCCGCAAATCCGATGACCCAGGAGGAAGTGAAGGACAAGTTCGTGCAGCTCACCGAGGGGATCTTGTCGTCGACCCGTCAGGCCGAGGTTCTGGATACCGTAGATCATCTGGAAAAGCTAGCGGAGATATCCGATCTTGTGAAGTTGTTGGTGGTGGATCAAACGGCGAAACAGGAAGGAGGAAACGGATGCGCGTACTGATCATCGGTGGGACGCGACGTTGCGGACCGTATCTGGTGAAGCAGCTGATAGACAACGGCCACTCGGTGGTCTGCTTCCATCGCGGACAGCACAACGTCGCCTTTTCCGACCGAGCAGAGCAGATTCTTGGAGACCGGCGAGACGTTTCGCGCTTCAAGGATCAGATGCAATTAATGGAGGTGGACGCCGTTGTGGACATGATGGCCGGGGATGACGGTGACGTCAGCACGGTGGCCAAAGCCTTCGGGGGGAGAATCAGTCGGTACGTGTGCATCAGCAGCTACGAAGTGTACGAGGCGTTCGAGGCCGCCTGGAATCGCAACTTTTCCTATCAGCCAGTTCCCATTCCTGAGGACGCACCGAAGCGCAAGCAGCTTGCTCTCTACGGCCACGAGCGGCGCTACGACAAGGTGCTGATGGAAAAGGCGGTTTTGGAAGCGCATGAGCGGGGTGATTTCGACGTTACCATCTTACGATGGCCGGCCCTGTACGGGCCGAGAGACACCACGCCGAGGGAATGGTACACCGTGAAGCAGGTGTTGGACAGGCGAAAGAGAATCCCCGTAGCCAACGGCGGCCTGTCCCTCTTTTCGCGAGGATATCTTGAAAACATGGCCCACACGGTCGTTTTGGCCCTGGAGAACGAGGTCGCCTCCGGACAGGTGTACAACGCCGCCGATGCCCAAGCGCTGACGGCGCGACAGATCGTAGAGATGATCGGCGAGATCATGCATCATGAATGGGAGATCGTCTCGATCCCACGGCATCTCATGCCGGCTTTCTCTCAGTCCCAAGGACGTCCCTTTTCGCCTGATCCCTACGACATCGAGCCGCATGTCCTCATGGATTTAGCCAAAATCAAGGCGCAGCTCGGGTATCGGGATCTCGTTCCCTTAAGAACCGCGATGGTGCGCACGGTGGAATGGCTGTGCGAGCACCAGCCACAGGGGAATCCTCCGTTCGATTATCAGGCTTTCGACGTGGTCCTAGATCAATACATCCATTGTATAGACACAGCAGTGAAGTAAGGACTCGAATTGAGAATCGTTGGCATTGTGGTCTTCCCAAAAGTGGAGGAGCTGGATTTTGTTGGCCCGTTGGAGGTTTTTGGGTTGGCTGCACGCCAATTGGAAGATCGAGCCAGCCTGAATGCCTTGGCTGTAGTCACCGCTTCTCCCACCGGAGAGACCGTCGTCTGCGCCCATGGATTGACAGTAATCCCCAACCTCGGTTTCGATAACGTGCCACATCTTGACGTACTGGTTGTTCCCGGTGGGAAAGGGGCACGCGAACAGATGAGAAGTGCTAAGATGCTCGATTTTGTGCTCAGCCAGTCTCGGAAGTGCGAGTTGGTAACCTCCGTGTGTACCGGCGCTCTGATCCTTGCAGCGGCCGGTCTTCTCAGCGGAAAACGCGCCACCACCCACTGGGCAGCCGTGGATGAACTAAGACAGATGGGAGAGATCATAGTCGAACGAAGACGCTTCATTCACGATGGCAAGGTTATCACCTCAGCTGGGATCTCTGCCGGAGTAGATATGGCCCTATATGCTACCCAATTCCTGTTTGGCGAAGAGATACGAAATGCTGTTGCAAAACGTCTTGAGCACTACACCATAAGCGAGAACCAAGCGTGGTAATGCCACACGATCGCCAATAAGGAAGAGCCCTCGAAGGTGTGCCTGCCCCCTCCCAAGTAGGTGCTCTCCAGCCCCGCCTAGGGAGTCACTGCGAGATTGCTGGCATGAGTGGCGAGGACTGGATTTGTGAATATGTGATCGGTTGAGCATCTTATCATGTTTCCTGGGACCGGAAGACGGGCGACATTCGAGTATGTGCGTGTGTCGAATGCGCCTTCTCTTTGGACCTTTCTCCTCAGACTCTCGGTTGTCACCACACGAGGGCCAATACTTAAGTTCTACAATCAGTCCCCCGGGCTCCAGCTGGCCCCCTAGGGAGCTTTTAAGGCTGATCGCACTCCGAGCCCAGGCTTGGAGCGCTTGTTTCGTCACGCCGAGGTAGATTGTCAGCTCCGGATGATTCTCTAGGCAGCAGGAGAACCTCCCTCAATGAAGAGGTGAACTGAAGAGGGAATACACTTGCTATAACCACATATGTTGGCTACATAGTCAGTTATTCGGTATAAATGGCCCCATGTGGCCATTAACAATTCTCCTCATCGCAGGGGCGTATGTCGGCTGGAACAGGGGTGCAACCGACGCTGGGAACTGCGTTGGAACGACGGTTGGTGCGGGCCTCCTTTCCTATCGAAGAGCCATCGCCTTGGTAAGCGTCTTCGCAATCC
>CAZOUO010000014.1:0-28295 GCA_964582975.1 uncultured Thermotogae bacterium | reverse complement strand
GATGGTTTCAAGTTCTATTTCACTCCCCTCCCGGGGTGCTTTTCACCTTTCCCTCACGGTACTAGTTCACTATCGGTCAGCTGGTAATATTTAGCCTTGGAAGGTGGTCCTCCCAGATTCACGCCGGATTTCCCGTGTCCGACGCTACTCAAGTTAATACCCAGGGTAGCTTGACCTTTCGCCTACGAGACTATCACCCTCTGCGGTCGTCCTTTCCAGTGACTTTGCGGACCGTTCGGCTAGATCTCGCCTTTAACCCTGCCCACCGCTGCATCGATGGGAAAGCATTGACTTACAACCCCGCAAGAGCAACGGATACAGCCTTACACTTCTCGCGGTTTAGGCTCTTCCCGTTTCGCTCGCCACTACTCAGGGAATCTCTATTGATTTCTGTTCCTCCGGTTACTGAGATGTTTCACTTCGCCGGGTTCGCCGAGCGTACCTACTTAAGGTTTCAGTACGCCCTGCCGCGGCTTCACCGCGGCGGGCACTCCCATTCAGAAATCCCCGGATCAAAGCCTGCTTAGCGGCTCCCCGAGGCTTATCGCAGCTAGCCACGTCCTTCATCGCTTCCAGCTACCAAGGTGTCCCCCATCTGCCCTTACTGCGCTTGTGTGACACACACTCTATTCACTTGTCAAGGACCAACTGTGGCATCGCCACATTAAACAAATATTCTACCACCCACTGTTCTGACTGTCAAGGCCCAAAATCGCCCTAGAGAAGACGCACCGGGGCGACAACGGTTAAGGAGGGATAGGGATCACGACACTGCGAACACGCCGTCCTGTACGGCCGAGAGGTGATATGGATCGAGGGACGTTTCACTCTGACCGCCCTTCGGTTCGCGCGTCTCGGAGAACTCCACCACGCGACCCTTCTTAAACGTGACGGTTCGGTAGGGGTCGTTGTACGTCCACACGATGGTGACCTCGTAGGTTGGCAGTGGTTCCTCTTCCTCGAGGACCAGGGTTTGTGTGGTCGTTATCTCGTCGGGCTCACCCCACGCGCGACGGACCTGGTCTTGCGTCATCTTGAGCAAGATCCGGCCTTCGGCGATCGCCCCTTCCACCGTTTTCTTCGACGCCTCGATCAGAAGCAGGCCGGCGTATACCATGATTGCAAAGATAAGCGCCGTCGCCACGATTTGGCTCAGCGTGTCATTCATTTTGTCCCCTTCTTAGTAGCTCCAGTCTTCGGCTCGAACAATCGGCTCAAGACCCTTCGCCGAAATTAGTGATCTCTTTTAGCCTATCGTAGATCCCGAACACGACCACGATCAGCTCGCACGCCACGCGAATGGCAATCGGGCCGACGAAGAGCACGATAAGTCCGCTGACCACGGCCGTGGCCCGTCCAAACGGCGACGCCGCAGCGATCATCGTGATCCCCATGATCACGCAGACGCCGACCCCGATCCAGAAGAGGATCTGAATCGCGATCGGGGTGATCATCTTCTTGAATGCCAGAAAATCGTTCATTCCAACCCCCTTATCTAATTCTGCTCGATTGTTACTTTCCTGCCTCGCAAGCTATCACGAGAAGGGAGTGAAATCAAGTGGTTAAGTCCTTTCGAGCTGATAGAGCTGTCGCTGAGGAATCCATGCCGGGCGCTAGCGGATTCGTACAGGAGTAGGACCTAGCGGCCAGGAGCCAGAGGTCTACCATCGGATTTCGTCAGCTGATGGGGAGACCTTCTTGGGGAATAAGGAATGCGCCTCCGAAAGTAGTAGCTACTACACCCGGATTGAGTCCATTCGCCATCTGGAAGCTAGGACTGTATACTCATGACATGAGCTGTGCGAAGTCATTCAGAGAGAGAAGATACAGGGCCCCCCCTGTTGTCGAGGCTGTATGCGAGTTTCAGTTTGAGCCCGATTCTTGGGACCTTGCAGTGCCCGGCTTAGTCTACGAGAAAGTTAGGGATTCCTTCCCAAAACGACGTTCTGGAAAAGTAGTTTCCGTAAAGCTTTCCCAAGATGAAGACACTATTCAACAGCGAATTGAAGATCGCGTTCGTTTTTTGAGCGATGATGAGAAAGCTCTGCTACAAGTAGGAGCTCACTTCCTGGCTGTCAACCGTTTGAAGCCCTACTCCTCTTGGGCGCAGTTTCTGGATCTGGTTAAAGTAGGCCTCTCTGCTTATCGAGAAGTAGCATCTCCAAAAGGGATTCGGCGTGTTGGCTTGCGATACATAAATCGTATCGAGTTCATGGAGGAGCCTGTCGAGCTTGAGGACTACTTCCTCTTTCGTCCTTCCATTGCTCCGGAATTGCCCCAAGACTTCAACAGTTTCATATCTGGAATGGAAATTCCGTTCGAAGATGGACGGGATATCTTGAGGATCCAGCTTACTAGCACTGCTACGAAAAAACCAGCTGTCCTTGCAGCTATATTGGATCTTGACTATTTCCTTGTTACGCGAGGTGCTGTAGAGTTGGATAATGCCTTGGAGTGGATTGACGTCGCCCATGGCCACGTTCTAGATTGCTTCGAGGCATCCCTTACTGATCGTCTCAAAGAAACCTTTGAGGAGGTGAGCGGTTAAGTGCCATTTTCATTAGCGTTCTATAATGCTTCTTACTCATTTACTCAGCTAGGTTCGGCAACTTCACCTGAGGCAAAAGTATCTGCTGCTAGGCCAGCAGCAGTTCAGGATATAATAACTGCTCCAAAATGGTTGGTGCTTCCGGTAGCTCAACCAACTTCAGCAATCTCAGCGGAGAGACACTCATCAATCGTTCTCATTGAGCAAATCGAGGTTAGAGCGCTCGAGAGGTTGTACATCTTCAAAGAGAGATTGGAAGTTCTCGACTTCGTTAACCTACACCCCTTTCTCGCCCCACTTCTTTTCGAAGCTGTCGGGAGGATTGATCAGTTTTTTCCCGAGCCACAGCTTTCTCTCGAGGTCGTTTCTGACTTCGAATTTCCCGATTCATCACAGCTGGTACTCTCAATCGAAACAATCCTTTCTCCAGATGAGGCTCTCAAAAGGTTGGATCGCTTTGACGATGATTGGTGGCTAGACGCTGCCAGGGAGGCTGAGGGTAGACTCTGTATAGACGTGGAGTTTCGATGAGTTTCGATTGGACTGAGTATTTGAATCTTGCACGATCTCTTGTTGGCCAGAGCACACCCTACCCCAGTGAGGAAGCCAAGAAACGTTGCGCTATTAGCCGCGCTTATTACGCAGCTCTATTGAAAACCAGAGGCTATCTGGCGAGCCGGATCCCACCAGTTGTTCCAGCATATGGAGATAACATCCACGAATTCGTCCCGGACGAGCTACAGAAAAGCCGTGATAGACGCGCCCAGAAAATTTCGGAGGAACTCCGGCGCATGCGAAAGGATCGCAGCAGAGCTGACTACGCTGATACCATGTACGCCCTATCTGACAGAGTAACCCTTACCGTGAAGCGCGCCGAAGCAGTGATACGCCGCCTAACTGAGCTATAGATGTACATGCGTCAGCTGGCGTTTTCTTGACCGTTTTCTGGTAGTGCATCCAAGAGCGGTTAGAAAGGTCGTGTTTTTGCTTGTTTACAGTGTCGTTTGCGCACATTTTCTCCTTGGCTTAGCCATTGCAGACGCGCCCAGATAGTGTTATGACGCATCACCTCTCGAGCCGTGCTGGTAAAGACGTCTTTCTGGGGGCTAACAACCAGCTAAGGCTGTTTTGACCAGAACTTCCGGCCTTCCTCGGACTGCACCGTGCTACGTTCAGCCTAGCTGCTGAGGAGGAAGAACACTAAAACTGATGGCAGACTTCACTCCTTCCACGACCCCACCCCTAACGCGTTGAACAAACACCTTCTTGATCTTCGATCGTGGTTAGGTCTCTCTTTCTTCAACTACTACGACGCGATCGAGGTTTGCATGGGAAAATGAGTACTCCGACCCCGAAATTGGTCCAGATTTAGTCTTTCTCAATCACCTGATAGATCGGATATTCGGTCGAATTCTTTTCTCAGGCATTTATACGCCTCGTCCAATTCGCCAGCTTTTTTCGCCGCGTTTCTGAGATGACTCTCGTAGAAAACCTGCCAACTCCTGTCTATCTCGCTGAATGATTGGGAGAGGTTGGCGATATCGTTTCTTATCTTTGCAGCCTGCTCGGTGAGCCTTCGCGCATGAACTCCTGCCTTTATCAACTCAATCTTTTGCGACAGTGTCAGAGGCGACACAGGTTGAACTCCTCTTAGCGTATAGCTCCGAAGCATATCGTAAGCCTCGGTCAGAAGGAAATAGTAGACGCTTTCGGATCGAAAAAAGGCGAAAGCGAACTCCGCAGAGCCGTTTTCTGGACATACGTAATCATCAGCTATCTTTTCAAGATGGCCGCTAACATCTCTCAGGAACTGCTTTTTTGCATTCTCCTTCTCTTTGGGAGTCTCCGTTTCTAACATCGCCCTGTAATTCTCAATCGGAAACTTCGAGTCTATGCAGATGATCCCCTCGGTCGACTTGATGTTAGCATCCGGCACCTTCCCGCCAAGAATCCTCTCTCGAATGCCGAACATGTCCGGAGGAAGCTGATCGGAGAGTATTTGCTCCAAGGCCATCTCGCCGATAGAAGCCCGTTCAATGGGCACTCGGAGGATCCGGTCAAGGGCTCTGTAGTCTCTCTTGATATCCTCGGCATGGGCTGCCAGCCTGCCTATCTGCTCATCCAAACCGGATTCTTTCCACACGCTTGAAACGGCAGACTCTATGTTCTTTTGCTCGACCCGACCCCTCTTGAAGACGCGGCAAAGCAGTACGAGCAAGAGCACGATAATCACTGCAAGTAGAATCTCAGTTGTCGTCACGATTTTTCCCACCTCCTTCCCTAACAGACCTAGGCGGCCGCAGGCCTGCCTGACACCGTTCAGTTTCCAACTCCAACATAGCTCGACGGGCGAGGATTCGACAACTCGATTACCTGCCGCAGGAACACCTGATCTCGCGTCCCGCCCTGGTTACTGAATCAGCTTCCGCAACAAAAGCCTCCTTGTGTTGTGCTAGTCACGGATTCAAACAATGTGCTGAGCAGTGCTCATGGGGAATTCTCAAGTAGATTGCTAGGGGGAAAGCGATTTCAGCATGCTCAACGTTCACTGGTAAATTTGGTCGGATTTGCTGAAGGGTTCAACAATCACATGTTGTACAAGTGATTCGAAAACCTCAGGTGCTCTCCAGGGTTCGGAAGTTGCCCGACAGAGGAACTATCAAGCTACTTCCTACGGAGCTGCCTTCTCCATCTCGGTATCCAATTGATGAACTGCTTTCGTTTCGGGGGGCACGCCATCCAGGAGATGTCTGGCTTTGGGATCTTAAAGCACTTCCTAACGGGAAGCAGGCTCTCTATAGGAAGGTATTGGGGATTGCCCCTGTCGCTAATCCACCGAATAGCCTTCTCCTGCCTCACGATTGCGGCAAGCCTGAGGAGCTGGGCAACGTCCCTGCGTAAGTACTGGACAACAGCGTCATGCTCACCCGCTGCCCACAATCCCGGTGCCTTGGCCCCACTCATGTCTTGGACTACCGTGCCATCGGATAGTGTAAGCTGCTTGAGCTTACCTGGAAGTCCTGCTCCCTCAAGCGCCTTAGCAAGACCCAGGAAGTGCCCCTTCGTGAAGGTTACCATGAGCATCAAGTCAATGTGGTTTAGCGCCAATTCACCACACTCATCGAAAAGGTCAGACTCTTGTGCAAGTACAAAGAAGTCAAAGGCACAACCATTCCAAGTTACAAGTGTATAGCCCGCGCTCACCTTGTCTTGAAGATCTCTGACTATCGCTTGACATTCCGTCTTAGTCAAGCGAGGGATACCTTGCCAGATGAGTACTTCAGCTTCATCATCGAACGCAAGGCCAGCGCAGGAGATCCCCAGGGGGCCATACTTTCTGAGGTCACGAGCACTGTCCGGGAAGGGCTTTGCGATTTCCAGGTCGAAAGCTGCAATCTTCATACGCAGTATTCAGGCTCACCAACCAGTCGAATAGACCAATAGAATCCTAATCTCTTCCCCTTGTGGACAAGTATAGCGTGATAGTCAAAATCGGACAAAGCCGGCAGCGCTGCGTTGTGTGTGGCACTTCCGTGCTGAGAACTGTCAGGCGAAGGTTATTGGTACAGTGCCGCAGGCATATACGGCTTCAGAATACTTCAGACCCTACCGGTCTTAGATCCTGGTCAGGGCAAGCAAGCTCGCCATGCTCCTACCGGTTCACAATGCGATACAGCCGGCTTGTGTGTAGCTCGATGGCGTCGTTCGGGCACATTTCGTGGCAGCAGTAGCAGCGGATGCATTTCTGTCTATGTGCGCGTGCTTTCCCTCAATGAGAGTGATCGCGTCGACTGGACAGGCGTCGCGACAAACGTCGCAGGCGACAGACTTTCCTCTCCTCATCCCGCACGTGCAAAATCCAATGATAGACCCCCAGAGCACATTACCATGGCTCATTGGTGCTCAATGCCTAGCGATCAAGGCGGCCACCTGGCCTCCAGCAGTACCTCAATCTTCACCCAATTACCACACCTTGCGCCCAGGTTGCACAACGTTGCGTCGCTTATTCTAAAGCGTCGGATACTGAAGCATTCGTAGCCCTCCTTGCCAACAGGACAATCAACGCACTGACTGACTCACAGCACCTCCTTTCGGCCCCGAAAGGGGCCACTTTTTGCGGTCATTTCGAGAGCGTGAGTCGCTGTCCGCAGGATTTCACTCGAAAAAAACGGCGGTGCGCTGCGGCGCGTTTGAGAATCCAGTGGGCTTTTCCTAAACTCATGCCTGCAATGACATTTAAGCTTCATTCCTGTTAACCGCTAGGAGGGTGAGATGGGGTCGAAATCGACGTATCGAGTCATCGCAGAGATGTCGTACGAAGCAGCGAGGGTGGAGCGCGGCTATTCCAATCAGATCCTGTATGTAAACGTCGGGAATGGAAAGATGGAATCCCGTCCGGTTACTGCCCAAATGAGGGAGATCTTCATCGGCGGGCGCGGGTTCGGCCTGTGGCAGCTGTGGAATGCAGTCACAGGGAAGACGAAGTGGAACGACCCGGAGAACGAGATCGTGATCAGCTCCGGGCCAATCGGCGGGATCACCCTGTACGCCGGTACTGGAAAGTCGCTGGTGGTGAGCCTCTCTCCGACGACGAACAACGTCACCGACTGCAACGTCGGCGGCTACTTCGGCCCCTATCTCAAATTCGCCGGGTGGGACGCGTTGGAAGTACAGGGCAAGGCAGAGAAGGATGTCATCGTCTACATCGACGGCAACAAGGGAGTTGTCCAGCTCCTTGAATCCCCAGAGGAGGATGTAAACACGCACGTCCTTTCGGAGCGGCTGACGCACGCGTTCGCCGACTCGGACGAACCACGTGATCTTGTTGCCGTCTCCACCGTCTCTGCGGGGGCTGGTGCCGAGCACACGCGGATCGGCTGTCTCAACTTCAGTTTCTTTGACATGAAGCGAAAGGCGGTCCGGGTGAAGCAGGCCGGCCGTGGCGGCATCGGAACGGTCTTCCGCGACAAGCGGATCGCCGCACTGGTGGTTAAGCACGCCGGTGGGGTGCGCGCCGACGCCCTCGGTCCAGTAAACCTCGACCGACTGAAAGCGGCTGGAGCGCGGATCACCAAGGAGATTCTGGAACTGGATGCCTCGCAGAATGACATGCGCAGCGTGGGCACCTCGAACATCGTTGAAGTCATGAACGAGTTTGACCTGCTCCCGGTTCACAACTTCAAGTTTGGATCCCACCCCGATGCGGGGGAGATTTCCTCACCGGTGTGGAGGAAGTGGTTCAGCCAAGGGATGCCGGACGGGTGTTGGTTCGGCTGCACCATGTCCTGTTCGCACGCGGTGGACGGCTTCACACCAAAGACCGGACCCTACAAAGGCGAAACCGTCATCGTTGATGGGCCGGAGTACGAAACCGCTGCCGGCAGCGCCAACATGGGGATCTTCGACGCAGACTTCGTGTTGGAGTACAACTTCTACTGCGATACCTACGGCATCGATACCATCTCCTTCTCCACTGCGACGGCGTTTGCCATGGAGTGCTGCGAGGCAGGGATTCTCAACAAGGAGATTACCGGGGGATTGGATCTGCGCTTCGGAAATGGGGAGGCGGCGCTGGAGCTTCTCCACCAGATGGGACGTGGTGACGGGTTCGGCGTGATCGTCGGCCAGGGGGTCCGGCGGATGAAGAAACAGTTCGTCCAAGAATACGGCGCGGATCCTGCCTTCCTCCAGGACATTGGCATGGAGTGCAAGGGGATGGAATACTCCGAGTACGTGACTAAGGAATCGCTCGCCATGCAGGGCGGCTACGGCCTTGCCAACAAGGGTCCCCAGCACGACGAGGCGTGGCTGATCTTCATGGACATGGTCAACAGGCAGCTGCCCACGTTTGAGGACAAGGCCGAGGCGCTGCACTACTTCCCGATGTGGCGAACCTGGTTCGGGTTGAATGGCCTGTGCAAGCTCCCCTGGAACGACATCGAGCCGGCCGACAACCGGACGCGCTACTCCGGTATCGAGGCAGCCAAAGTGCCAGAACACGTGGGCAACTACTGCGATCTGTTTGCCGGGGTTACGGGAATCGAGGTCGCTCCAGACGATGTGATCCTTCAATCGGAGCGGGTGTACAACTTTCAGCGCGCCTTCAACGTGCGGATGGGATTTGGCCGGCGTGCTCAAGACGCAATTCCCTACCGTTCCGCCGGACCGGTCACCGAGGAGGAGTACGAGTCGCGCACACAGCGCTACGACACACAGCTCAAGGAGCAGGTGGGGATCGATCCAGCGGGAATGAGCACGGCGGAAAAAGTGAAGGCTCTGCGCACGTATCGTGAAGAGGAGTACGAGAAGCTGTGCGATGCGGTCTACAAGCGCCGCGGTTGGACCAACGATGGTGTTCCCACCATTGAGACCTTGAAGCGGTTGGGGATCGACTTTCCAGACGTGGTAGAGATTGTCCGCCGGCACCAGGAGGGGGAGTAATTCGCTGGGACCGGCTCATCCCACGATGAAACGGATTGGCATCCTCGGAGGAACCAGCGCGGAGTCGACCGTCTCGTACTATAGCCGGATTACGCGCGAGTACACACGACGCTTCGGGGACTTCGCCTATCCGGAAATTCTGATCTACAGCCTGTCATTCCAGGAGATCGCCGATTGGCAAAGGGCGGGCGATTGGGAGGCGATCGCCTCTAAGATGGCGGCCGCTTTCCAGGTTCTCGCAGGCGCCGGGGCCCAGATCGGCCTGATCGCAGCGAACACTTTACATCGCGTCTACGACGCAGTCGCCAACGAAAGCCCAATACCACTTCTTCACATCGTCGACGCGTTGGCTGTAGCGATCCAGGCCGAAGGTTGTTCGACGGTCGGACTGCTCGGCACACGCTATACGATGAAGGAGTCGTTCTACTCCGACCGCCTTGCTTCGCACAACATCGCAACGCTCGTTCCAACAAGCCAGGAGCAGGAGGAGATTCACCGCGTCATCCACGAGGAACTCGCCTGGGGTATCTTGCGGCCTTCCTCCAAGGCGACCTATCTTCAAATCATCGATTCCCTGGCAAAACGAGGAGCGGAAGGGATCATTCTTGGCTGCACAGAAATCCCCTTGCTCATTAGGGAAGCTGACTCCACCCTACCGCTTTTCGACACCGCGGCAGTTCACGCAGACGCCGCCTTAGAAACCGCGATCTCTTAAAGCGCTTTTTGGGGCGTGACGATCTCCTAAGCCTACCCATTATCGAGTAGGCAATCGCGGAGGTCGAAATCGCCGGTTTTTGAAATTGCAAGCGTGATTGAGTATACTTTAAGTGGGTGGTGACCGTGGCTTACGATGCTGAGCAAATCAAGGTCTTAGAGGACATCGAAGCGGTCCGCACTCGCCCCGGGATGTACGTTGGAAGCACCGGGCAAAGCGGATTGATGCATCTGATCGAAGAAGTCGTCGACAACAGCATCGACGAAGCACTTGTTGGGCACTGTTCAGAGATCCAAGTCACTATCCATCCGGACAGCCGCGTCACCGTGATCGACAACGGCCGTGGAATGCCGGTGGGAATTCACAAGGAAACCGGGATCAACGCGGTGGAACTCGTCATGACGACCCTCCACGCCGGTGGGAAGTTTGACAACAAAAGCTATCACGTGAGCGGAGGGCTGCACGGCGTTGGCGTCTCTGTTGTCAACGCCCTTTCGGAGCACCTGAGCGTAGAGGTACGACGGGACGGAAAGGTCTACCGCCAGGAATTCTCTCGAGGCATGAAGCTCGGCGACCTCAAGGTCGTCGGCGAGGCCAAGAAAACCGGAACTACGATTACTTTTCTTCCCGATGGGGAGATCTTCGACGAGATCCGTTACAACTTCTCGAAGCTCTCCCACCGTCTGAAGGAACTCTCTTACCTGAACGGTGGGCTTCTCATCATCTTGGAGAACGAGGCCGCGGGTGTCACGCGTCGCTTTCAGGCAAAAGGTGGGATTGTTTCGTTCGTTAAGGAGCTTTCCGCCCCCAAGGAGCCGCTCCATCCTCAACCGATTTACATAAGCGGCGAGGAGGGCGGAACCGCTGTAGAGATTGCGATGCATTTTACTGGAAGCTACGACGAATCGATCTTCGCGTTTGCCAACAACATCAACACGGTCGACGGCGGAACCCACCTGACCGGATTCAAGAGTGCGCTCACCAAGTTTCTGAACGACTACGGCCGCGAGAAGAAGATCCTGCGCAAGAACGACCCGAACCTTCGTGGGGAGGACATCCGTGAGGGTCTGGTGGCGATCATCAGCGTCAAGATTCCGCAGCCCGAGTTTGAGGGCCAAACAAAGACCAAGCTGGGAAACCCTGAAGTTGCAGGCCTGGTAGCGGGAATCATCCAGGAACAGCTCGCGCTGTACTTCGGAAAGAAGCCGAGAGTTGCTCGAACGATCATCGAGAAGTCAGTCTCCGCTGGGCGTGCCCGAATGGCAGCGGCCAAGGCCCGAAGCATTGCGCGGCGGAAAGGGCCCCTGGCGTCGACAGCGCTTCCCGGGAAGCTCGCCGATTGCTCCAACACCGACCCTGCAAAGAGCGAGTTGTACATCGTAGAAGGGGATTCGGCAGGCGGGAGTGCTAAACAAGGCCGCGATCGAGCGTTCCAGGCGATCCTTCCGTTGCGCGGCAAGGTGCTGAACGTGGAGAAGGCGCGACTTGCCAAGCTCCTCGACAACGTAGAACTCAAGTCGATTATCACCGCTCTGGGAACGGGGATCCGCGAGGACTTTTCTGTGGAAAAACTTCGCTACCACAAGCTGATCATCATGGCCGACGCAGACGTTGACGGCGCCCATATCTGCACGCTGCTTCTCACCTTCTTCTACCGCTACCTGCGAACGCTGATCGAGAAGGGGCACGTGTACATTGCCAAGCCACCGCTTTACCAGATAAAGGAAGGGAAAAAGACGGCCTACTTGTACACGGATGAAGAGCTGAGTCACTTTCGCACGAATCACAACGGGAACTTCTCGCTCAAGCGGTTCAAGGGACTGGGGGAGATGAACCCAAAGGAGCTTTGGGAAACGACGATGAATCCGGAGAATCGCGTGATGAAGCAGATCGAGATCCGAGATGCTCTTGAAGCCGACGAGGTCTTCTCCACCCTGATGGGAAGTGATGTGGCCCAACGCCGCGACTTCATCTGGGAAAACAGTGACAAGATCACCGCACTCGACATTTGAGTCGTGGCCTTTCGTCCCCTGATCTTTACAGGAAGCACGTCCCCACTTTGCCCCTTGTAGTTCGGGTACACTAGCCCCTGGGAAAGGAGAAAGGTGAAACAAAAAGCGCAAGTTGTCATCGCTTTCATACTCTTGTTAGACGTTCTTGTTGCCCCTGTGTTTGCAGCACAGATCGGAATGGGCATTGGCGTTGATCCAAACGGCGTTCTGCTCGTGGACGCCCCGGCTGAGATCTCCTTTGGAAATCTGATCGACCTCCGCGGGCAGTTGGGAATGGTCACACAGAACGTAGCAGGGCTGATGATGCTCGGTGGAGCGGTTGTGGTGCACCAGCCATTTCCGCCGCTTGATCCGTATCTCGGAGGCGGGATTGGCCTTGCGCTCGCACCGGGATTTTCGACCGGCTTTACCGTGGAGGGCCTCATTGGGACGCGGATCGAGCTTCTAACGCCGGTGGCTGCATTTATTGAGCTTCGATATGTAGGTCGCTTCTCCGAGATTGGTTGGACCGCTGGGCCTCTGTTTGAAGGTGGCCTCCTCCTTTCATTTTAGATGCTGCTTTACTTTGGAATCGCCGTCGCCGTGGTGACCGCCGTGTGGATTGGGTGGAACCTGACACTCGATGCGCAATGGGACCCGACCGACCGGGAAACCGTACGGCGGATCCTCTTCCTCGCCGGCGTGAAGCAAGGGGAGTCTCTCATTGACCTCGGCTGCGGTGATGGGCGAATTGTGGTGGCGGCAGCACGGGAATTCGGAGCGTACGCAACCGGCGTCGAGATCGATCCGGTCCGTGTCCTGTGGGGAAAGGCATGGATTCTGTTGGCTGGTCTTTCGAGGCGCGCACGAGTCATCTGGGGGAACATGTATACCGCTAAGCTCTCCGGTGTCGATGTGGTGATCCTTTTTCTCTCCCCTAAAGCGAATTTACGCTTGCAGGACCGGCTTCGACGCGAGCTTGAACCCGGGGCACGGATCGTCTCGTATTACCATCCGATGTGGGGTTGGAAACCGGAGGAGATCGGCGAGGCCAAGGCAGGCCATCCGATCTACCGGTATCGGATTCCGGAGGACGAATGAAGCGAAGCCTAGCAGAACTGGCTGAAGGCAGCGATGTAGCAGTCAAGCGGGAATGGCAAAGAATCCAAATCAGCGGAATCAGCGAGGATTCCCGTTGTATCCAACCCGGGGATCTGTTTGTCGCCATTAAAGGGTACGTGGACGACGGCCATCGGTACATCGACGAGGCAGTGGCGCGCGGAGCAAGCGCCGTCCTCGTTGAGGAACAGGAGGAGTCGCTTACGCACAGCTGCACCGTCCCGTTTGTGCCGGTGAATGACACAAGAAGCGCGCTGGCTCAACTTGCTGCGACCTTTTGGGGCCATCCCACAAAGGACCTGTTTACTGTGGGCGTCACCGGGACAAACGGCAAAACCACGGTCTGCCACCTGGTCGCTCACCTGTTGGGTGAGAGCGAGACGGCCCTCATCAGTACGGTTGCCAACGAGGCTCGAAACCTTCGGGCAGTGACAACCCCCTCAAGCCCAATCATTCAAGAGATTGCTCGTGATGCACTCACGGCAGGCCAAAAGTGTCTCGTTGTGGAAGTCTCCTCGGCTGGTCTTGTGCTTCATCGCGTCGACGCGATCGACTTTGACATCGCTGTCTTCACCGGCCTGACCCACGACCATCTCGATTTTCACCAAGATTGGGAGAGCTATCTGGAAGCAAAGCTCCTTTTATTTCGTGGGCTGAAGCCTGAGTCTTGGGCAATTGTCAACGAGGACGACTCTGCTGCAAAGCAATTTGCAGGAGCCACACAGGGAAAGACCTTCTCCTATGCCATTTGCCGCGATGCCGATCTAAGAGCGGCGGACGCGCGCTATCAACTTCAGGAGACTACATTCTCGCTTCGCTCTGAGGGGGAGGAAGTGCCAATTAGGCTGCGCTTGCCCGGGGAACACAATGTCAGAAACGCCCTCGCCGCGGCTTCGGTGGGAATCGTGAAAGGGCTCTCGCTTACAGCCATTGCTGAGAGGCTAGCCTCCGCTCAGAGGGTGGAAGGTCGCTACCAGCTCTTTCGGGTGCGAAACGGGGCAACGGTGATTGTCGATTTCGCGCACAGTCCCGATCCGCTTGAACGAATGCTCCGATCTCTTCGTCCATTCTACAAACGGATCATCTGTGTCTTTGGTTGCAGTGGAGAAAGCGACCGGGAAAAGCGGCCGCTCATGGGGGAAATCAGTGGGCGACTGGCTGATTTGACTGTCCTTACTACCGATAACCCAAAGACAGAGAACCCCGAGCGGATCATCGATGAAATCGAGCCAGAACTCAAACTAACCGGTGGTCGCTACGAGCGGATCGTCGATCGCCGCGAGGCGATTCGCCAAGCGGTAGGCCTAGCGCGGCCGGGTGATGTCGTTCTTCTGGCAGGCAAAGGCCACGAGACCTATCAAATCGTCGGTCACGAGTTTGTCCCCTACAGCGATGCCGAGGTCCTCCGCGAGGAAGGATTGGTAGAGTAAGGGCTCTTAGCCATTGGTCGAGACGGTCTCGATCACATGCACCACGCGCGCGGCCACTTCAGCAACGGATCCTTCTGCATCAACGGTTACGACGCCGTGGTTGTCCGGTTCCTGTACCGTGCGCTCGATGTGTGCGTGGCGGCCGGCCGCCTGCAAGCGATCACGACGGATTTCACTCGAAACGCCAAGCCAAATAATAGCATCAAAAAGGGATCGGTCGACATGAGGGGAGGTGGCAAGTAGCGCTCCCTCGATCAGCAGAACATCCGTGCCTTGCGCTCCTTCCTCACAGACAATCTCTCGCAGGCGGTCGATCACTGCTGGGTGAACGATGGCGTTCAAATCGGCGAGAGCGTGCTCATCGGAAAATACAATCGCACTAAGCCGTGGGCGGTCAACACGGCCCTCTGAATCCAAAATTCCTTTTCCAAAGCGAGAGACCAGGCGCCAGTAAGTGGGGGTCCGTGAATGGTAGGTCCCCCAGGCTATCTCGTCCGAGTTGATCGACACGATGCCCTCCTGCTTGGAGAGCTCTTGAGCGACAGCGCTCTTCCCACTTCCGGCGGGGCCAGCAAGTCCAATCACCTTCATGGCTTGCCAAAGGTAGCGCGCTTACAGGCTCCTGACAAGGGCTTTCTAGCGTTTGTCGGGATTTGATGGAGGATACTACGGCAGAGCACCACCGCGGAAGTTTTGGTCAAATCCACCGAAACGAACGGAATGGCTGGGTGTAAATTGCTCGAGGTGATAACGATGAAATTAAGACGAACGATATGCGTAACGCTACTAGTGCTAGCCAGTGCCTCGGTCCTCGTGAGCGCCCAAGGAACACCAAGTCCACTTGGGATCATTCCCGAACCAACTCCACAGGTTCTTACGGTGAACATCTGGACCGACAAATCAACCTACGTTGTTGGTGAAACGCTCCGGGTGTACTACACGGTCAATCAACCGGCTTACATTTACCTGTACGACATCCAATCGGATGGGATCGTGCGGCTTGTTTTCCCCAACGCCTATTCGCAGAGCAACTTCGTCTCTGCAGGAACACACGTGCTTCCGGATCACCCCTCGTACCAATACACGGTAACCTACCCCACAGGGGTGGAAAAGCTGCAAATCTTCGCAAGCCCAACACCGCTTTCGCTGACTCCGAACTCGTACAGTGACCCGTTCCCGATGACGACCCCCAACGAGATCCAAGGACACATCATGGGAATCACTCCTACACCCACATGGGTAACCGCGTGGGCGTCATTTACGGTTAAGGCTCCACCTTCTTACGGGTACACACCGCCCTACGGATACCCGCCCACGCCTCCATATCCTTCGTATCCACCCTTCTACCCTCCGTTTCATGGTTGGCCGGGGTCGTGCTGGTACTGGCACGATGGCCAGTGGCACTACGGCGTTCCCTCAAGTGGATGGTATTGGTACTTCGGCCCGGATGGAAAGTGGCACTTCTCGATCCGCATCCGCATCGGTGGAAACTAACGGGGCCGCTTATAGCTAAGCCATAAAAAGGCTCGTCGGCCCCAAAACACTCCGACAAGGGCCCGGATGACCACCGGGCCCTCATTCTTATTCAGCCATCTAAAATCCAACTGCTGCTACGGCCACTTGTCTTTGTGGATTCTAGCGGCCATGCGCGCGCTCACATACAATTGGTTTTAAAAGAAAGAGGCGTCCAAGGAGTTTTTGCCCTAAGTCCAGAGTCACCATACGGAGAGCTCATGGAGTTGCATTGGAACGTTACACAAGCACGGCTCTATCAGCTTTGGAGTGTGGGCCTGCACGGGAAAACCTACCCGCAGGGAGAGGCGGGTATTCGCGAGTGCTTTCGCGACCAGGGCTTAATCCAACTCGATCCACTACCGGTGCTTGGCCGCAACCACGATTTGGTCACCCAGGCTCGCGTTGACAGGACACATCCCGGCGAGACGCTTGATCTCATCCACCAAAAACGTCTGGGTTTTGAATACTGGGACAAAATGCTCTGTTGTCTCCCGATTGAGAACTTCCCTGGTTACCGGGCGTTTATGAAAAGCGGCGGAGAAGCGCGGACGGCAGAGCGCGAGGCCCGGTTGAATCGGGAACACCCGGGAGCATTGGACGCAGTCTATCAAGCTGTTGGCCAATACGGGCCGGTTTCGAGTCGCGAATTGAAGGCCCTCGAAGTTGCGCAAGAGAATCACCGCGGGTGGAAGTCGACTAAAGCGGCGAACGCTTCACTGGAAGTCCTGTGGAACCGTGGGATGGTGAGCGTCTCTCACCGGATCAACTATCGACGCTACTTCGATCTGACCGAGCGGGTCATCCCGGCTCAATATCGCGAGGCCGACTCCCCGCCACTCGATTCCTTTTGGAGAACCATGCTGTTGCGCCGCGTCCGGGCGGTGGGGCTCCTTCCAGTGCGGGGTGACGCCGAAGCATGGGCTCTCATGCAACGGGTACGCCGCATTCAGCTCCCAGAACAACTTGTCAATGAAGGAGCACTCGCACTTGTACGGGTAGATGGAACAAAAGTACCGTTTTTTGCCCTTCCACAAGCTGGGGAGGAGCTCACCTTGGCTGAAAAAGCGGCGCTTGATCATAAGGCCCGATTCATCGCGCCGCTCGATCCTCTAGTGTGGGCGCGCAATGCGCTTCTGCGACTATGGAATTTCGAGTACGCCTGGGAGGTGTACAAACCAGTGGCGAAACGCCGCTGGGGCTACTACGTCCTTCCCATCCTCTATCAAGATCGATTCGTCGCCCGGTTCGACGGCCGCTTCGACCGCGATACAAAAACCCTGCATGTCCTCGCCTACTACGAGGAGGCAGGCGGATGGCCCTTGTCCCACCCCGCCATCTACGCCAGTCTTCAACGCTTCCTTTCCTACTTAGATGGCGAACAGATCAAGCTGCCGACCGGTGAGACCTGGACAAGGGAGGAGTAAATGGGATGCGCTCAAGTAATGGCAGCTTAACTGCGGTGAGAAACAAGAGCGCTACAGCGCCATCTCGTAGATCCGCCATGTCTTATAACGACGTCCGCCCATCGCTTCCGAGGGGCGCAAGATGAGGTCGTTGTCTTCAAGGAGCATTGAGGGTTCGCACGTGAGATAACCGTGCTCTCGGGCGTAGGTCAAACACTCGAGAAACAGAACGGCATCGATTCCCAGATTGCGAAACCTGGGCCGGATCCCAAAGAACATCAGACGCACATGGGGAATTCGACGACGGGTTCTAAGAAGTCGTGCGATCCGCACGAGATCAGTGTCCAAAAACCGATTCCAACGTGGACGAAACGGGACGTTCGGATCGGGAAGGGCACCGAGAACAGCTGAAAGCTCTCCGTCAACGGAGGCGAACCGCATCAGGCCGGGATCGGCAACGATCTTGAGAACATCAGCCATCGCCTGTGCCTCGGCGTCGGTCAGGGGCAAGAACCCCCAGTTATTCGACCAGGCTTCATTGTAGATTCTAACGATCCGATCGACCTCCTTACGTACACAGGAGAGGTCGACGGGCCGTGTCTTAATTCGGCGCCGCGCGCGCACTTGTGAGGCGAGGCGCTCTAGCCTCTCATCCGGCAGGTCACCGACCTCGATCCAATAGGCATGATAATCCTTCACTTTCGCCAGGCCGTAGCGTTCGAGAAACTCGCCGTAGTAGGGCGGGGTGTGCGTCAGCTCTACCGTCGGCGGTGTATCGAACCCATCGATTAGAATCCCTTGGTGCGGTTCGTGCGTGGCCGTGGAATAGCCCCCTGGTCCGCGCATCGTTTCCATGCCCCGAGCCGAAAGCCAATCCCGCGCCCGATCAAGGAGCCCTCGCGCCACCTCGAACTCATCGATCGTCTCAAAGAAGCCAAAGAATCCGATTTTCGCGTTGTAATACGCGTTGAACCGACGATTCACCGCGGCGGAGACTCTGCCCAAGAGTTGCCGCCCTTCCCGGGCGAGGAAGTGGGTGACCTCGGCATCCTGGTGATAAGGATGCGCCGGTGTGAGCAGGCCGATGATTCGAAAGAAACGGTTTCCAAGTAGGTCTGCCCGAAGCGGCGGGGTCCAGCACGGATCGCCTCGATGCAGCTGCCAAGGAACCTCAACAAATAGCCGCAATCGCTGGCCGCCTAAAGGTATCTCGTCTATAGAAAAGCGCACATCGCCTCCCGCCATTTGGGAGCTCAAATCCATTATGCGAAAGAGAAGACAGAAAATGAAATCCATCGGCTGTTGAATGAGGGCAGATCGACGTGTGCGTGCGATGCTCTGTCTCCGCTTCATCTCCCGATGGGATTGGAACGCAAGGTCAGTGCAACCTATAATCCGACCATGCGCGTCGGCATCGTTCAACTGAATTCGCACGTGGGGGCCGTCGAGCGAAACGTCGAGGCCATTCTCTCCTACGTCAGCAAAGCAAGGCAAGAGCACTGCGACCTCGTCATCTTTCCAGAATTGGCAGTGTGCGGTTATTTTCCGTTCGATTTGTTGTGGCGGGCCGGGTTTGTGGAAAAAGTCGCGTCGGGACTTGATGAGATCGTCCATCACAGCAAGGGGATCGGCATCCTCACTGGCGGGATAACGGCGCTGCCGGCAAGAGAGAGCACGAATCTGATCGATCCATCGTCCCTCATCGACGGCGCGGCCAGCGACCGCTTCAACAGCGCCTTCCTCATTGCCGATGGACGCCTCGTCGGCAGACAAGACAAGCTACACTTGCCGACGTTCGACGTGTACAACGAAAAGCGGACCTTCACCGCTGGAGAAGGCTCGCAGGTATTCGAGTTCCACAACGAGCGCCTGGGAATCAACATCTGTGAGGACCTGTGGGTCGGCGACGGCCCCATACAGACACAGGCCAGCCTGGGAGCCTCCGTCATTGTCAACATCTCTGCCTCGCCATTCTTCGCCGGCAAGGGAGCGATCCGCCGCCGCCTCGCCTACCACAGGGCAAAGGAGAACGAGGTCATGTTGATCTACGCAAATCGGATCGGTGGGCAGGACGAGCTGGTCTTCGACGGAGGAAGCCTCATTGCCGGCCCGGAGGGAGATTTATTGTTTCAGGCTCCCTATTTCACAGAGGGACTATTCGTTGCCGATCTAGATGATCTCTCGCCCATTCCCGCTCCAAGTGACGATCCGATCGACCTTGTCCGCCAGGCGATCGGGCTTGGAATTCGCGATTATGTTGGTAAGAACGGATTTGCCAAGGCCCTCGTCGGCCTTTCCGGAGGGGTTGACTCCGCGGTGGTGGCCGCACTGGCTGTTGAAGCCCTCGGGCCGGAGGCGGTCACCGGGGTCTTCCTCCCAAGCGCGATCACCGGCCAAGAGAGCCGCGCGGATGCGCACGACGTTGCCCAGCGCTTGTCGATCGAGCTTGTAGAAGTTCCGATTGAGGAGGTCGCAATGGCCTGCCGAAATGCGCTTCCTAATAAGCCAACCGGCCTCGTAGACGAAAACCTACAGGCGCGGGCAAGGGGAATCCTTCTCATGGCGTTGGCCAACGAGCGCCATGCGCTCGTGCTTGCCACGGGGAACAAATCGGAGATCGCCGTGGGATATAACACCCTGTACGGAGACACGATAGGGGCCATCGCCCCTATCGCTGATCTTTACAAGTCGGAGGTCTACCGGCTGGCTGAACGATTTCGGGAACGAATCCCCAAGCGCGTCTTCGAGAAGGCTCCTACTGCCGAGTTGCGGCCGAACCAGAGGGACGAAGACGATCTGCCTCCCTACGAGATCCTCGACCCTATACTCCACCGCGTCATCGAGGAGAACTTCCCACGCGAGGCGTTGATCGATGCGGGGTTCTCCGAAGCCGTCGTAGATGATATTCTTTCCCGCTACTACCGCAGCGAATACAAACGCGCTCAACTGCCACCTGTGATCAAAGTCTCACCCAAGGCGTTTGGAATCGGACGGCAAATGCCAATCACGCATAACTATCACAATCAGACAAAAGCAAGCTAGAAAGGCGCGAAAAAGAGAGGCCCTTCAGTTCCTCACTAGTGATTACTCGGTTCATCTAGAAGACGATGCGAAGGCAATCCGTCTTGCCGCCTCGAAACCTTGAAGAAGCTGTTTGCCGTAGGGAGTAGTTGGAATCAAGAGCTGCTCAATTGAGACCCCGTTGTGATGGCGATTAGCGTGGACGATCCGTCCTTTTCCGATGTACAAGGCGACATGTCCGGGAAAGAAACAGAGGTCCACCCGTTTCGAATCCTCAAGCGCGATTGGCTCCCCAATTCGGCGCTGCTCGGCCGTGTCTCGAGGGAGCCATTCATTGAAGCAGTAGTGAAACAGCCGCTGCACAAAGCCAGAGCAGTCGAATCCGAACGGAGAAACCCCTCCCCACAGATACGGAGTCCCTACAAAGCTTCTTGCCAGCCGTTCGAGCTCTTTCACATCCAGCATGGATTGGGCGGCAACAGCGGCTTTGCGAGGGAAGTATCCCTTCTTACCCGTGGGCAAGGTAAAGACGAGACGGTCTCCCTCGCATTCAGCAACCAACCTCGTGTCAAAGGCAAACCTTGTCACAACCTGATCGGTAGCAGGGTCGCGGACAGGGACGATCGCTTCCGTCACTTTCCATGCTGCCCCGGCCGGCGAGAAAGGCACCGAAAGGTGCTTTGTCTCGACGAAGCCTTGATAGCTATCTGGCGTTTCGATCAGACACCAATCGTCCTTGGACTGGTGCACGTTGACCGCCGTCCCGAATAGCGCCTGGGAAACCCGTTCAGATCTAGTTGACGGCTTGGCCCTTAGATCGATGATCGCTTTGTTAATCCACTTCATCGGAGAAACAGTGGGATTCGCTCTGGAGCAGTGAGGTCGCTTACATCTTCGCGCTCTCGAATTAGAAACGCTTCCTTGCCTCTCACCATTACCTCAGCTGGTCGCGGACGAGAGTTGTAGGTGGAGGCCATGGAAAAGCCGTACGCTCCAACATCCCGTATCGCCAAATAGTCCCCTGGCCGCACCGCGGGCAGCGCACACGCACGGGCAAGGACATCCGCGCTTTCGCACACCGGCCCCACCACATCCACCTCCTCTCGATCACCCTCGTGCTGGGTCACCGGAGAAACACGATGCTGAGCCTGATACAGGCAGGGTCGGATGAGATCGTTCATTCCAGAATCGACAACGACGAAGGATCTGGGAACGCCAGCTTTTCGGTAGAGCACTTCGGTCAACAACACTCCAGCATCCCCGACAATCGCCCGACCTGGCTCGATGATCAACGTACCTCCCCAATCACGCGCTCTTGCAGCAACAATCGCGGCAAGCTCGGCCGCGCCAAGAACGGCCTCACCGGTATAGGAGATTCCCAAACCGCCTCCGATGTCCAGATATTGGAGCGTGATACCTTCGTTGGCGAGTTCCTCGATAAGGTGGAAAGCAACGTGCAGAGCCTCTCGGTACGGCTCAAGTTCGATGATCTGAGAGCCGATGTGGAAGTGTAGCCCTGCCGCGACCAACTCAGGATAGGTCGACGCGTACCGAAAAGCGGCCACAGCCTTCGAGACCGGAATGCCGAACTTATCCTGAGCTCGTCCCGTTGCCACGTACGTGTGTGTCGCTGCTGCCACATCGGGGTTGATTCGAACGGCAATCCGGGCACGATGCCGATGCTTTCCGGCTAGCTCCCTGATCGCCTCCAGCTCGCCCATCGATTCGGCATTGAGCAACACGATCTTCGCTTCCAGGGCCCGCTCGAGCTCGTGCTTGCGCTTGCCCACCCCAGCGAACACAATGCGCTCTGGTGGAATTCCGGCGGCCAACGCGCGGGCGAGCTCTCCTTCCGAAACAACATCGGCGCCGCACCCTTCTTGGGCTAAGCAGCGAAGGATCGCCCCGTTGCTGTTCGCCTTGACTGCGTAGGCAATAAGGTGCGGTGTTCCCGAGAATGCTGATTCAAAGGCACGGTAGTTTCGCACAATCTGTGAATAGCTGTAGACGTAGCAGGGCGTGCCAAATTGCTTGGCTACATCGATCAAGCAAACCTCTTCACAAAAGAGCTCTCCGGCTCTGACCGTGAAGAAATCATTGACTGATTGCACGGACGCGTCCATCCTCACGGCACAGTGTCTGTTGAGTGGCCTCTCCCTGTCAAGCTCTACCGCGTTAACTCCTCATTCGTGGATCGAGGATGTCTCTGACCCCGTCCCCGAGCAGATTAAATCCCAATACGGTGAGCATGATCGCAAGCCCCGGAAAGACGCACGCCCACCACGCCGTGGGGAGATAATTGCGGCCATCCGAGACCATGACCCCCCATTCTGGCGTTGGCGGTTGTGCCCCAAAACCGATGAATCCCAGCCCCGCCACGATGAGGATAATCCCCCCCATCGAAATCGTCCCCTGAATGATCACGGGACTGATACAAAGGGGCAGCGCGTGGACAAACAGAATGCGCCAGTTGGTTGCCCCGCTTGCTCGTGCCGCCTCGATGTAGTCCTCTTCCTTCACCGCCAGCGCTTGGCCGCGAGCGAGGCGGGCAAAGATTGTCCACGTCGTAAACGCCACCGCCAAAACCACGTTGTTCAAACTTCGGCCCAGCGCCGCGGCCACTGCCATCGCCAAGATCAGCCGCGGAAACGCCAAGAAGATGTCCGTGATCCGCATCAAGATGTTGTCGATTCCTCCTCCGAAGTATCCGGCAATGACTCCGATGAGCGTACCGATGGTTCCGGAGACAACCAGGATGATCACGGCAATTGTCACGGAGATTCGTGCTCCGTAGAGAACGCGGGTGAGGATATCGCGGCCCAGGTTGTCCGTGCCGAAGATGTGCGCTTTGGTCGGGCCATCCAGCTTGTTTATCGGATCTGTGTCATACGGATCGTACGGCGCAATGAACGGGCCGATCACGGCAAAGAGAAGCAACGCGCCAATCAGAATGAGCCCGGTGAGCGACAGCCGATTGCGCAGGATGTGCCGTGAAAAATCTCTCCAGCGTATCGTGCCAAACATCGGCTCAACTCCTCACGTATAGCGGATCTTCGGATTCAAGTAGCCATACACCAGGTCCACAATCAAATTGCAGAAAGAATAGAGAAAGGCGATGAAGATCGTAACCCCAACGACCGCGGGGAAATCGATCGACAAAAACGAGGAGACCCCGTAGCGACCAAGACCGGGCCAGGAGAAGACCGTCTCGGTCAACACGGCCCCTTCCAACAGGCTCGCCACTCGGAGCCCAATCACCGTGATCGTCGGTAGCATCGCATTTTTCAGGGCGTGCTTCAGGACGACCTTCGACTCCCGAAGTCCCTTCATACGGGCCGTCTTGATGTACTCCTCCGGGAAGACTTCCAGCATGCTGGAGCGGGTAATTCGGACTATGGAGGCGGTAGACAGCCAGCCAAGGGTAAACGCAGGAAGTACTAGGTGTCGCAGTTCGGTTACAACTAAGCGCCAGTTCCCAGCGATCATGGTGTCAAGAATCAGAAAACCCGTTACGCGCGGTGGGCGTCTCAAATAGGAGGGCATCTGCCCCAACTGGGGAAACCATCTCAACAAGTGACTGAACAGGATAACAAGCATCAAGCCGGTGAAGAAGGCGGGCATCGATAGACCCCATATCGCGAACACGCGCCCGGCGTGGTCGGGGATCTTCCCCTGCTTCACCGCCGAGATCACACCGAGGGTCAATCCGATCGCCGTTCCCATGAGCAACGCAACCAGCGCCAGCTCCGCTGTAGCGGGAAAATAGCGCAGGAGGTCATCCAGTACGGGCTGGCGAGTCCGAATCGACACACCAAAATCGCCGTGGAGGATCCCGCTGATGTAGCGTCCGTATTGCACCCAGATCGGCTTATTGAGGCCCATTCGCTCGCGCTCCTTCTCGATTGCCTCATCGGGGGCGTTGCTCGGAAGCACCGCAGCGACAGGATCGGCAGGAATCACGCGGGCGATGAAGAAGGTCAGGGTCATCACCCCGAAGATGACGAAAACCATCCACAAGAGACGCCGCGCAATGTAGCCGATCATATTCCTTCCCTATTCTAGAGCCAAAGAGAAGAAGTGGCTACCCCGCCAGTGCAGCGAGGTAGCCACTCAACGACTATTGTAACACGTCCCTATTCCTTGTAGATCCCCCAAAACTCAGTGTAGCTTTCGCTGAACATTGGCACAAAGCTCTTCACGTATTCAGCAGAGACGAACTGATTCAAGGGGTAGTACAGGATGGCAAACGGCCCGTCGTCGAGGACTTCCTGCTGGATATACTCGTACATCTCGAGTTTCTTTGCCTCATCGACCTCGGCTTCGGAGGCGTCCACGACCGCTGTCAGCGGACAGTTGGCGGACATGTTCCGCCACTTAAGCTGGCGCACCGGTGCATCTGCCCCCGTGGAACAGCAATGAGCAAACGGCTTGACCAGCGAATCCCCGTGGCCATAGTCCACTCCCCATCCGGCAACAATCATGTAGTGCGCCTGATTGCGATAGAGGGTGTACATCTGGGCAGAGATCAGCTGCACGATCTCGGCCTCAACGCCGACCTCGGCCAGATCCTGCTGAACCTGCACAGCGATGTCCTTTCGCGGCGAGGTCGGCTGACACACAATTTGCGTGCTGAATCCATCCGGATAGCCGGCCTGAGCGAGAAGATCCTTCGCCTTTTCCACGTCCTTGTGGTACGGCGTCGCTTCCAGGTGCCCCGGAATACCGGTCGGGATGAACGTTTGGCCGACGATCGCCGCGCCGCTCATGATTCCCTCAACGATCGCATCGTAGTCGATCGCGTACTTGATCGCCTTGCGCACCAACGGATTGCCGAACGGCTCCATCCCCTCATTCACAGCCACGTACGTAATGCTCCAACTGGGGGTCTCATAGACGGTAAACCCTTCCTTGCCCTTGAATTCCTCGATTGCCTCGGGAAGCAGGTTCCAGGCTAAGTCGATCGTGCCGTTTTCGAGCGCAACCCGCTGCTGCGCCCGCTCCGGGATGTCGATGATGGTGACGTTCTTTGTCTTCGGTGGCCCGTCCCAGTAGTCGTCGAACCCCTCCAACACCACGCGGTCGTTCGGCAACCATTCGACAAGCTTGTACGGACCGGAGCCGGCGTCGTGGAACTGCAGCCATTTGTTCGCCCACGGATCATCTGCCGTCTTGTGTTCTTCCACCACCGACGGATCGATGATACCACAGATTCCCTGGACGCCCATGATCGCACCCATCAACCCTTCCGAGAAGGGGATTTTGAAGGTCACATCGACCGTGTAATCGTCGACCTTCTTGACGTTGTCCGCCGTTGGAACGTATTGGTCGAGCATCCAGATCGGTGCAAAATCAAGCGCCAGCGCGCGGGTGAACGAAAAGACAACGGCGTCCGCCGTCACTTCGTTCCCACTGTGGAATGGCACTCCTTTGCGGATGTAGAACCTCCAGGTTGTCCCATCGTCCAACGCCTCCCAGCTCTCCGCCAAGGCAGGCTTGATGACATCGAAGGTTCCTTCGAAATCGACCAGGTTGTCGTAGAGCTGTTCGATTACGACATTCGTGAACACCTCATACGCCCGACTTGGATCCAAATCAACAATGATCCCTATGTCTGCACCTACTACAAGGGTGTCTTTGGGGATCGCTTGCCCCAGTGCCGGCAGCGCCAGCAGGCCCAATACGACGCTACATAGGAACACTTTCTTCAGCATGTTCTTAACCTCCTTACTGCGTCAGAACGTGAGAAACTTGCCCTCCTAACCTTGCACCGCTATGTGATGTCGCTCCCACCTCCTTCTTCGCTTATTTAGTGTTAACGGCGAAAAACCTCGCCGCAGGGCCTCATATCCGAAAAAAGACGGCGGCCTCTTCAACCCCGGCACAGTGCCCCACTACAAAAGTAGATTGTCTAGTTCTTACCGTTTGTGTCCTCATTCTTTGCTCGGATGATGATTTCTTCGTTTTGGGGGATTGTATCAAGTGGCGTTTTGAACGAAGTCGGAAGCTTAATCGTATGGGCATATACGCGTATTCCTGAGTAAGACACGCTTCCTCCCAAGAAAGATCCCCAAGACTCATCATAGCAGAACACAGACGAAGGTGTCAACCAAGCAGATTGCTGTAGGCAAAAAAGTAGCATGCCCATGGAACATAAGAAATACTCCTGGCACGCCCTTTCAATCCAACAAAGAGAAAAGGCCCCGACGCTTAAACGCCGGGGCCAAAAGAACGACCTTTTCCTACTCGACCGTGATCTCGATCGGCTGTTCTTTTTCCTTGATCGACTCTTTGAGCGGGACGGTCACCTTGAGGATTCCGTCCTCGAACTTCGCCTTGATCGCTTTTTTGTCGACTAGGTCAGCGGGAAGCGGGAAGCACCGCTGCACCCTGCCGTACTGGCGGCCGATGCGGAAGTAGTGCTCCTCCTTCACGTCCTCGCTTCGCTTCGTCTCGCCGGAGATGACGAGTTTGGCATCCTCCACCTTGATGTCGAGGTTTTCCTTCTTCATGCCAGGAAGCTCGGTCTCGAAGACGAGGTTTCGATCCTTCTCGTAGACGTCGGTGCGTCCAACGCTTGGGGCGATGTCAAAGCCGATGCGATCGAAGTCACGGAAGAGCTCGTCGACGAGCCGAGACAGCCCGGTTCCGAGCAAGAAAGGCTCGCGTCTCAGTTCTGGAAGTCTCCTAATCATGCTAGTTTCCTCCTTTCGTCCTTCCAGTTTTAGCAGTCTCTATATCTAACTGCTAACTACAGTGTAGCACGAATCCTCTCCCTTGTCAAGAGGCCGGTGAAAGGATAGACTCTTGACGTGCTCAAGAGAGGTTTTATTGGCCTAATCGGGCTCTACCAGCGACTAATTTCGCCGCTGTTCCCGCCAAGGTGCCGGTTCTATCCGACTTGCTCGCAGTACGCCAAGGACGCGATCGCAAAACACGGCCCGTTTCGAGGCGGCTACCTCACCCTGCGCCGCCTGCTGCGTTGTCATCCGCTACATCCCGGAGGCATTGACCCCGTGCCCTAGGCAGTATCCTCGCAGTCCTCAACCACGGTGACTCTACAGCTTGCTAGGTTCCCGTGTTTGGCAACAGAAGAAACCTTCTGTTGTGGAAGAAAAATGGTCTCTGTAGAGCATACTGCAAGACTCCAGGCAGGATGTCTGTTCGGCGGGAAACGACATAGCTTGCCTTCACGGAAGCACGTTGTAAGGATCAATTACGTCAACGATAACCGTACTTCTACGCGGTGAGGTTGGATTAATTGGGTTCATGAAGAGTGCGAGGTTCCTTGACGACGGTAAGCAGTAGATACGAAATAGGAAGGATAGAGAATTCCGTCAATGTCCTGTCTACTTCTAACAGCGGCTCCAATCGTTTGCGCAAGTGAGTGGATACCCCGGGCGTTGAGGGTCTACCATTGGGAGGTAGGGATCAGAAGCTCCTCCTCACTCTGCTTATCAGTGATGCCAAGGTGCGCACAGACAAGACTGTTAGTCAGATCCACCACGTTTGCGTTTTGGACAACAGCACTGCAGATTATGGTAGGCGATGGGGTGGCAAGCGAAGGGCCCGTAATTAATCTCATGTGCTCGGTTTCCAGAACGGAAAGGGCCTGAGTTCCGGCAAGGTAGGTAATGGGGGCGCTTGGGGGTGGGTTGTAGCGTACGCCGGCTGCACCTGCATGGGTACCATCGAGCGGAGAAAGGCCCAGGGTGAGAATGGTTTCCAGTTTGACGCACCGATAGAAAGTCTGATTAGATAAGGGTGTCGTTTGTATGGACTGGATTGCGGTATCAAGAGCTCTAGGGTCTACAAGCGGCATAGTAGCCAGTTTACCTGTAGTGACTAGCACCTGGTCTGACAGTCGCCCTTTCCGGGGCTGGCTGTCCGGCTAAGCTGCAATTGCCAAACGGTCCTCCTCACTCATACCCCAAATCTTCTCCTGTGCTAACTCCAGGTTCTCCTCAAACGTCTCCATCGGCGTTCGCCCTTCACATCGCTTGCCTTGGTGAATGTTGTAGCGCTCCAGCCAGTGGTCAAGATCCTTTTGCAGCTCGTCGACGTCACGGTAGATCTTCTTCCGGAACGCTACCCGGTAGAACTCGTCTAAGATCG
>CAZOUO010000013.1:0-29488 GCA_964582975.1 uncultured Thermotogae bacterium | reverse complement strand
GCAAGACCGTGGAAGAATGGGGCGAGATGGACAACCTGGGTATGATGCAACAGCTGGGCATGGTTCCACCGTCTTCGTAAGACCCGGCGACGAAAACCGAAATTGGCTAAAAACGAAGAACACGCCGTAGCTACAATCAGAAAGGGGTGACACAATGCCAAGCGCGTGTGGTTTAGCTTGTGAGGTCTGTGGATTTCCAGGAAAAGGATTGTGTCCTATTGGTCGTTGTGTACCAGGGACCGATCCAAGCGCTCCGGAAAAGCTGGAGAAGTTCAAAGCAGCAATGGGGCATCCCTGTTCCATACTTGAATGTGCTATTAACAAGAACGTAGACCACTGCTTCAGATGCGGCGAGTTCCCCTGCGATGTTCACTACCAGCAGGAGATTTTCAGCAAGAAACTCCTTGACATGATCAAGGGCATGCTAGCACAGCAGTAAAGCACTTGCGGCCAATACCGTGCAGCCTTGGTTCGTTTCGGGTGCACTCTGGGACTGCCGATTGCAGCAGGGTCCCGAGATTGACTATCTCATCTGGTTGAGGGCACCGCACCAGGAACCATAATTCACTGGGATTCGCTCCGCTACGCTGAGTACGGATGAACACGGCAACCTTTCGCTTCTACGCCGAGTTGAACGACTTTCTGCCTTCGGGAAAGCGGCAGCGAGAGATTTCGTATGAATTCACCGGTTCGCCGGCGATCAAGGATGCGATCGAGGCATTAGGCGTGCCGCACGCCGAAGTCGATGTGGTACTTGTCAACGGACGCTCCGTGGACTTTGCCTACCGCCTGCGCCCTGGTGATCGCGTTGCCGTGTATCCGGTCTTCGAAAGCCTGGACATTTCTCCACTTGTGCGCCTACGGGAGAGCCCGCTTCGCCGCACCGCGTTCATCGCTGATGTGCACTTGCGAAAACTTGCACGCCTCTTGCGTCTATTGGGATTTGACACGGCACGCTCCGGCGATGTCGAGGATGCTGAAATCGTTACGATCGCCGCGAATGAAGATCGCATCATTCTCACTCGCGATCGCCAGCTTCTCAAGCACAGCGCCGTCACCCACGGCTACTGGGTTCGGAGCACCCAACCGCTTGAGCAGGCCCGCGAAGTGGTGCACCGCTTCGACTTGACTGCCCAAGCCCAGCCGTTTCGCCGATGCCTCTCCTGCAATGGCCTCGTCAAGCCGGTTGATACAAAAGAGGTTCTCTCGCGAATTCCGCCGAAAACTGCCCTCTGGCAAGACGAGTACTTCATCTGCCAAGCCTGCGACAAGCTCTACTGGCGCGGCACGCACTTCCCCAGACTGCAGACAATGGTCGAGCTGATTCTAGAGACCGGAGAATCGCGTAAGTAAGTGGTCTACCTGTATGCGGCGTGCGCGGCAAATCAGCTAGCGCAATTCGTCTTTGAGTATTTTGTAGAATCTGTCCTTGGCTTGCCGTTCGATCCAGGGAATGTGCCCGCAGTTCTCAAGCAAAACGAATTGAAAATCCTTCAAAACGGCTGCGAGAGGCTTTTTGACCCCCTCGAAAGGATGGGGATCGACATCACCGTGGATCGCCACGACCGGACATCGGATCTGCTTCCCAAGTTCGAGAAGTTTTCCACCCGCTCTTAGTTCCGCGGCCTCTTTCCACACGCGTTGGTGGATGTCGTACCGACACTCCATGACCTCGGTGTCGAGGGTTAAGGGGTCGTAGGCGTCGGCCTTGGTGAACAACCCCCCGAGTCGGGCCAGGAAGGTGTTTTTGTCTCCGATGGCAGGATCGTTCAACGCATCGATCAGGTAATGGACCTCCTTCCTTTCCTCCTCGCTGAGACGGCTTAACCGGGCCTCTTGAATTCTTGCAGCGTATTTGGCTTCAAATGGACCGCTTCCGACGAGTATCAGTCTGCTGACGAGTGCAGGACAACGAGCAGCCAGCATGAAACCAAGCCACGCTCCCCAGGAGAAGCCAATCAGGCTGACGGGAAGATCTCCCTCCTCCTCCAGAACATTTCTTAGCTCGTCAATTTGTCCCTCAACTGATGCCGCCGTTTGAAGCGGCTCTAAGACGCCCCAATCCCTGGAAAGTTCGCGCGCCACTGGGGCCATTGTACCGGGCGCACCGGGTCCCCCGTGAATCACAACGATACTAAAGGGAGTCCCTCCGTATTTCCTTAACGCTTTCATCTGCTTCCCCTAATAGTCTGGCGTGCTCAGCGAGTGCTCTTTTGTAATCAGCATTCTACACGCCATGAAGCACCTTTCTGTGAGAACGCCAAACACACCGACGGAAACGACCCCCGTGAAAGACATTGGGAGACGCATTGACGGTGATCTTCTCAAGCGTTGGACTCTTCTCTCAAAGATCGTGCAGGCTGCCAACAGCGTAAATAAAAACGGTTTCTTCCGATGCAAATCAGACAGCGCTCCCCAAAAGAGGCTTCCTAGTAGAATACCTGCGAAACCAAAGCTTGTGGCAAAACTGATGATAAGTTGTTAATTGTTAGTTTTTTTTTGAGATAGAGCTGGACCAGCTGACTTAAGCCCCCTTGGGCATAAAGGTGAGAGTACAGGCAACAACGAGGGCAATACCCACGTCTTTCCGCCCTCGGTGAAGGGATGTGGTTGCTCTAACTCTTCCTCGAAGTTTGACACGACAGGATCCAGGATACCCTTCTGCCACCTTTAATCCCAGATGCCCATAGAAGAAGGCATCTCCCACTTGTCACGTTGGGCCTCCAACGTGGACGGATGACTTCTTCGAACCGACCCAACGTCTTTCGTGTAAAACCGGCGGGGCAGTAGGATGAATTCAGATCGGGCTTCAAGCCACACACGCGAAAGGAGGATGGTCGAGCCATGCGCGCATTTGGTCACCGCTGGGGCTGCGTACTGGCGATCCTTGGCCTACCGATTCTCGCAAGAGGTTTGGCTACTTCCAACGTTCTCGCTTTGTGGGGAGGATCCACTCTCATCGTCCTCGGCAGCGTCCTTTGGGGCTTCCTCCGACGTGGGAAAAAGGTGGACGTGCCTGATCCCAAAAGCGGACTAACCTAAACGCACCGTTTGCATCAGATTAGGATAGCAAGCGCCTCAGCTTTACCAGTTCCCGAAGCTCAACCCTCTCTCAATACGATATTCAACGTGACACTTCTCCTAAGCTTGATTGTATCCTACAGTAGTCATTGACGGTTGACTTCTCACTTGTCGCAGAAGGTAATAAAAAGATACGGCTGGCATAACGAGGTAGTTATCATGGGGAACAACAAAGCACCGCACATGCTTTCTGTAAAACTGAAGCTTTTCGGAAGCTGGCTATTAGTCGGCTTTTTAGTCGGGGGCTGCATCCTTCTGAATCCAACATTCCAGGGATATGCCGAAGATAAGAGTAGCATAACCGATCCCGTTCTGTGCTTTTGCATCGGCATGCACATCGAGCCAATGGGAGCGCAGGTCAGCGAGATTGCACTGGCTGCCGGCGCGACGTCGAAGCCGGAAGGTGAGGATCCCCGGAAGCCCGACTACCATAACCGTGCCTACTTCGAGCGGCACGTGCAGAACCTTCGAACCCTCGCGGCGATCCTCGAAGGACACGGGGGCGTGATGACGGTCCAGGCGCAAAGCCCGTTCACCACCGTCGCCGCCCAACTTGGAAACACAATTCTCAGCGACTTGGAAGATCAAGGCCACGAGATCGCCCTGCATTTCCACGAGGACGCCCACCTCGGAGAGAACGCCGAAAACCTGCCCGTGGCAGTCTGGTCGGCAGTGATGACCGAGGAGATCGACTTCATTCGCGCGTGTGGCGTGGAAGGGCCAATCAGATATTGGAGTGGGGGGAACCTCTATCCAGCCGTACTCGATGCGGCCAACGTTGCCGGCCTAGACGTGTACAACGATTGGAAAAATCCTAGGACCCAGAGCACCCTTCCACAACTGATCGGCGTTCATCCGTGGCGGCCCGCAGGAGGGACGAACGGGGTTAATGTCGTCGCGTTGATCCGGCACGACCCGAAAGGACCGATCATCTTTCTTCCTCCCGGAGAGATTGACCCGTTCGCGTTTTCCCACAAGCGCCAGATCACAGCGCAGGGAGGGGACGCCGCTTGGTTCGAGGTCATTGAAGAAGCGTTGTTGGCCTCAGTCGAAGCGGCTTCCCCCAATCGAGTGAACGCGTATCACTTCACCCTACATCCCGGTGAGTTCGTCGGTGATCCTGAAGACCCTTTGGCAATTATAGATCAGTTTCTCACGGAGGTCGTCGATCCGCTGGTCACTTCGGAAAAGGTGCGCTGGGCCACGTTCTCCGAAATGGCCGATGCGTTCATCGAGTGGGAAGAGATGCATCCTGGAGTCGATCCGCGATAGCTTCCTAGGTAGCAGCTCTTTTCGGCGTAGAGAAGGCAACAAGACATTCCCCCTTCTCTGCGTGAGAACCCTGGCAACGACGAACCACAATTTGCTGGCTAGTGGCCGTTTCAGCTACCGTAGGGACAGCTGGAGGTTTGGAGAAATTATGTCAATCTTCTGCTGGGTAGAACTGATTCACAAAGGAGGTAGGTCCAAGTGCAACAGATCCTCCGTGTCAACATGACCGAGCGAAAGGTGTCCTACGAGGACGCGCCAGAAAAGTACAGAGAGATGGGCGGTCGGTGGCTGACCTCTAGCATCGTCTGCGATGAAGTGTCGGCTACGTGTCATCCCCTCGGCCCGAACAACAAGGTGGTCTTTGCGCCTGGGATCGTTACCGGCACGGCAGCGCCCACGGCGTCGCGCATATCCGTCGGCGGGAAGTCCCCCCTCACCGGAACGATCAAGGAGTCAAACGCCGGGGCCGCCTTCAGCCAAAAACTGGGCAGGCTCGGCATCAAGGCGATTGTGGTAGAAGGACAGCCCAAAGACCCAAACAAGTTCTGGTTGCTCAAGATCACCAAAGACGAAGCCACGTTTGAGCCGGCCGATGCATGGACTGGGAAGGGGCTCAACGAGGTCTACCCCGATCTCTTCCAGCAATTCGGTGGAATGCCTAAGGTGAGCATCGCGGCGATTGGCACAACAGGCGAGATGCGGATGGCCGCAGCCGGGGTCTGTTTCAACGATCTTAAAGGTCACCCGAGCCGCTACTCCGGACGTGGTGGGATGGGCGCAGTACTGGGAAGCAAGGGTCTCAAGTTCATCGTGGTGGATGACACCGATGCACCCGCTGTGGAGATCGTCAATAAAGAGCTGTTTGATCAAGGCCGCAAAAAACTTGTAGACGCCCTCCAATCTCACGACATCACCAAGCCCAAGGGCGCGCTCAACTCGTATGGGACGGCAGTGCTGATAAACATCATCAACGAAGCTGGGGCCCTGCCAACACGCAACTTCCGCGATGGTCGCTTCGAGGGTGCAACCAAGATCGCGGGCGAGGCGATTTTCGAGGGAAACAAAGAACGGTTGGATAAGGAACTCTACAACCATGCTTGCAGTCCGGGGTGCATCATCCAGTGCTCCAACACGTGGCACCGACCCGATGGCACAGAACACACCTCGTGTATCGAGTACGAGTCCGACTGGGCCCTCGGCGCCAACTGCGGGATCGACAACCTCGATGATATCGCCGAGCTGAACCAGCTGTGCAACGACTACGGTCTGGACACGATCGAGGTCGGCGGAACCCTTGCCGTGGCGATGGAGGGCGGCGTTGCCTCGTTCGGCGATGGAAAGAAAGCGATCGAACTCGTACACGAGATCGGCAAGGGAACGCCTCTCGGTCGGATTCTCGGAAATGGCGCCCTTGCCACCGGCAAAGCGTTCGGTGTGGTGCGGGTTCCCCATGTCAAAGGCCAAAACATGCCCGCCTACGAGCCGCGGGCGATTAAGGGGATCGGGATGACGTATGCCATCAGCACGATGGGCGCCGATCACACCTCCGGCTACACCATCTGCCCGGAGATCCTCGGCGTGAGCGGGAAGATTGACCAGTTTGAAGTGAACAAGACGGATCTTGTGCGTACGTTCCAGCACGCAACGGCGTTCATCGACGCGACCGGCCACTGTCTGTTCATCGCCTTTGCCATCCTCGACATCGCCGAGGGCTTCGAAGGCGTGGTGGAGGAATGCAACGGCGTGCTCGGCACGAAGTGGACCATGGACGACGTGGGCAAGATCGGCGAGAAGGTCATCAACATGGAGCGGGCGTTCAACAAGGCCGCCGGGTTCACGCAGGTGCACGACCGTCTTCCCGAATTCATGAAGACAGAATCCTTGCCACCACATAACGTCGTGTGGGACGTGCCCGACGAGCAGCTCGACAAGGTGCTCGGCAAAAGCTGAAACCAGACGGAGGCAGGCCTCCGAGGGCTGCCTCCGTGCCTGCCTTGAACAAGCTTGGCAATAACGCCGAGAATCCTGTGATCGAAGTCCACCTGTACGGAAAGCTGCGCCGCTTTGCCGAGGATCCCGATCCGAAGTCGGATTCGATCGTGCAGGTCCCCGTCACAAAGGAAGACACGATCGGCCAGGTTTTGGCGCGGATCGGGATTCCGCTAGAGGAAGTTGGGAGCAACGTCTTCTTAAACGGCGAGTATTCGGGCCTTTCGCGACCCGTGAAGCCAGGCGATCGACTCGGCGTTTTCCCCGACGACATGCAGCTTCTCTACAAGTGGTACTTCCGCAAGCGCGAGGAGCGGGATGAGGCAGAAGATTCGTGTTGAGGTCAGGCTCTATGCCTCCCTGGAGAAGGCACGTCCAGGGCTTAAGGCCGGCGAGCGGTTCACCATGGAACTGGAAGAGGAAACCTTTGTAAGACAGCTAGTGGAAACGCTCGGAATCGCCCCCAAATCAGTTCAGCTAATCTTCGTCAATGGTGTCGCACGGAAATTTGATCACGTCCTTTCTGACAGTGACCGAGTGGCTCTGTTTCCACCGATCGGTGGAGGGTGAACGAGCCTCAGAAAGATTCGGCTTCCGCTCTCTTCAATCGACTCCACGGTACTTGCGGCGTGTAATACCAGAACTCGATCCGTGCATCATCTGAGTTGACTCAGTCCGATGTTCGCTAGATTCCGGCAAGGCCGCGGATCTTGATGCTGCCGTTCCCTGCTTGTAGCGACAGATTGGATGTAGGCGCGTTGAGGACCGCCGACCACGTCTTCCCCTGGGTATCACCAGAAAGTGGCAGGGTTGTGCTGATCGACCCGGTTCCAACACTTGCCTCGATCGCCAGCTCGGAATCGGTGGGGACCTCGGCCATGACACTACCATTCGCACTTTTCATCCGGTGTTGCGGGCCAACTAGCTGCCCTGAGAAGTGGATGTCGCCGTTGTCCGTCTCAGCGTCCAAAGAGCACTGCGATTGTGACACGGTTATGCTGCCGTTGTCGGTCTCCAGGTCGAGATGAGCTTGGGAGAGGGTGACATCGATGCTTCCATTGGCCGTCTCACCTGTCACGGCACCCTTCACATTGGTCACGTCGATGCTGCCGTTTTGGGTTTCGATGCTAGAAGTTCCTGTGACATCGGCAACCGTGACGTTGCCGTTATTGACTGACACTGTGATATCGGCCGCAGCGGGGATGGCGACTTCAAAATCCACCTGTGGGCTTTTGCCCAAGGCTCGGTAGGTGCCTGTGGCACGGAATTGCAGCGAAACTCGATCGGCCTCCTGGTTCATCTCAACGGTCAACTTCTCCAGGCGCTCTTGTGCCTGTTCCTGAGTCTCACCCCAGGCGTGAAGAGTCGCTGTGGCTTGCACCTCCTCCAGCCCCTCGACACCCCAGATCTCAACTTTGCCATTGGTGGTTTCCACCGTCAGCGAGAGGTAATCGCGCACGGCGAACGTCTGACTTCGCTCTTCAACTGCTTCGATGCCAGGAACACTGCCACTGCATGCTGCAATGAGTACAGACAGCAATCCAAGGATCAAGCCGAGCCAAAAAAATTTCTGACATCGCCTACTCATCCTGTCCACTTCTTCCAGAACTGTCGTATCGCTGCTCACGCAAAGCTCATTTCCAAACTTGCCAGAACTTACGGGCGACGAGCTTTGCCACCACCGTTTCGTTATTGAGCGTCAGATAAAAATCCATGAGGCGTTCCTGCCCGCTTCGCAGATCGGTCAGTGTGCACGTGGCGCTGACCTTGCCCCGAAAGCGGCCCTCTTGGATGAGAACTTCGATCCGACCGACCTTGATATCCTTAACTGCGAGGATCGCGTCTGCCTGATCGACGTTTCCGACAATAGTGATGTCCTTTTTTCCCAAAGTGACCTGAAGCCCGTCGATAAACGGTCCCTGAATGATGTCCCCTTGCGGTTCCTCCCCCCAATTGGGCGACTGGATGGCGACGGTGTCCACTCCGGCCAGCGGATCACCGGTCGGCCAGAACACGACGATCAAAACGGCGATTGCAATGACCGCTACCACACTCCCTGTTATTGCCCACGTCTTCTTCAAGGTCGTCCCTCCTCGTTCTTCGATTGACGCCTTAGCACATCCGCTGTACGCTACGCCGGCTACTTCAAAGGCCGTATGATACGCCAATCTCGCTTGGAATGACAATGATCACGTTTTCAGCCATTCTGAATCAGTTTGCAGACAGGAACGCAAGACGCTAGACTGCATCTTCAAGATGCCAAGGATACGATTCATCATTTACTCTTGTTTGTTGGGAATTGGCTCAGCGCTCGTTGGCCTGGTGATCGGCTTTCTCATCAAGCCACCGTCATCGGCGGTGGCTGCGATTCTGATCGTCATCGGCGCCGGTTTCGTCGCACTTTCCGTTCTCATCGCACGGCGGTTCGGCGGCAATCGCTCTCACGATATCTCCACGCCGGCAAGGAAAGAAAACACTCCTCGTAACTGAAGTCGATCTGGACAACCTAGTCGACGTATCGAGACCCATCAAGCGGCGGCTCCATCCACAGCTCGTAGGCATCGTCGGGAAGCTTCTGCAGGTTATCCAGTCGATACTGGTCGCGATTCAGGTCGTAGGTGTCGTAGAATCCATTTTCAAATTCGTACACCTTGTCGGTGTCCGGATCGTACAATCGCTCCTTACCAAGGATGGTGTCGCTCCACTTCTCGGAGAGGATGTCGTGGGTCTGGTTTCGCTCCTCCCATCCCTGCATGATGATGTCCGAGGCCTCGGAGAGGGTCTTTCCCGCTTTCATGATCCCAGCGTAGGCTTGATCCTGCTGTGCCAGACAGTTCTTCACGTAGGATTCGTTGACGTTGTAACTTGCAATGGACTTCACGAGGGAATCCAAAAGACTAGCAAACTCTTCCTTTGGAGCGGTGATAGCGGTGACGAGAAACCCCATGCCGATCCCTCCGCCCGGCGATCCGGTGAACGGAAGCAGCGGCACCACGGTAATGTGGAACAGGCCTTCACCCAGAACGCCGTTTTGCAGGAACACGGCACGGATCAGTTCGCACTGCCCGCCGCTGATCGGCGAAGCCTGCGGGACCGCCGCGATGACCTGCACTTGCTCCAGCTGCGGACCCTGGGGCATGAACGCTTGGCCGATGGGGCTCTTGATCACGAGGTGAAACTGGGCGAGAAAGTTCGCCGGGGTGAGCGGATAGACCAACGGCATGTCGATCCAAGGAGTCGGATAGCCGCCCATCGCCATGTACGTCTGGTCGATCGCCTGTTGGAACGGGTTCATGTACACCGGACCCGCCTCGCCGAAGAAGAACACCTGCCGCAAGGAGTTCTTGGGATCCCTGACCAGGAATGAGAACTCCGCGCACGAACCGGCGGTGATCACCTCCCAGCCGCGGGGACGATCGATGGTAAAGAATCCGCCGTTGTAGCGGGAAAGCTCGAGTGTCGCTTTGGCAAACAGGGCCCCGCCAGTACTCGACGCGATAAGCACAAGAATCAGGAAGAGAATAATGTGGGTTCTCTTCAGGCAGCACAGAGGCCGTTCAAGTCTGATCATACAAGCTTCCTCCTTATTCGTAGAGCAGGACTTCGTAGCGGCGAAGACCATTGTCTTAATCTCCTTCCCCAGACCGTGTCTGCAGTGTCAAGTCCTCAGACA
Organism: uncultured Thermotogae bacterium; assembly: GCA_964582975.1. Lineage (GTDB taxonomy): Bacteria > Bipolaricaulota > Bipolaricaulia > UBA7950 > UBA9294 > CAZDDA01. The sequence goes on along the minus strand of CAZOUO010000013.1, from coordinate 19,473 downwards.
CTACTGCCAAATGCTGTGAACAAGCATAGCTTCATCGATCCGCATGAGAATTGTGCCTCACAAAATGTAGCAGTAGCCTCGCCCCTCACGACGAGTCACCAGCGGTCTCGTTGAGTTTGATTCCACCTACCCCCAAAGGATGCTTCTCCCAAGATCGCACGTCACCTGGGACAATGCGAAAAAGTGGATGAGCGGTGGGCAATGTGGTCTCACGGTACAGCGTGTCAAGTCGGCCTTCCTGTTGCAGAACTTTTCGTTTCAGGTGTCCCCACTCGTACATCAGTTGCCCTTTCGTCTCGGGGATTCTGTCAGTCGTCCTGCGCTGAAAGATCTTCTTCTCATCAAACCGATACCCCCGTCGCGCTGCTTCGCGGTGAACTTCCCTCAAGTAGGTCGCGATGGCAGCGACGGGATCATTGTAACTCTTGAATCGTTGAAGCTGCGGATGGTTCCGGTATCCTTTGGTCTTTCCGAGAAGAACAGCCTGAGCAAGCAGGCCCTCTCGCCACAACGCAAGAAGGCCCTGCCGGTCAAGATATTTGGGATGGAGTGTCCACAGTCGCATAGCTCAGGTGCGCCTCCTTTGTAGCAAAAATGGCGAACAGGAATTTGGACGGGCCTTGGCTACACGATCCGGCTTTTGCCTATAGCCCTTCGCAGACGTCCGCAACCGGTGGAGACCAATCCTCCTGAAAGAATTCGAAGGCAACTTCTCTGTCCATTGTTTTTCGTACGCCTGTTCGCTCGATCATCGCCTTGTAAGTCCGGTAGCAATCGAGTGCTTTTCGAAACGCCTCCATGTCCTCGTCGTCCACCGCCACGATGCAATCGATCTCCTCTGGCGTCGAGCCGGAAAGCCTGTGTGCGCCCGAGGCCCGAGTCGCTTGTTCCTCGGTGAGCGTGAAGAAGGCCAGCCGCTTGAGATAGTCGGCGCCGTGGTCTCGAAGCTGTAAATAGACGCGTTTGACCACCGCGTGTGTAACCAAATGATCGTGAAAACCGCTGATGCCGTGCACCGGATAGGTAACAACAATGCCTGGGCGGACGTGCTCGATGTGGTCGGCCACGACCGCTTCGATCTTTCTTGGGTCGAGCTCCTTGAGGCCGCCGTCGGGAAGATCGAGGACGGTGAGATCCGACAGCCTTAGAACATCTGCCATCTTTCTCATCTCGCCGTGCCGCACTTCGCCCATCTTCTCGACGGAGTATCCAAGCTTTAACCGTTCCTTAGTCGCGCCGCCCTTGGTCAGCGTGAGAAGGAACACCTCGTGGCCCGCGCGGACCTGGGCTGAGATGGCTCGCGCCGGCCCAAACGATTCGTCATCGGGATGCGGGAAAACGTAGAGAATCCTCATGTCTCCTCCATAAGACGCTATACCGTCACGTTATCAGGCAGTCTCCGGAACCATCACCTCACAGAACACGCTGGAGCCGTCCACCTCGGTAATCTGTCCAGACAGTCCCAGGCTTACACAGAGGGACCGCAGTGCCTGCGGTGTCAGCGCGTCAACCCTGAATCCGTCTTTGCACACGATGACGCCGTCTCCGGTCGCATCGTAGTCGATCTCGCCGACGAGCCCAGCCTCTGCCTGTGCCTCAAACCACGCCAACCGATGCGGCCAGAACGCTTCAGAGTAGGTGGAGAACAGGAGTCGTCCTTTCGGCCGAGTCACTCGCAACGCCTCGCGGATCAGCTGCTCTTGATCCACTCTAAACGAGCAGATGCCGTTTTGCACGCACACGACAGCGTCGAACTCACCCGCCGGAAACGCAAGATCGAGTGCGTTCATGTCAAGGAACTCGCAGCAGGAACCAGGGCCAGCGATTCGCCGCGCGAGGTCCAAACTCTCTGAAGACGTATCGATCCCAACGACCCGCTCCGCAACCTCCGCTAGCCGGATAGCGACGCGTCCGTACCCACAACCAAGATCGAGGACAGCATCCGTAGGCTCTAACCGATCAAGGACAAACCGGATCTCGGCCTCAAGGTACTGCTTCACCCGCGGCAAAGCGACCTCGTAGCACTGACGCAGCCGCTCTCCTGAGAGCTTTTCTCCGTAGTAGTTCTCCACTAGTCCGTCCGTATTCCTTAACAAAGCGCATCGAGAGCTATCTAACAGAAGCTCCGCCTGCAAGCTCCGCAACATCATACGGTAACAAGCAGTGTCAGAGGAATTCACGCGATGATTGCGACACGTCTCCGGGACAACCTTATGCTGCGTCAACAGCGAAGAGATTCCTCCGACTGAACGAGGTCACTTCGGAGGTGAACCAAAGCAGGAAGACTTGATAAGGCGCGCGCTTTCAGAGATATCTCCGACGTTCTATTACTCCCTGTTGGGCACCACAGAATACATAGATTTTGCGTTACTGCCCCGCATCGGGTATACTAGGCATCAGTTTCCGATAGCAATTGGTTCGCAACGTAGTCCAAAAGCAAATTGCAAAAAATCGAGCTGAGAGTGCGACTTGGCTCAACGGAGCCAAGGAGTTTTTTTAGTGAGATTTGAACAGTTTTCTCTCGACCGGCGCATTATCGCCGGCGTCAAACAAGCAGGCTACACTACACCCACCCCGATCCAGCAGCAAGCCATCCCCATTGTGCTTGAACGCCGTGACGTATTGGGGCTGGCGCAGACCGGCACCGGCAAGACCGCGGCGTTCATGCTGCCCATTCTGCATCGGCTGACAGAAGGTCAGTTGCGTCAGGTGCGTGCCCTGATCGTCGCGCCAACGCGCGAACTCGCCGAACAGATCCACCAGGCGACCGTCGATCTGGGCAAGAATACAAAGGTACGCAGCGTCGCCGTCTACGGCGGCGTGAGCAAGGGTCCACAGCTTTCGGCATTGCGGCGTGGCGTGGAGATCGTCGTCGGATGTCCCGGTCGTCTGCTCGACCACATCCGTGCCGGCAGCATCGATCTGTCGCGCGTTGAAGTGTTAGTGTTGGACGAGGCCGATCGTATGTGCGATATGGGTTTTTTGCCTGACATTCGCCGCATCCTAAGACATCTACCGACGAAACGCCAGACGCTCTTCTTCGCCGCCACCATGCCAAGGGAGATCCGCATCCTGGCAGACACGATTCTCAACAACCCGGCAACCGTGCAGATCGGCACGATTGCACCGGCAAAGACCGTTTCACATGCGCTCTATCCGGTAACGGAGGTTCTCAAAGCCGATCTTCTGCTTTCAATGCTGAAACGCACGGCGACCGGCCGTGTGCTCGTCTTCACGCGGACCAAGCACCGGGCCCGCAGCCTGGCCCTCCGCCTCAAGAAACAAGGCCATCGCGTAGCCCCGCTTCAAGGTAACATGTCGCAGAATCAACGCCAGCACGCGATCGACGGCTTCCGCAACGGCAAGGTCGATGTCCTCGTCGCCACCGACGTGGCCGCGCGCGGGATCGACGTGACAGAGATCTCACACGTCATCAACTACGACATGCCCAACACAGTCAACGCTTACACCCATCGCATCGGTCGCACCGGCCGCGCCCACCGAACGGGCAAAGCGTTCACGTTGGCAACGCGGGGAGATGGGCTGATGGTGCGCCAGATCGAGAAGGCCATAGGCGGACCGATCGAACGGCGACGGTTGCCCGATTTTGACTACGGCGCCTTCACGCCGGAAAGCCAGTTTCCGCGGACTCGCTCAACCTCGTCGAGCCTGCCGCGGTCGTTCCGTTCGCGCCGCTCGTCTAGAGGCCGGCGACGCCTCGCTCCTGCGGCGAAGCGGGCGTGATCGAAGCCCCATGCTGCGTAGACAGCGAAAAGATGCCTCCGACTGAACGAGGCCACTTCGGAGGTGAACTAAAGCAGGAAGACTTGATAAGGTGAGCGCTTTCAGAGATGTCACTGGAACCGGCAAGTTGCCCAACGTTAGCGGTGAGTTTCCGCGGGGACATGTCGAGCTATTCAATCCTAAGGCAGTCCGGCTTCCCGCGGTAAACTTCACGCCTTGTTAGTTGTTCCTGCACGCGGCCTGTCATGTACGCTGCGTTTCCGAGTTATCCAAATCCACCTCTGTTGCAATGTCCAGAACACCGTGTGAATGACGAGCGATGTCTTTCATAAGTTTTGCACTTCTGGCAGAATCCCCTTTGGCCTGAGCGAGTTCTAGAAGAAGTAGTAGATTCCCAGATTTTTCAATCTCTTCTTCGTTGTCGCTCAACAACGCCTTGAGTTCTGTGCGCCATCCTAACTCATCGAGAGCCCGTACCTGCCACCAAAGGTCATTGTCAGCTTTGGCTCGTTTGAATGCCTCAAGAAAGAGGGCATCAATCAACCCCTCTTCCACCAGTTCTTTAAGATAGTACGCTGCAGAAAAAATATTGTCCTCAGCTAGACTCTTTCTGACGTCTTCGACGTAGTCCTGTGCAGCGTTGATATCCTTTCCGAGACCCTTGAAAAATCTGGCACGCTGACTCCAATCCTCATGATCAGTGTATCTCTTCAATTCTCTCTCAATTACGTCTTCAGGAATAAGCTCTGGCTTTTGCTGAAGCCCGCGAAAAAAGCAAATCGAGAGGTCGGAGGGGTTATTCTTAAGGGCTATGTCTATATATTTGTCTCGTAGTTCTGCGTTGCCTATCGCGTGGTAATGCATCGCGAGAAGTTCGTATTCCTCGTTCTCACTGTATATCTCGGCCACGCTAGTTACCATGTCCAGCCTATGCTCGTCATCAAGAGTGGCGGTGGTATCAGATGCCTGAACTCGTGTTCTTCTGGCAGCTACACTCCTGTACCAGTCATCTCGATACAGGATTACCTGATCTGCGTTCAATTTGCGGTCAAAGCCACCTCGAATCTGAGTTTCACGGTGGCAGTCAAAGCATAGGACTGCAAGATTTCTTGGGTCATTGTTCGAAGGATCCTCATCGAGGTGATGTATCTGAACTGCCTTTCCTTGGACCCGACAGACGCAACAGGTGCGGTTTGACATGAAGAGCACCTTTGCAGCCATGTCTGGCGGTATTGGATCACTGGTCTTCTGCTGTTCATAACTCTGTGGGCAAAGGACCACGCATTTACTTATCCGAAATATAACAATGATTATTGCACAGCTCTGCAACATAGTACGCCGATGAGAAGTATGTATCAACTCTACTCCTGTCATCAATAAGGCGCTTTAACGCTCCGATATTGACAGGTAAATCCTGCGTGCTAAGGATATAAAAGGCAGCGTCTCGATTACGCATCTCGCATAATTAAATGATTGCAGTGCAGAAGCTATATTTCCAGATTACGCTGCGTGCATCGCGGCGAACACCCACTCGGGGGCAAATGGGGTCCTGGTCAGACGAACGACAACGACGGCGTAGATAGCAGTAACAATGGCGGAGAAACTACTCGATAGTCACATTCTTCTGAACCCAAATCCGGAAGAACCGATCAGAGATCAGGAACGAACCGTCACTGCGATCGATGATGTCCTTCTCCAGAAGCGAGTCCACCGCCCGCTGAACGGTGGACGCAGAACCCAGCTGATGCCGTTGTAGAAAGGCAGCGGAGAACACCTGAACACCATCGGTCTCGGTGGCCAATCCGCGCAGGAACCGCCTCTGCATTCTCGTCAGGGATTCCCATAGCGTGGTGTACGCGTAGCTCTCCCGTTCGAGCAGAAGCTGCACAGCCGCAGTGACCGTTTGCTCGTCGACTGCTTCTTCCGGCTCGCACAGCTCCCACACTGAGTGACACAGGTGTTGCGTGTAGAACGGATGGCCTTCTGTGATCCGACAGATCGAGCGAACGTGATCGTCACTGATCTGCTTCCCGGATCGTGCGAACCGCTCACGAACAAAGGGGACCCAATCCTCAGTAGAGATCGGGTTAAGAGGGTAGTGCCCCCCAGCGCGATAGAGTGGACTCGATCGGTCGAGTACCATCCGCTGGATCAGATGCTTCCGACTTCCAAGGAAAATATAGGAGACGCCTTCCTGGTCCTGAATTAGGCTGCGTAAGGTCCGTTCAACAAGATCGTTGGGGTATTCCAGAACACGTTGGAACTCGTCGAACGCGACCACCACACGGCGGTTACGTCGAGCGGCGATTCGCGCTGGGGCGGACAGAACCTCCTCCAAGTCAGGAGTTTTCACCTCGGGCTCGCGCAACTCGAAGCGAACCTGCGGGTTTCCTTGTGCGTCAGCGGTCAGCGTTGCGGAGAGTCGACCGAAGAAATCTCTCGCCGCCCGGAGCATCCGGTCCGCCGTTGTCGCCAAGGACTCCGTGATCGCCTTGGCAGTTACCGCAACAAACAATTCCGCACCATCGGTAGGCCAGAGGTCGATGTAGACAGGGATAAACTTCCGCTGCTCCAGCCGGCTCAGTGCGAGGCGCACGAGCGAGGTCTTACCGAGGCGCCGTTCGGAGTAAAGGAAGAGGCGTTCTCCGTTCTCCATCGCTCGCAGGAGATCCGCCAGTTCTTGTTTCCGGTCGCAAAAGGCTCTCTCACCGACCACACCACCGTAACGAAATGGGTTCGTCATATTACGCTCCTTGCGTAACGCATTATGCGAAATATTGTTAATAAAGTCAAGAAGGCTGAAAAATCAATTACGCATCTTGCGTAACGCAGCTTGCGTAATTTAGTAATTGCCTCTTTATGACTTCGCAGCCCGCATTGCGGACAGCACCCGCTCGGGGGTGAATGGGGTCTTGGTCAGGCGGACGCCGACGGCGTCGGTGATGGCGTTGGCGATAGTAGTGGCGTTGGCGATGGTGGTGGGGGTGTTGATGCCTATCGCACCAATCAATTTCGCTCCCTTAGGGCCGGTCGGCTCGTAGAAGTCCAAGAGAATGACCTCGATCGGCAAATCGCGCTGAGACGTAAAACTGGACCTGTGCTGCGGAAATTCAACACTTGCTTATTATTGAAGCTATTGTTCCTACTACACGGGAGTTAGCTCTTTCGCGTACTGAAAGAGCGCGGGGGTGCCTCCTGTGTGCCAGAATAACACCGTGTCACTGGAAGTGAATTCCTTGTTACGGATCATGTCGATCAGGCCGCCCATGGCGCGTCCGGTGTAGACGGGGTCAAGGAGGATTCCTTCGTACATGGCGGTAAGATCCATCGCCTCGCGTTCCAACTCGCTGACCACTCCGTATCCTTGGCCGAAATAGTCGTATCGCATTTGAAAGTCGCTTTCGGTGTATCGCGGTGCAAGGCCCAATTCTTTTGCGATTTGATCGGCCAGTCCGGCAAGCTCGGATTCATAGGGCGGCTCACCCGATTCTCCTTTGTCAATGCCGATGCCGATGATTTGCGTTGGCAGGTCATAGATGTCGAGGCCGACGGTCATCCCAGCGTGCGTCCCGCCGGAGCTTGAAGGGATGATCACAAAATCGACTCTTTCATTTCTCGCAGATAGTTGCTCTTTGAGCTCAGAGATTGCCGTGACGAATCCCATCGCGCCTACGGCGTTGGAGCCGCCGTAAGGGATGATGTAGGGGTTGCGACCGTTGGAGCGCAGTTTCTCGGCGATCTCCGGAATGTGCTCTCCTTTTGTCTGATCCCCGCACCAATGGATAATCGCACCGAACAGGTGGTCAAGAAGAAGATTGCCGTCCGGGGAGGCTGGCTTCTCGCCTCCGAGGGCGAGGTGGCACTCCAGCCCGACGGCGGCAGCGGCACCGGCCGTCTGTCGGCAGTGATTGGACTGCGCCGCACCGCCGGTGATCACCGCGTCGCAGCCCTGGCTCAACGCCTCACCGAGCAGAAACTCGAGCTTCCTCGTCTTGTTTCCACCGAGCGCCAGACCGGTCAGATCGTCGCGCTTCATCAAGATCCTTGGCCCGTTTAGAACACCAGCGAGCCTTTTCAGCTCGACCAAAGGAGTCGGCAAGAAGTTGATCCGAACTCGAGGCAGATCCTCTACGCTACGCGTCATGTCGCACTCTCCACGGGTTGACCCAGGGCGTCCAAAGATGTGGTCCAGATGCTCCAGGAGCTTGGCAATGTGTTCTTCTGCAATGGTCAACGGAGGATAGAAACGCAGAAGCCTTGCCGCGGGTTTGTATCCGACAAGGAACCCCCTTTCCAATAGCCCGCGAAATACCGAGTCCAACGAGAAACGCCCATCGTTGTCTTCGAATTCCGCCGCGATCATCAGCCCACGGCCGCGGACTTCCTTGATGATGTCGTGTCGCTTGTCGAGATGCTCCAGTTCGCGCAGGAATCGCTCTCCAACTTGGTGGCTCCGCGCAACGAGTCCCTCTTCCCGAATCACTGCGATGACCTCCTTGGCGACGGCACAACCCAGGGGATCGTTCTGATGGGACTGCGCGTAGCGAAAGGCGTTTTCTTCCAACCAATCGGCTATGTCATGAGTCATCGCGACCGCGCTCACCGGATAGCCATTACCCAATCCTTTTCCCAAAGCGATGATGTCCGGTTGGAGGCCGTAATGCTGAAACCCGTACCACGCGCCGGTGCGTCCCAAGCCGGTGGTGACTTCGTCGACGACAACCAGGCCGCCCCGTTGTTTGACTTCTCCTGAGAGCGTTTGAACGAGCGCTCTTGGAGGCAGCTTGACCAAACCGGACGAGTTCCCGGGTTCGAAGACCAACGCCCCGATGCGCTCGAACGGGATCTCTCTCAAGCGACTGCACTGTGGATCGCATTCGCTTTCATGAGGGCAAGCGACACAGCCGCTCCAATTGAAACAGTGCCACTCCTCCGGGCTTTTCCGTCCTGCTGACCCGTAGGCGGCGAGGTAGGAATCCGACAGGGTGAGAAGGAGCGGTTTTCCCGTGAGTCGCCCGGCAACCTGCACGCCAAACTCGACCGCTTCGCTCCCTGAACTCAGGAAGACGCACCTTCCATCAGAGATTGCCACGGTACTCAAAACCTCCTCCGCGGCCCCTTCCACAAGAGGGTTTGTGACGCGGTAGCCGATGTGGCTGATCTGCTCAAGTTGCGGTCGTATCGTTTGATTGACCCGCGGGTGGTTGTGGCCCAGTGCGGTGCACCACACTCCTGCTTCAAAATCGATGTACCGCTTACCGTGAGCGTCGGTCAGATCGCAGTCTTGCGCACGAACGATGTCTGTCTTGACGAGATCGTAGCCGGAGCATCTCAGGGCGTGGTTCATAGTGATGTGTACCCCTTAGATTGGCTGTTAGTCCGATGCTTTCTGTTTCACGTCGCAGCCCTCGACGCGCTCGCACCGGTTGAGAGACCGAGAAAATAGCGGTGAAATCGGTCGTCCTGCGTCAGCTCGGGGTGAAACGCGGTCGCCAACATGTTCCCCTGCCGCGCTGCGACCACCGCGCCGTCCTCCAGCCTGGCCACGACTTCGATGCCGTCGCCGATGCGCTCGATCACCGGTGCACGGATGAAGACGGCGTGGAACGGCTCCTCACCCAACAGGGGCGTCTGCAGGTCGGCCTCGAAACTGTCCACCTGGCGGCCGAAGGCGTTGCGGCGAACGGTCACGTCCATCAGCTCCAATAGGGGTTGGTCCGCCTCCCCATCCACCACTTCCTTCGCCATGACGATCATTCCCGCGCAGGTGCCCCACAGGGATCGCCCTGCCCGAGCGAACTCGCGAATCGGGTCGAGCAGCTTCCAGCGCCTGGCGACCTTGCCGATGGTGGTGGATTCACCGCCGGGGATGATCAGGCCGTCCAACCCTTCCAGGTGTTCCGGCAGCCGCACCTCGACAGGCTTCACCCCCAGTAAACACAACATCTTCTCGTGCTCGACGAAGGCCCCTTGAACTGCTAGGATGCCGACTTTCATCCTTTGATCTCCTAATTCAGATAGTCTTGACGGGACCCAATCGATGCCGGTCGAACACGACCCCAACTACCATCCGCGCACAGCCAACCGTTGTGGGTCGGGAATGTCGCTCACGTTGATGCCGACCATCGCCTCGCCCAGGCCGCGGCTGACCTCGGCCAGGATCTCCGGATTGTCGTAATGGGTCACTGCCTGGACGATCGCGTGGGCCCGCTTGGCGGGATCGCCGCTCTTGAAGATGCCGCTTCCCACGAAGACCCCGTCCACACCCAACTGCATCATCAGCGCCGCATCGGCCGGCGTAGCGACGCCTCCGGCGGCGAAGTTGACGACCGGCAGCCGGCCCAGTTCCGCAGTCTCTTTCACCAGCTCGTAGGGTGCCCCAATCTCTTTGGCGTAGGCCATCAGCTCCTCGGGAGCCATCGAGGTCAGACGGCGGATCTCCCCCAGCACGGCGCGGGCGTGACGCACCGCCTCGACAACGTCGCCGGTGCCGGCCTCGCCCTTGGTGCGAATCATCGCCGCGCCCTCGCCGATGCGCCGCAGCGCCTCACCGAGGTTGCGGCAACCGCAGACAAACGGAACCTTGAACCCCCATTTGTCGATGTGGTGCTCTTCGTCAGCTGGGGTGAGAACCTCGCTCTCGTCGATGTAGTCCACGCCTAGGGTCTCGAGAATCTGCGCCTCGACGAAGTGGCCGATGCGACACTTGGCCATCACCGGAATGGAGACCGCTTCGATGATCTCGGCGATCTTCTCCGGTGCAGACATGCGGGCCACGCCGCCTTGCACGCGGATGTCGGCGGGAACCCGCTCCAGTGCCATCACCGCACAGGCGCCGGCCTCCTCGGCGATGCGGGCGTGCTCGGCGCTGACCACGTCCATGATCACGCCGCCTTTGAGCATCTGCGCTAGGCCTCGTTTCACTTTGTCCGTACCAACTTCCTTTTCCATTGCCTATCGCCTCCTTTTAAGATGGAATACGATACGAATCTTCTCGGTTGAAGTTTCTGCATTTTGTCTTTGTCTACACCTACCGCCAAAGGGACTCTGCCTCCATTCAGACGCCGTCACACGATTGGGCTCGTCACCGTCTGCCCTTCCGGTGCTTCTGTCGGCCGGCGCAACAACTGCCTCGCGGCAGTGACGATCGTCGCAATCCCCTGTTCGATGGCCGTTTCGCCGGGCACGCTGAAGTTGAGCCGACAGACGTTGCGGGGGCCTCCTGCTGGGTACATCAGGGATCCCGGCAGGAAAGCGACGCCTTGCTGCACCGTTTTTGCCAGCAGGTCTTGGACGTCCACCTGCTCGGGCAGCTGCAGCCACAGGAACATCCCCCCTCCGGGTACTGCCCAGCGCGACCCGGGTAAGCGACGCCGCTGAAGCGCCGCGTCCATCGCTAGACAGCGGGCCTTGTAAGTAGCGCGAGCCCGGGCGATCAGCTCCTCCAACCACCCCCGCCGCGAGAACTCGACCACCAGGTGTTGGCCGACCGTGTTCGGGTGCAGTTCGGCCATCCCGTTGAGCAGCGCGGCCCGCTGCACCACCGGGCCGGGAGCCACCAGCCAACCCACGCGCAATCCCGGCGCCAGGCTCTTGGAGAACGTACTCAGGTAGAGGACGTGGCCGTGGCGGTCGAGCGCCTTTATCGGCGGCGGCGGCGGCTCGTCGAAGTGCAAATCACCGAACGGGTCGTCCTCCACGATGGGCACCTGGTACTGCTGGGCCAGCGCCAGCAGCCGTTCCCGCCGCTTCAGGCTCATCGTCGCGCCGGTCGGATTCTGGTAGGTGGGGACGGTGTAGATCAGCCGAGGGCGATAGCGGGCGAGCAGAAGTTCCACCCGCTCCACGTCCATTCCGTCTTCGTCCACCGGGACGCCGATGATGCGCACACCCCGCGACTGGAAGCATTGCAGCCCCACAAAGTAGGTGGGCACTTCGACGAGCACCGTGTCTCCCGGCTCAACGAGCAGGCGAAGCAGTAGATCCAGTCCGTGCTGGGAGCCGTTGACCATCGTCACGCTGTCGGGACTGACCTCCAGCCCGCGCTGACGCGCACGGGTGCAGATCAGCTCTCGCACAGCCGGGATCCCTTGCACCGGGCACGGACCCACAGCGACTGCCCCCAGCCGTTCCACGACCGCTTCCCAGGCGAGCTTAAGTCGCTCCGGAGACAGGAGGGCCGGATCGGGCACGCCCAGAGCGAGTGAAACGACAACCGGCTGACTGTTCAGCCGCAGGGTCAGTAGCTCGGCCGGCTGAGCGTACCGGGCAATCCGGCGGCCCATCCCGCTGAAGCAGGCCGGCCAAGCAATCGGTTGGGTGTCCGTCCAGTCCGCTGAGCCCACGACGATAGTGCCCCGGCCGACGTGGCCCTGCACCAGCCCCTCGGCTTTCAGCTCGCCGTAGGCGCTTACTACTGTCGTCCTGGACACTCCCAGTGAGCGGGCCAGCTCCCGCTCCGGCGGCAGCCGCTCCCCACTCGGTAGGTCACCCTGCAGGATCTGCTGGCGCAAATGGTTTCGGATCTGCACGTACGCCGGCAACTTGCTCTCTTGATCCAGCTGAAGATGGATCGTTTGTATCACATTGGCTCACTCCAATTGTATATTAGCCGCCATTTCCAGATTGTAAAGAGCCAATTGGACTTATCATCCGCAGTCCAATCTGGTCAATGTTGCTTTTTGAGGAGCGCCAAAAGGATTTCCTGCCAACCGCGGGCCAGCCACAACAAAAGTCAAAAAATGCGCTTGGCTCACGGGAATAGCATCATTGACGCAAGGGTGTTCTACTACGCGCTTCACGTAACGAAGTCTTCGTAATCTGATTGCGGCTGTCTACGCCCGCGCTTCGCGCATCGCCTCGAGCATCCGCTCGGGGGTGAATGGGGTTTTCGTCAGGCGGCCGCCGACGGCGTCGTGGATGGCGTTGGCGATAGTGGGGATGGGGGCGTTGATACCAATCTCGCCGATCGATTTGGCGCCCATCGGGCCGGTCGGTTCGTAGGATTCGACGAGAATCACCTCGATCGGTGGAATGTCAAGGCTGCCGAGGATCTTGTAATCGAACAGCGTGGGGTTGCGCACGCGGCCCCGCGAACTAAAGAGCATCTCCTCGGTGAGGGCGTAGCCGATCCCGTTGACGATCGCCCCCTCCATCTGGCCTTGCGCCATCTTGGGGTTGATCGCCACGCCACAGTCCACGGCAGCGACGTACTCGATCACCTTCACGACGCCGGTCTCGGTATCCACGGCGACTTCGGCAAAGCTAGCCATGAACGGCGGGGGTGATTCCTCCGGTACGCACGAGGCGGTGGCTGCAATCTGGAACTGATCGGCTCCGTACATTGCCCGCTGACAGACCTCGGCGAGGGAGACGCTGTCTCCATTCGATGCGTTGACGCGTTCCTCGAAAAGCGTCAACGATGCTGGCTCGGCATCTAGCATCTTTGAAGCGGCCTGGCAGATCTGACCGTGGACCTGTTCCGCCGCGCGTTGCACCGCCATGCCAGAAACATAGGTCGTCGAGGAGGCGTAGGCGCCAGTGTCAAATGGCGTGACATCGGTGTCCGAGGAGGTGACGATCATCTTTGAAAGCGGCACGCCGAGCACCTCGGCGGCGATCTGACCAAGGATCGTGTCCGAGCCGGTGCCAAGATCGGTGGCACCAACCAGCAGATTGAACGAGCCATCCTCGTTCATCTTGATCGTTGCCGCGGCCATGTCAATCTGCGGGATGCCGGAGCCCTGCATGTGGATCGACATGCCGAGGCCGTGCACCCACGAGCCATCCTGAATGCGCTTGCCCCGCTTTTCATGCCAGCCGATCCGCTCCGCACCGATCTCGATGCAGCGGCCAAGCTCGCAGCTTTTGATCGTCTGTTCCACCCCCTCCCGGCCCTCGCCGAGTTTCTCGAAGATTGGCGAGGTCTCGCCGGTTTTGATGTGATTGCGCTGCCGAAGCTCGATCGGATTGAGGCCGAGCTTCTGGGCAAGTTCGTCCATCGCCACTTCCAGCGGGAAGTAGCCTTGCGTCGCACCGTAGCCGCGGTAGGCACCAGCTACTGGCAGATTGGTGTATACCGCCTTGCCGAAGAAGTGGGTGTTTTGCGCCTTGTTGTAGAGGGGGAGGGTTTTTGAACCAACGTTAGAGAGCACAGTCAGGCTGTGGCTGCCGTAGGCGCCCGTGTTGGAGAGGGTCTCCATCTCGATCGCGTGCAGTGTCCCATCCTCTTTTGCGCCGAGTTTGACGCGGACACGCATCGGATGCCGCGTGCGTGCGGCAACGAATTCCTCTTGACGGGTGAGGACGAGCAGCGCCGGTCGACCGGTACGCAACGTCACCAAACCGCAGATGTCCTCAAGCAGGATCTCCTGCTTGGTCCCGAACCCGCCGCCGATGCGGGGCTTGATCACGCGAACGCGGTGGATCGGTACGTCAAGGACCCGCGAAACGATTCGACGCACGTGGAACGGCACCTGCGTGCTCGTGCGGAGGACCAGGCGATTGTCCTCGTCGAGGTAGCTCAGGCAGACGTGCGGCTCGATCGGCGTGTGCTGGCAGTACTGCGTCTCGCAGGTTGTCTCCACAACCACGTCCGATTCGGCGAAGCCGCGCGTGACGTCGCCAACGTCGATATCGACATCGGCGGCAATGTTTCGGGACGCCTCATAGATCCCTTCCGCGTCACTCTCATCGTGAATCACTGCTGCTCCGTCGGCGAGCGCTTCGTCGATTGAGAGGACGGCGGGGAGTTCCTCGTACTTCACGTCGATCAGCCTGAGCGCTTGTTCAGCGATACGCTCAGTCTCCGCCGCGACAGCGGCGACGCGATCCCCGACGAAGCGGACCTTTGTGTCGAACATCCGCGCGTCGTATGGCGACGGTTCGGGATAGCCCTGGCCGGCGGTGGTGTAGCGCGTCGCTGGTGTGTTCTCGTGGGTGAGCACGCAGGCCACACCGGGCAGCGCCTCGGCTTTGGAGATGTCGATCGACCCGATGCGGGCGTGGGCGTGCGGGCTGTGCAATATCTTGACGTAAAGTGTACCAGGGAGGTCAACGTCGGCGACGAATTTGGGACGGCCGGTGACCAGTGATACGCCGTCGACCTTGCGTTTGCTTTTACCGACGACCGCAAACTCTGGGCACTTAACATCAGCCATTTTTGGCCTCCCGCATTCGGGCGGCAGCGGTCTTGATCGCCTCGATCTCCTTTACGTAGCCGGTGCAGCGGCACAGGTTCCCGGAGATTGCCTCTTTGATCTCCTCTTCGGTGGGATTGGCATTGTGAGTGAGCAGGTCGACCGCCGCGATCAGCATTCCCGGTGTACAGTAACCACACTGGATTGCGCCTTCCTCGAGGAATGCCTGTTGCACAGGGTGTAGTTGACCGTCGGTCCCAAGACCCTCCACAGTGACCACTCCGCGGCCGTCCGCTTTAGCAGCCAGACACAGGCACGAGTTGATCGCGCGGCCGTCGATCAACACCGCACAGGCGCCACAATCCCCCGCGGCGCAGCCCTTTTTGACGCCCTTGTACCCGAGCAGCCGCAACAGCTCGAGCAGCGTCTCACCGGGATCAATCTCGACATCGTGGCGTGTCGCATTCACGGTCACCGTAATCTTCATTGGCATCCCTTTCCCAATCGATGTGTGATCTCCTTAAGACAGCGCTTCACGCCAACGTAAACGAGCTGTTTTCGATACTCGGCGCTGGCTCGTCGGTCTTCTCGCACATCGGCAGAATCGCTTGCAGCTAGCGCAACTTGATCGATAGTCGGCTTAGTCAACTCTGCTCCAATGAGGGTCTGTTCGGAGCGCGGAAGTCTCGCGGCCAGTCGTGGGGTTCCTCCTGCCACAATTCGTACCTGTTCGCACCGATCCTCGCCCATCTGCACGAAACAGGCACAGTTGAGTACGGCGACATCGAAACCGGTGCGGCTGAACTTGTGAAAGACAGCAGCGCTGCCTGGAGCTGGTGCTGGCAAAACAACCTCGGTTAGGATCGCTCCCTGAAGGCGTCTTCCCGTGGGATAGAGTTTCAAAACCGGAATGGTTCGCTCCTCGCCATCGAACACGGTGACCTGTGCATCCAAGGCAAGAAATAACGTGATCACATCCGACCATGGGTTCGCGGAAACCAGCGCTCCTCCCACAGTGGCCAAGTTGCGCAACAGCGGCGAGGCGACCTGTCGCAGCATCCCCGCGATGACGCCTCCGAGATAGCCAGTGGCCAGCGGATTCTCAAGGATCTCCCTAAGCGTTGTGGTCGCGCCGATCGTCAAGCCAGCGTCAGACTCTTCTATGTAGCTTAAGGGCAATAAAGAAAGGTCAATCAGAGACGACACCTGGGAAGGGACGTATCGTACGAGCTCGATCCCGCCGCCGAGCAACCGGGCCTGATCACCGCGCTCTTGGAGAAGCCTCACCGCTTCCCCAATCGTACTTGGCCTTATGATCTCATTGACGTGAACAAGACCCATATGCCCTCCTTCTCGAGGATTGTCGCACACTGGAGCCTGCAAAAGGAAATCGTCTCGAGAGGCCTACAGGATCTAGATACGCTAGCCGTACACTCCGGCTACTCTCTCTTATAAGGTACCCCAATTGCCTTGGGAAACCGCACCCGACCAATCGCACCAGAGACAACGAGCAGCGTCACGATGTACGGAAGCATGGACACAAACTGACTAGGAATCGGCTTCGCCGGCAACGTCTTCACCCATTCTGCCAGGCCCTGGAACAACCCGAAGATAAATCCACCCAACAACGCCAGCAACGGGTTCAACCCACTAAACACGACACACGCCAAGGAGATAAATCCGCGGCCGGCGGAGAATTCCTTGGTGATCAAGCCCATCCACGCCACGCTCATGTACGCGCCGCCGAGTCCCGCCAGGGCACCTCCAAACGTGGTAGCGAGTACACGGATTCGGTTGACGTTGATCCCGGCGACATCGGCTGCCTCTGGAGCCTCCCCTGCTGCCTTCAGCATCAGGCCTGCACGCGTGCGCTTGAGGAACCAATAGACGAGAAACGGCATCACAAGCGCCGCTAAGATCAACGGGCTCATCGCTCCCATCGGTGTCCTCCACTTGGCCAGCGAAACTGCCGTCGGCACGTCGTGGAAGCCCGGCGCGCCCAACTGAATCAAGCCGAAGGCAACAAATCCCAGGGCAAACAGGTTGATCCCAATACCGGTAACCATCTGGGTCCCTTTCCAGTAGGTGCTGATGACAGAGAAGACGAAGCCGATGATCCCGCCCACTCCCATTCCGACCAGTAACCCAACGGCAGGCCCACCCACCTCGGCTCCGAGAGCACCTGCGAATGCACTGATCAGCAAGATTCCCTCTAGGCCAATGTTGAACAACCCGGCCGTCTGGCCCACGACCTCGCCGACTGCAGTCAGGGTGATTGGCACCATTGCGTGAAGCGATATCCGCAGCAGGCTCAGAATGTCGTTCAGACTCATGCCGATTGCCTCCTCTCCTTGCGTCTTCCGATCTGTCGCAACAGCTGGACGAACTCAGTGCCCTGCTTCTTCAGCATTGGGAAGAGACGGATCAGCTCCGGGATGGACATCGCGAGCACGATCGCTCCCATTACCACGCGAACCATCTCCAACGGAACGGGATTGGATCCGTAGAATTGCATCACACGGCCACCCGCGTTCAGCCCGCCGAAGAACAACGCGGCAACGATGATCCCAATCGGATGGTTCCGCCCCACCATCGCGACCGCCATGCCGTCGAACCCGATATTGGTAAGCTGGGGGAGGGCACCGCCACCGTAGATCGCGTATGTCGGAGGAAGCCCCATCACGATCGCCGCCCCCGCCAGTCCGGCTGCCACCCCTCCCAGAACGAAGCTCAAGAACATCGTTCGCTTGTTCTTAATCCCGCCGTAGCGGGCAGCGGTCGGGTTGAGACCCGCGGCGCGAACCTCGTACCCGACGGTGGTGTGCCAGAGGATGAAATAGATGACAAGAGCAAACGCGATGGAGAGAAAAATCGTGTAGGAAAGGTCAGTTCCGCGAACCAGAACCGGGAAGCGCGCCGAAATCGGAATGCTCAGCGTCTTCTCCGCCCGACGTGGATCGACCAGAAGGAAGATCGCAATGTACAACGCCAGCCACCGCGCAATCCAGTTAAACATGATTGTCGAAATGACCTCGTGGACGCCGCGCGTCAGCTTGAGAAAGGCGGGAACGAGGCTCCACACCGCCCCCGCAAATGCGGCAAAGATCAAACCGACGATCTGATGCAGCCCGGGCGGAAGGACGAACAGCGCCACGACGACTGACGCAATCCCGCCCATGTACATCTGCCCCTCCGCGCCGATGTTGAACATCCCGGCGCGCAGACAGATCGAGAACGTGAGCGCGGTCAGGATGAGGGGAGTCCCTCGCGCAAGGGAACTGGAGAACTCGTAAGAACCACCGTAGGCGCCCTTGAACAGAGCAAGGTAGGCTTTCCAAGGATCAAACCCCCAGATGTACATGAGGATTGCGCCGATGAGCAGACCCACCACCCCAGCGAGAAGCGACTCCAACGCAGGATGTAGGCCGGTCAGTGTCCGATGAACACCTCGCAGGAGGCGAGATTGCCTGGTCCCTCTTGTCTCGCTCACGCGGCCTCCTCTGCCGTTACGCCTCCCATCAGCATTCCGACCGTTTCGCGATCGAGATCAGCGGGGGAACAGACCGTCATGAACTTCCCTTCGTACATGATGGCCACGCGATCGGACAGCGCCAGCACTTCATCAAGATCCGCCGAGACGAGAAGGATCGCGCGCCCGTTGTCACGCATTTCGAGGAGCGTCTGGCGGATGTAGTGAGCCGCGCCGATGTCGAGGCCGCGGGTCGGCTGCGACGCGACGATGATTGCGGGATCTTTGGCTAGCTCGCGCCCGACGATCAGCTTTTGCTGGTTGCCACCGGATAGGCTCTTCGCAGGTGCACTCGGTCCAGTAGCCTGAATCTCGAACCGGTCCATCAATTGGCGAACGTGTTGGTTGATCCTCCTCCATCGCAGAAACGAGAGTGGTCCGCGAAATTCCTCCCAGCGATGCACGCCGAGGATCGCGTTCTCGGCCAACGTGAACGGCAACACCAGCCCCAGCTCCCATCGGTCCTCCGGAATGTGGGCAACACCAAGGCGGTAAATCTCGCGCGGATCCTTCCCGAGGATGTTCTTTCCTTCTATTGTTGCAGTCCCCTTAGTGGGCACGCGCAAGCCGGTGAGCGATTCGACCAGTTCGGTCTGACCGTTTCCTTCTACACCAGCGATGCCGAAGATCTCTCTTCCGTAGACATCGAATGAGACACCGTCGACAGCGATCTCGCCCGTGTTCCCCTTAGCGGTCAGATCGACAACGTGAAGGAGACCCTCCCCGGATCGCCGCGCTTCCCCTCGCTCTTTGTGGGTCGGCAGTTCCTCGTCACTCAGCTCAACTACGTCGGCCTCTTCTTCTAGGGCCTCCCCTACCATTAGGTGGGCCAGTCTTTCCGTCGTTGCATCGGCTGTTCTCACGTCGCCAACCATCTCGCCGTGCCGGAGAACGACGATCCGATCGGTAATCGACTGAACCTCCTTGAGCTTGTGGGTGATGAGAATGATCGACTTTCCTGTATCTTTGAGCCGACCGAGAAGCGCAAACAGTTCGTCAACTTCGAGTGGAGTCAGGACCGACGTCGGCTCGTCGAGGATGAGCAGATCCACTTCTCTGGAA
>CAZOUO010000012.1:21527-30015 GCA_964582975.1 uncultured Thermotogae bacterium | reverse complement strand
CTTTCTTCCTCCTGCCTCAACCTGCCACCTGTAAACAGTACTACGAAACTCGATAGGCTAGTTTGCAAAGGCGAACCGCTTCGGACCGAGAAGTTCTATACACGCACTCACTGGGGCTGGATCGTAAAGAACGTTTCGATTTTGGTTAATCTCATCTAGGGCAGCTTCAACCCCAAGGGCAGGGCGATAAGGCCGGTGAGAAACCATTGCTTCAACCACATCGGCCACAGCCAAGATTCGCGCATCAACCAGTATCTCATCCCCTTCAAGGCCAGTGGGGTAGCCTGATCCATCAATTCGCTCGTGGTGTTGAAGCACAATTTGGGAGACCGGCCTGGGAAACTCAATCCTCTTCAATATTTCGTACCCAACACGGCAGTGCTCTTTGATGATGGCAAACTCGATCTCGGAGAGCCCGCCCGGTTTGCTCAGGAACTCAACGGGGATGTACAGCTTGCCGATGTCGTGAATCAATGCTGCCAGGCGAATCCCGTCAATCTGGTCTTCTGCCAACCCCATCTCCGTACCAATTGCGCAGGCAAATTTCGCAACCCGTTGCTGATGGCCAGCAGTGTAGGGGTCTCTTGTTTCAACAGTCAATGCCATGGCCTGCACGGTTTCCTCTATCGCGTGGCGAAGCTTCTCAACACTTTGCCTAAGCTGGTCCTCTGCCTGCCTGCGCTCAGTTTCCAGTCTTTCCAACTCAGCTACGCGTTGACGCAGCACGTGCAGTTCTTGGAAAAGCTGTTTCTTAGTCGTCTGACCATCATTCATACATTTCATCTTCTACAGCAGTACTATACGCGGCCTTTCTTCTCGTTCTAGGACATTTGCGTTACCAGACTTTGCTGGTTGTCCCATTCATAGCAGCTCTTATTCCAAGCCACGATGCTCAGTCAGCGGCATGTCATAGTCTCTGAGTTTGTAAGGATGTTGCCTGATTTAGCACCGTTGCCGAAATGTCCTTTTAAGCGTATCATGATAGTATTCTAAGAGTTCTCGATACAGTACAGTAGATCATATTAATCTGGCCGATTTCTTTGTATAGGGCTTTTTATAGACAGAACGTTGAAATGCCATATCAGCCTATTTTGCCTTCTGAAAAGGATTGGCGCTTTTTGGCTTTGGGAACCTCGGTCAGAGATGAGGCGGTGGTCAAACTTGCATTCTGGCGTTTACTCGGGATGGCCGAGATGGTCAGCCGTGCTAAGAAGCGTTCACGGCCTGGCCGGCGTTGATCAGTCCGGCGCCAAAGTGAGAATCCTGCCCGGTATCACCGAGATCTTCGGTGGACTGCTTGAGAAGTTCGATCGCCTCGCTGGGCGAGAGTCCGGGGTTGGCAGAAAGGATCAGGGCGAGGGTTCCGCTTACGTGGGGAGCGGAGAACGAGGTACCCGAACTTGTACCCGCAGCTCCCCCGGGAAAGAGCGACGTGATCTGCTCTCCGGGCGCCGCTACCCCTACTTCAGCACCGTGATTGCTGAATGAGGCGAGACGGTCATCGCTATCCGTTGCCGAGACAGCAAGGACTGACGGGTACTTCGCAGGATAGCACACCTTGGACTGCGAATCATTCCCAGCGATTCCCACCACGATCACTCCACGCTGAGCCGCTCGGCCCAAGGCTTGCTCAAGAACGCGCGGCGGCTTTCCGTTCGCATACACGCTCAGGTTGATGATTTGTGCTCCATTGTCGACGGCGTAGTCCACTGCTTCGGCAAACTGCTTCCAATCCCGGCTGTAAAAGAGATTCTTCGAGTCGAGAAAGCGCAGATCCATGATGCGGATTCCCGGGGCAACGCCGGTGACCTTGCCTGCTCCTGGTCGAGCGGCAATAATTCCAGCAACGAATGTACCATGCCAATGAATCTTAGAGTCGATGAGGGAGCTCGAGTCGTTGTCCCGAAAGTCCCAACCGTGAATGTCATCAATGTAGCCGTTCCCATCATCATCGATCCCGTTTCCTGAAATCTCGCTGGGATTGGTCCAGAGCTTTCCCTCGAGCTGCGGGATCGTTGTATCAATGCCGCTGTCGATGACCGCAACCACAACGTCATCCGAGCCGGTCGTGCACCACCACGCGTCGGGGGCAGCGATCCGCTCAATACCCCACGAAAAGGTGAGCTCACCCTGCAAAGCGAGCGGGGATGCCTCGGAGACCCCTCCTCCGCCGACAACATGGGGGAACTGATTCCAGACGAAGAAAGACGAAGTAACGAGAAAAGCTACAAGAATGCTCCCTCTCAGCCAGAATTGCTTGCGTTTCATCTTCGGCAGCCCGGCTGCCCTTGTAGGGCCCGTGGCTTTGCGTCGCCTCCTTACGAAGGGTTAGCCTTTTTCGGATGGTTGCTATCGCTTACAATCGGTTAGTAATGTTTTACATTATTAATAATTATACCTAAGAGGCGCCGGCAATAGACGGGTTGTCTTACCGGCAAGAGTCCATTAGAAAGGAAGATGAACCCGCAGCTCCTTGATCAAAAAGGGTTCTCACGATACTTTCTTTGGCAAACGTCAAGAAGGGGCCACGAGCATGCAATACGACGTGGCGGTAATCGGCGCTGGACCGGGTGGCTATGTAGGAGCAATCCGGATGGCGCAACTCGGGTTCAAGGTGGCACTGATTGAGGAGGGCGCGGTAGGTGGGGTGTGCCTCAACTGGGGCTGTATCCCCACTAAGGCGCTGTATTCAGCGACCAAGCTTGTGGCCCGGGCCAGGACGGCGGAGACGATGGGAATTGATTTTGCCGCACCGCAAATCGACTTGTCTGGACTTGCGGCTTGGAAGGGGGGAATCGTTTCTCGTCTGGCGGATGGGATCAGAGCCCTTTTGAAAGCAAACGGCGTGGTGTTGTTCAAAGGCAGAGGACGTCTCGACGGCCCTCACCGGGTCGCGCTATCTACAGGCGAGATCATCAAGGCGGAGCGCATTGTCCTTGCCACCGGATCCTCTCCAATCGAGATTCCTGGATTCGATTTTTCGGATCCGCGCATATGGTCCTCAGACGATGCACTCACCCTCACCGAAGTTCCACCCCAGCTACTGGTCATTGGTGGTGGGGTGATCGGCTTGGAGCTGGCCACGATATACAACCGGTTGGGAAGCGCGGTGACAGTGATCGAGATGATGCCCGGCATTCTTCCTGGGATCGATCTGGATCGCCGCAGCCTGTCTCTGATCAAGCGCATGCTTGACTCACAGGGGATCACCGTCCACGTCAACACTGCCGCGGAGTCATACGAGGACAGCGCCTCTGGGAAGACGGGAGATACGGTGCTGGTACGAACCAAGGGGGGGGAGGTATTCGAGGCCGATCGGGTTCTCGTGGCTGTTGGCCGGCGTCCGAATTCCGAGAAGATCGGGTTAAAGACGGTGGGAATTGAGCCGGACCGCCAGGGGTTCATCCCGGTCGATGGGGATCTGCAGACAGCAGCCGATGGGATATGCGCGATTGGGGATCTCATCGGTGGGCCCATGCTTGCACACAAGGCCTCGGCCGAGGGGGTAAAACTCGCAGCTTTCCTCGCCGGTGAGCACGTTCCACTGGACTACGGCATGATTCCTCAGGTGATCTTCACCGACCCCGAGGTGGCCTGCGTGGGACTGTCTGAAAAGAAAGCCAAAGAGGCAGGTTATGAGGTCGCGGTCGGTCGTTTCTCGTATGGAGCGCTGGGCAAGGCACAGGGCATGGGAGAGACCGAGGGTTTCTTTCAGGTCGTCGCCGAGGCAAAGTCGGGACGTCTGCTCGGCGTCCAAATCGTCGGGGCCGAGGCGTCCGACCTGATTTCCGAGGCAGCGATTGCCGTGCAAAACGGTCTTTCTCTTTCGGTAATCGCCGATGCGATTCACCCGCATCCCACCCTTCCCGAGGGGTTCAAAGGAGCGGCCGAGAATGCGCTGGGCCGAGCGATTCACACCGTCAATCGCTGACCGTTGAAGAAAATAAATCAGCATCACCAAAGGAAACCGCCCCGGCGTTCGTCTAAGACCGGGGGCGCGATTGCGTTGTTTACAGAATCTGTGTCAGGGAAGGACGATGACCGGAACGTAGGCCGCTTGGCCCTCTCCATAGACGATCCAGAAGTTGTATCGTCCGGGCGGAAGAGCGCCGGTATCGATTCCCAGCCAGTAGGTGTTCTCTTCGTAACGGCCGGAGAAAAAGGTCGTGGTCCCGAGGTCGACGGCCCCACCACCACCGGCTGCCCCAGGATCAGCAAGATCAGGTGAAGTCACGTGTATCCACGGCCAGCCAGTAGCCCTCCAAGAGTTCGCTTTGACGGACCCGCCGCCGCCCGCAACGCCGGCAGTCATAGCCACTTCAATCCCGACTTCGAGAGGCTTTCCAGCGTGGTGCTCTGTCGGCGGGATATCAGCGAGTAACTCCAATTTCTCAAGCACTGTGGAGTTCGCCACCGAAGCGCTTGCGACCAATGGCCTCTGAAACGCATCGAGGCCGTGCACGAGGATTCCTTCGTTTGTGTGCCAGTTCTTTTTAGTATCGGGGCCTAATGGATCGGCCCGCTCCATGGTGGCAAATGTGATTGCGCTCCCTGCGGGCCAGTCGTCTTTCTCGGACTCGAAGGCATTCGCAGTATCGACGATCTTTCCTTCGGCATTCACTAACAGGACAATGTCGCCGAAGTCGGAGAGTTCTAGCTCGTATGGAGGTGTTGTATCGTAGACCAGATCTGCGATTTCATCGCTAACCGTAGCGTCGTTCCGCCGCTCTAGCAGGTAGTAGCTTTCGTCCTGCTCATAAAGTTCACCGAAGACCAACCAAGAGATGTCGTCTTTGTCGTTCTTGACAATGCGGATCGACGGGTTTGGTTCACGATCGGCAAGTTCACACGCTGAGGTTGCTGCTGGCATCAGCGTTCCAAACAGCGTGAGAACCTTCCAGCGGGACTCTTCAGGTGTGGTTGGGTGTTTGCGCCGCCAGCGCAGGGTCCAGTCGGTCAGGTCAACGGGGATCGTCCCCAGGTTGCGTAGCTCGATCCACTCGTCCAACGAGTCGGCAGCAGTTCCGGCCCAGGCGACCTCGGAGATGATCACTTTCTCCTCGCAGAGGTCCTCCAATGCGCCCCCCCCACCGGCCACTTCTTCAATGACTGTGATATCGGCGTCGTCGCGGTTATTGGTGAGGTCAGGGTCGGGCTGGTCGGAAGCTGTGATCTCGGCGACGTTGGTGATCGTTGTCCCGGCAGTGCCCTCATCCACCGTGACCGTGATGTTCAGCTCCATACTGGCGTCAACCGCCAATGCACCTACAGTCCACACATCGGTGTCGATCGCATATGCACCACCGCTATCGTCGGCGACATACGTTAGTCCTGGAGGCAGTGCGTCGGTGAGCTCAACGCCCGTTGCGTCATCCGGTCCGTTGTTGGTAAGCGTAATGGTGTAGACAATCGTTTCTCCTTCGCTGGGGGTAGGATTATCCACCGACTTGATCACTTCGAGATCAGCTCCCTGTACGGTAATCTCAGCGTCGTCTTGATCGTCCTCAGTCGGGTCGTAATTGTTAGGTGTTGAATCCGGATCGGGCTGATCGGCCGCGGTTACTTCCGCCGTGTTGGTGATCGTTGTCCCGGCGGTGCCTGCATCCACGCTTGCCCAGATCTCAAGGGATATACTGTCCCCGTCGGCTAAGTCGCCCACGGTCCACACGCCGGTGGTGGGCTCGTAGTATCCGCCGCTGTTGTCGAAAACATAGCTCAGACCATCCGGCAACAAGTCGTCGACCTGGATGCCGGTGGCATCGCCTGGGCCATCGTTGGTAAGTGTGATCGTGAAAATGATCGTGTCGCCTTCCCCAGGGGCCGGGTTGTCGACGCTCTTCGTAAGGGAAAGGTCGGCAATCACTGTAGCGATCGTCACGGTGGCATCGTCCCTGTCGCTCACCGGATCACCGTCATCGTCCGTTCCAGAGGCAGTGAGAACGTCGGTCTCACTGTCACCTGCATTCCCCGTCACATTGGCGGTGAACGTAAACTGGTAGGAGTTCCCAGGAAGGATCACCTGCGGCACCGTCGCCGTCGTACTAAGGATCGCCGCGTTGCCCCCGTCAGCCACATCCCCGTAGATCGAATCGCTTAGGGTGCTGATCGTCACCGTGTCGGCAAGAGACGTGTTGTCAATCGTCACCGCAAACGTCACCACACCACCCGGCGCGGCCACGCTTGTTGGATTCGCCGTCTTCGTCACCTCGATCGATGAGCCTACACTGGTGATCGTCACGGTTGCATCGTCACTGTCACTCACCGGATGACCGTCATTGTCCACCGCGGTGGCCGTGACAGTGTCGGTCTCACTCTCACCGGCATTGCCTGAGACCAACGCAGTGAAGGTGCCTTGATAAAACCCACCTGCAAGGATCGTCTGGGGCACTGCGAGGGTTCCTTGCCCGTTCAGATCACCATGGATGTCGTCGACCAGCGCGGTCAAGGTAAGTGACTCGTTGCTAGGGTTATCTACTCGCACGGTGAAAGTAACCGTATCGCCCGGCTCAATGACCGTGGTTGGGGCTGCGGTCTTAGTGACCGTGATCGTTGGCATCGGGACGTATGTCTTCGTGGCGTCACTGCTATTGGGGGCGATCTCGTCCGTTTCAGCGAACAAGGACTGATCGCCGAGGACATCGGCCCGAGCATGGACTCTCACTACTCCGGGCGTGGCGGCATTGATCGTAACCGTGGCCGTCCCACCGGTGATCGTGGCTGGGTTGACGCTCTCAATGGTCGCTGTTCCCGTGGTGTCCGAGGCAATGGAGAAGGTGACCGTCCCACCATCGGGTGGAGCCACCCAACTGCTGCCATTCCATACCTGCACTGTGGCAGTGATCACGTGCTCGTCACCAACTTCGTTGGTGTCAGTGGGTGGTGTTAGATCGATCTTGGCATTCCGGTACTCGTAGGTCTTCTCGGCGTCGTCGCTGTTCCCATCCGGGTTACCAGGCCAGCTCCCGTCCGTCTCCACCTGGAGAACGAGCTTCCCGGCTTTGTACACCTCCGCGACGGCGTGTACTTCCACCACACCTGCCGCACTCGTGTTGATGGACACCGAGCACTGCCCAGCAGAGTTCGTCGTGCCCGTGTCCACCCCATTGACAAAGTAGGCGCTGCCCGTGGTGTCATTCGAGATCGAGAACGTAACATCCGCTCCTGCCAGCGGCACCCAGCTTGTTCCGTCGTAGACCTTTACCGTGGCGGTGATTTCGTGCTCATCCCCCACCTGGTTCGTTGCCTCAACCGGCGTAACACGGATCCAGCCTTTGTACACACCCAGGTAATGGCTGGGGTCTGTGTCATCGACATCTTGGTTCAGTGGGTCTTTTGCTGTTACCGAAGCAATATTTTCGTATTGGCCAACGCCCGCTGTCCCACTAGCTTGGTAGGTCCAACTCTCGCTGACATCGAGTGCGTCGTTTCCATCTCCCTTATCCACCAAAAGCGGCGTGAAGTCATCGCCAGTATTACCAGGGGTGCCGTTGTCATCGGACACTGTGATATTGAAAAGCGGGGCATTGCCCGTATTGGTCACGACGTAGCGCCACTTCACCGTCTCTCCAACTTCTATAGATGGACCGGGGTCTTGGTTGGCATCCTCCCACGTGGCACCGTCATTTACAGACACGTACTTTTTGATCTCAATTCCGGGGCTGACCAGTTGATTCCCAAACGTGATCGTCTGCGAACCTCCTGCAGATACGCTCACGTTTTGACAAACGCTACCCGTTGTGACTTGCCAGCCACTCTTGAGATCCTCCTCAATAGAATACTGACCCGGTGCAACTTCGAAAATAGCGTCTCCATTGCCGTTGGTGTCCTTCGATTCGACAACTGGCCCTGAGCATCCAGAACCCTCATGCACGATCATCGTCCAACCGCTCAGATCTCCTTCATTGGCATCCTGGATCCCGTTAGCATTCTCGTCGTTGAACTTGTGGACGATGATCGTGCCTTTCTTGGTGTTGGTGAAGGTGACGGTAACGGTCTCACCGGGACCGAGATCGATCGAGCTTGGGTCACTGCCGTCGCTGCAGACCGCGCTGGTCAGATCCCAACCCGCTGGTACAGTTTCAGTCACCGAGTAGGTGTCAGGGAGGAGTGCGCCGCTGTCGTGTGGTGCGGTCGCGTCCGCAAGCTGGAAGCTGCTGCCCCAACTGGGGTCGAACGTGAACAACTGAGGGTCTCCCGCCGGGTCGGTCACCTTGTCAACGATGATGTGCCCCCGTTGCTTGGTGTTGGTGAAGGTGACGGTAACGGTCTCACCGGGACCGAGATCGATCGAGCTTGGGTCACTGCCGTCGCTGCAGACCGCGCTGGTCAGATCCCAACCCGCTGGTACAGTTTCAGTCACCGAGTAGGTGTCAGGGAGGAGTGCGCCGCTGTCGTGTGGTGCGGTCGCGTCCGCAAGCTGGAAGCTGCTGCCCCAACTGGGGTCGAACGTGAACAACTGAGGGTCTCCCGCCGGGTCGGTCACCTTGTC
>CAZOUO010000012.1:17536-21427 GCA_964582975.1 uncultured Thermotogae bacterium | reverse complement strand
TGAACAACTGAGGGTCTCCCGCCGGGTCGGTCACCTTGTCGACGATGATGTGCCCTTCCATTTCCACGTCGTAGCAGAAGGTGATATGACTGATCGCCTGGTTCCCCGGGGGTATGAGATTCGTATCCGAGGTTGCCTCAGGATCGTATTGATAAAGGTTCGCCGAGGTTCCGGCCTTCACGAAGACTGCATCTACCCCGATATTCGATGACCAGTCGAAGGATATCCACTCGTCGTCATCCTTCTCGATGACGTTTGAGATGGTGACTGTCAGAACGCCATCGGTGTGGGACCCCGCAGTGAGAGTGGTTCCCTCGAGCCTCAGCTCGCTGCAAGTTGAACAGAAATCCCCTGAGCAGGTCCAGCCCTGAGCATCTGCGACATAGACAGGACTTACACTGGCTGCTCGAACTTCATAAGCGCCTTGCAGCAATGCCGATAATGCCAGCACTGCAAAAAGCGTAATCATTAAGCGAAAGCCAAGGTCTCTCCTACCCTTAGGCTTTGCAAGGTGTATGAAGCATTTGACCACGGTTACCTCCTCTCCGTCAGCTACCTGCTCCAATTGCTGGCAGCCGGCTGCCTCTTAGAAGGAGACCCGTGGCTTTGCGTCCTACCCTTGCGAGTAGTTTGCCTTTTTCAGCCTAGAAATGCGAAGCTAAATTTAACAGTTCTATAACAAGTGCCGTTCGGTCATTTATCGCTTTGTCTGCCTTGAATCATCAATGCACGTTCCAACGCACCTTGTTCGAGAAGCTCCTCTTCGAGAAGGATCTCTCCCAGAAGCTTCTCGGTGAATTTGGTCTTTTGCAGTTCAAGCGCCCTCGACAAATCAGTATGGGAGACTGCTCTTAAGTCAATCAAGATCTCGCCCAGACGTTTCTTACCCTCGAAATACCCCTCCAGGATGGAAAGAATCACCGCACTGCGGCTCTTCCGCTCCCGTTGCCCTTTTGTGTCCACTTGTTTGATCAGATAAGAGTCCTCTTCGCTGTAGTAGATCGTCGCCTGCATTTCCCTCCTCTCCCCCTTTGCGCTTTTCTACCATAGAGCCAAGAAGCAGCGTTAGGCAAATCACGAGAGATGGGTGCAACTGAGGGGCTTCTTCCAGGTCATCGCTGCGGCAAAGTCGGGACGTCTTCTTGGCGTCCAAATCGTCGGAACCGAGGCCTCCGAACTGATTTCCGAGGCAGCGATTGCCGTGCAAAACGGTCTTTCTCTTTTAGTGATCGCCGATGCGATTCACCCGCATCCCACCCTTCCCGGGGGGTTGAAGGAGGCGGCCGAGAATGCGCTGGGCCGCGTGATCCATACCGCCAATCGCTGAATCGCTGGAAAATGAAATAATCCGAAAGTCTTGGAAAAGGAAAAGCGGCCCGGGTTTTCCAGAATACCGGAGCCGCGAATCTGTTGCAGCGTTTGTACTAGGGAACGACGGAAATTGGGATAATCATCGTCTTTCCCTCTCCATAGGGGATCCAGAAAGTGTATCGCCCTGGTGCAAGATCGTCAGTATCAATCCCGAGCCAATAGGTGTCCTCTTCGTAATGGCCGGAGAAGGCGTAGCCAGCACCGTAGTCGATCGCTCCTCCTATGCCGGCTGCCTCAGCAAGACCAGGCGAGGTAACGTGAATCCACGGCCAGCCAGGGGCCTTTCTGACATTCATAGCTACTTCAATCCCAGCTTCAAGCTGCGTTCCCACATGAATTTCCGCTGGTTGGAGATCGGAAAACAAGGCGAGTTCGTCGAGAACAGTCGAGTTTATCACTCCGGCGCTGGCAACCAGTGGCCTCCGCAACGCATCGAGGCCATGAGTTAGGATTCCCTGGTTAGTGTGCCAGTTCTCTTTTGTATCGGGTCCTAGTGGATCGGTTCGCTCCATGGTAGCAAAAGTGGTAGCGCTCCCTGCTGGCCAGCCGTCTTTCTCGAACTCGAAGGCATTTGCGGTATCGACAATCTTGCCCTGGTTGTTTACGAGCACGAGGATGTCCCCAAAATCAGAAAGCTCTAAATTGTAAGGGGGTGTGGTATCGTAGACCAAATCCGCAGTAACGTTGCTGACGGTGGCGTCGTGCCAACGCTCCAATAGGTAGTAACTTCCGTCTTTCTCCTCGAGTTCGCCGAGGAGCAACCAAGAGATGTCGTCCGAGTCGTTCTTCACGATGCGCAGTGATGGCGTTGGTTCACGTTCGACGAGTTCACAAGCGGAAATCGCAGCGGCCATCAGCAGCCCCGACAGCTTGAGCACCTTCCAGCGGGACTCCTCCGGAGTGGAGGGGTGCTTCCGCCGCCAGCGCAGGGTCCAGTCGGTCAGGTCAATGGAGGTCTTCCCCAAGTTGCGTAGCTCGATCCACTCGCCCCACGGATCGGCGGCAGTTCCGGCCCACGCAATCTCGGAGATGATGACCTTGCTCTGGCAAGAGTCTTCGGTTGCCCCACCCACACCAGTGGTGACAACTTCTTGCACCGTGATGTCGACGCTGCTGCGATTATTCGTGTTGTCTGTATCAGCCTGATCAAAGCCTGTCAGCTCGACCGTGTTAGTTATGGTGTTTCCAGCAGTTTCTGTGTCCACCGTGACAGTGAGTTCGATCGTGGCATTGGCACCGCTGGCCAGCGCTCCTATCGTCCACACGCCTGTCATGCTATCGTACGCACCAGCGCTGTCGTCGGATGCATGGGTCACACCCAAGGGGAGCAGATCGGTGGCCTCAACTTCCGTTGCGTCATCCGGCCCGTTGTTGGTCACTGTGATCGTGTAAACGATCGTGTCACCCTCATAGGGTGTGGCGTTGTCCACCGTCTTTGTCACCGCCAAGTCAGCGTGTTGCCCATTGATGTCGGCACTATCTTGATCGTCCTCGGTGGGATCGTTGTTATCGGGCGTGGAGTCCGGATCCAGCTGGTCTGCAGCTGTTACCTCCGCGGTGTTGGGGATTGTTATCCCGGCGATTCCCGCATCCACAATGGCCGTGATCTCCAACGTAGCACTGTTGCCATTGGCTAGGGCTCCCACAGTCCACACGCCGGTGATGCGATTGTATGAACCAGCGCCGCTGTCCGATACATGGGTTATCCATACGGGTAATAGATCCGTGATTTCAACACCCGTCGCATCACTTGGACCATCGTTGGTTATCGTGATGGTGTAGACGATGTTCTCACCTTCGCGCGGTCTTGCATTATCCACCGTCTTGGAAAGACTCAAGTCTGCGCTTCTTTCCGTTACCACAATCGGCACCTCGTGGTCATCGCTTAGCGGATCTGGTGTCTCGTCACTGCTTGCGCTGGCCGTGTTAACAATCGGACCGGGCAGATCATTCTCGGTCACCGGACCGTACGTCCCGTTGATCGTCTGCCAGTCACTAGGTGCTAGATCGCCCACGTTCTGGTTGATCCCCAGTTTGGCATCCACCACCGTCACGTTATGTAAGGTCACATCACCGATGTTGGTCACGGTGATCGTGTAGCGGACTGTGTCGCCAATGCTGACTGGGCCAGCATCGCCGCTCTTGTCGATCGTCAGCGCCGGGGTTCCCGCAATGGCCACTGCGTGGGCGTCATCGACCGGGGCCGTTTCATCGCTGTCTGCTGTCGCGGTGTTAACGATCGGACCGGGCAGGTCATCCTCGGTCACCGGACCGTACATCCCGTTGATCGTCTGTGAGTCGCCGGGGACTAGATCGCCCACGTTCTGGTTGATTCCCAGTTTCGTGTCCACCACCGTTACGTTGTGCAGGGTCACATCACCGATGTTGGTCACCGTGATCGTGTAGTGGACGGTGTCACCGATGCTGACGGGGCCAGCATCGCCGGACTTGTCGATCGTCATTGCCACCGCAATCTGCGTGAACACCGCAGTGACGTGCTTGTCCCCATCCATCGTCACC
>CAZOUO010000012.1:0-17436 GCA_964582975.1 uncultured Thermotogae bacterium | reverse complement strand
GCGTCCCCACCGCTGGGCTGGTCGTCCCTGCCCCTGACGGTGTGACGGCCATCGTCAGCGTCACCGCAATCTGCGTGAACACCGCAGTGACGTGCTTGTCCCCATCCATCGTCACCGAGTCGGGGTTGGCACTGCCGCTGACGTCGCCCTCCCAGTGGTCAAACTGCCACCCTGTGGCTGGCGTTGCCTCGATCGGCACCACGTCCCCGTAGTTGTACGTATGCGTCCCCACCGCTGGGCTGGTCGTCCCTGCCCCTGACGGTGTGACGGCCATCGTTAGGGTCACTGGAACAGGGCACACCGGTCCCTGCGTGGTCTTCTGACACCAAGGCTCGCCCGCAGGGTGCACGGCAGCTTGAGCCACACCCGTTGGCCAATCTCCAATCAGGGTCACGTAGAAAGTCAGGTTGTTGCAATCACCGCTGGTGCAGATCGTTTCGTCCACATACCCAGCGTCGACAGAGACATACGACACGATCGTGAAACTGCCGTGGACATCTCCAGGCGCAATGGGCTGGCTGCAGCTCACGTGGATCGACTGAACCTCACCTGTGTCGACCGATAGCTCCAAATTGGCACTTAGTTTGGTGTCGCCCACCGATGATGCGTACACGGTGAACTCATACGGCGATGCATTGACCTGATACACGCCATAGACCTTCGACCCGCCATCGGATGCTGTGATCGCGTCGCCCACATTGCCGTTGTACCGAAGCGTGATTTCCGATATCCCTCCGCTGCACGGGCATCCTTCCTCATAATAGATGTCTTGCCTGAACTTGACGCCAAACAGTCCAGCGGCAGATTCATACTTACACTCCCAGTCCCCCGGCCCAGCGCTATCAATGTCGCTACAGCTTACGCAGTCCGGCAACCCCAACATCCAATCGTCAATCTTGGGAAGTGCACAAACCGAAACCTGATACGAGTAGGTGGTGTTGGCTCCATCAAAGCTAGCCCCTAGGAATGCGACGTTATAGTTGTTGCAGGTCTGGGCCAAAGCTGTACCCGCAGCTAGAAGAAGCACCGACGCAGCAAGGCTCAGCAGCGCAGCACGACGAAAACCAAAGAATATCCCTCTGGAACTAGGGTGAAGCCCCAGGTTACCTCGCTTTGCCCGCTCCACCGTCTGTGACCTCCCGTGGAGCTGGCAGCCCGGCTACCTCCTAGGAGGCCCGTGGCTTTGCGTCCCACCCTCACGGGTGGTTTGCCTTTTTCAGCCTAAAAATAGCTTTATGACCTGCGGGCTTCTGTCCGTGCCCGCTCATTCACTCCTTAGGCAGTTTCAGGATCAGCCCAACTCTCATTCACTCGCGCCGGTAGAGCCTTCGCGAAAGCGCGCCTCGCAATTGCCCTGTAAACCGGTCCCTTCCTTGTGGATATAAAAACCTTTTTCGCATTCGTAAGCACAAATTTCTATCATTTGCAATCATACCATCAGGATATAAAAAATAGCCACAGGTTAATAGCCTCATCCGTATACTGCTACCTCCGGGTTACTCGCTCTGTTGCCTGCCTTGAATCATCAACGCGCGTTCAACTGCGCCTTGGTCGACAAGCTCCTCTTCGAGAAGGATCTCGCCCAACAACTTCTCCGTGAATTTGCTCTTCTGTAGTTCAAGCGCCTTCGATAAGTCAGTGTGGGAGACGGCTCCCAGGTCGATCAGGATTTCGCCCAGCCGTTTTTCGCCCTCGAAGTACTCCTCCAGGACGGAAAGGATCACCGCGCTGCGGCTCTTGCGCTCCCGTCGCCCTTTTGTGTCCACTTGTTTGATCAGGTACTCATCTTCGTCGCTGTAGTAGATCGTTGTCTGCATCTCCTTCCTCCCGATTTCTCGTCCGCCTTTTGATCCTACACCAAAAAACCAAGTTGCCAGAGGCTTTTTAATTCCGGCAACCCGGCTACCTTTCTAAGGTCCTAGGCTTTGCGTCCTGTCCTCGCGGATAGTTTGCCTTTTTCAGAACCATAAAATATGTGCAGCTATTATACCGCGCGGATGACCGTCTGTCAAGAGGCAGATTGCCGCGCTTGAAAGAACTGTTACAGACAGACCATCACCGCAATTGCCCTAGCATGATACCAACCTTTGCTTGCCAATGACCGATTTTGCTCCTATTAGGATACTGCCTGGTGTGCGCGGCTTTGTAGCATTTGGCCCGGGGAAGAACACCATTTGGGACCTTGGAACATCGGCTACTTCCCCGTTGGCAGGGCATGTCACACAAAACACGCGGACAAGGAAGGTACATTGCCTCTGGCTGCTGCGGCGCATGGCTTGCTAACAAGGAGGAAGCGATACCAGCGTCCATCGGAGACGATTGGCCGGCAAGACGAGGACAGCGCTATAATCCTTGTAAAAGGGCGATATGAACGAGGTGCTGAAGGCTATCCAGGAGAGAAGAAGTGTCCGACGGTTTACGCCCGAACCTCTCACGCGGGAGCAGATCCAAACCATCCTCGAAGCGGGCCGATGGGCGCCGTCCGGGAAAAACACGCAACCGTGGCGCTTTGTCGTGGTGGAAACTCTTACCAAGCGTGAGGAGCTGGCAACGCTTGCTCCGCAAGGAGGGACGGTCGCCACCGCGCCAGTGACGCTCGCTGTACTGCTGGATCGCAACGCCGGATACGATCCTCTGAAGGATGTTCAGGGGATCGGCGCGGCGATCGAGAATATGTTGCTCGCGGTCCATGCGTTGAGACTCGGCGCCTGCTGGATGGGAAAGACGCGTGATACGCGGATTGAAGCGCTGATCGGAGCCAAAGATCATGAAGACCTGATGGCGATCATCCCCATCGGCCATCCGGCCGAATCTCCCAGGTCCCCAGATAGGCAACCGCTTCGGGAGCTCACCCGGTTCATATGACGCGCGTCAAGGTCCGTGGTCCTCCTTGCCCTGGGGTGATCGGAAACCTCGTTGACCCATTGATCATCCTTGAGCTGATTGGCGTTAACTCGCACTTCACACACTGCGCGATGAGCCAAGACGCCGGTTTCGCAAGTCAGATCGGCCCTATACTCCACTGGAGGAAGCAGCGGGACCTTCCTCATCGGAAAAGGGCTCTGCGCTTCACCACGATAGTTCCCATGTTTTGTGATAAACCCTTCAACCCGCTAGAATGACCGTGGCAAGGATCGTCTGCCGTGAGTAAATCAAAAGCGACGGGAACGCTTGTTCGGAAGGGAAGCATGGGGACACTGGGTCTTAGCGCACTTGAGAACTGGCTGTGGGAAGCGGCCTGCGTCGTTCGCGGTCCGCTCGATGCGCCGAAGTTCAAGGATTACATTCTCCCGCTGGTCTTCCTCAAGCGGCTTTCCGATGTGTTCGATGACGAGGTGGCTCACTTGGCGGATGAGTTCGGTGGCCGCTACAACGCGAGCAAACTGGTCGAACAAGACCACAAGTTGGTCTGGTTCTACATTCCCGAGCAGGCGCGCTGGCACGCGATCTCGAAGAAGACGACCGGCCTCGGCGAGCACCTGACCGACGCCGTACGCACGGTCGCCCGCGAGAACCCCAAGCTGCAAGGCGTCATCGACATCCGGGACTTCAACGAGACCGCCGCAGGACAGCCCATCGTCGACAACGACCGACTGGTGCAACTGGTCCAAGTGCTCAGTCGTCATCGCCTGGGCCTCGCCGATGTGGAACCCGACATCCTCGGTCGCGCGTACGAGTACCTGCTGCGGAAGTTCGCCGAAGGCCAGGGGCAAAGCGCAGGAGAGTTCTACACGCCCCGCGAAGTGTCCGTCTTGATGGCGAGGCTCCTCGATCCGCAGCCCGGAATGGAGATCTACGATCCGTGCTGTGGCTCGGGAGGTCTCCTGATCAAGGCCCATCTTCGACTCCTCGAGACCCACGGCGTTCAGGAGAACGGACGGCGAGTGCTGCCACCTGAAATAGCTCCTCTTCAATTGTTCGGCCAAGAGATCAACCCGTCAACGTTCGCCATGTCGCGGATGAACGCGTTCGTCCATCGCATGGAGGCCGAGATCGCCCTCGGCGACACGATGCACCGCCCGGCGTTCGTCACTCAGGACGGGCGTCTACGAACGTTTGACCTGGTGACCGCCAATCCGATGTGGAATCAGAAGTTCGATATCGCGGCGACGTACGAGCACGACACGTACGAACGCTTCAAGCTGGGCATCCCACCGGGTTCGAGCGCCGACTGGGGCTGGATCCAGCACATGGCCGCATCACTCAATGACGACGGTCGGATGGCCCTGGTCATCGACACCGGCGCCGTCAGCCGCGGCAGCGGCAACCGCGGTTCCAACCGCGAGCGGGACGTTCGCCGCGCGTTCGCGCAGAAGGACCTGGTCGAAGCGGTTATCCTCCTGCCCGAGAACCTGTTCTACAACACCACCGCGCCGGCCGTGATCCTCGTCCTCAACCGGAAGAAGCGCCACGCGAACGAGATCCTGCTCATCAATGCCAGCAAGCTGTTCTCCAAAGGCCGGCCCAAGAACTACCTGGAGGAAGAGCATATCCGCCAGATCGCCGATCTGTACTCGGGATGGAAAGCAGCAGAGGGCGTTTCCGCCGTGATCACGCGCGACCAAGCCGTCCAGAGCGACTACAACCTCTCGCCGAGCCGCTACGTGCTGACCGACAGTGAGGAGGAGGTTCTTCCACTCGAAGAGGCCGTCGTTCTGCTGCGCGAGGCCGAAGAAGAGCGTGCCGAAGCCGACCGGAAGCTGAACGAAGTCCTGAAGGAGCTGGGACTGGGAGCCATCGGCGGGGGTACGGAGTAAGCGGTATGAACAAGTGTGTGAATAGGCGATGGCGTTATTAACGAATCAGGTCAGTTTTGTTAATAGGGGGACGATCGGAGCAAGACGGTCGGAGAAAACGGGCGGCGATGGTGCACGAGGGGCAGTGAGTGAAGGGGTCACAATAGAGCCACGTAAGGGTGGACATGTCGTCGCACACCAGGTGCGACGCTACAGAAATCGCGGTAGCGTCGGAGCTTGTCTCCGACGTTGGGTAGGGCTCCTGCAAAACGGTGTTTTAAAGGCGTGAAAAGCTCAGATGAATCAGCTGAAGCTGGATATCGATCGGGCGGCTAACAAGGACAATGCCGCCGGTCTTCCCAATGGGTTCAAGATGACCGAAATCGGCCCCCTGCCGGAAGAGTGGGAGGTAATACAGTTGGGGAAAGTGGCAAGCGTTGATTGGGGGAATACTTCCCTTACCAAAGCCATCTATAAGGCTTATGGGTATCCAGCATTCAGTGCAGCGGGACAAGACGGTTTTGGTGACTTCTTTGAGCACACCGGGGAGGCTGTTATTGTGTCTGCCATCGGAGCGCGATGTGGTAGGTGCTTCTTTGCTTCAGGGAAATGGACAGCAATCAAGAACACCATCATTGTGAAGGGCATACCCTCGAAAGCTTCTAACTTATTCTTATTCTACTATTTGGACGATGAGCAGAAATGGCCAAGGTCTGGAAGCGGTCAGCCGTTTATTGGAATTGGTAAGGCAAAATTGGTGCCCATCCCCCTCCCCCCTCTTCCCGAGCAGCGGGCGATTGCGCGGGTGTTGCGGACGGTGCAGGAGGCGATCGTGGCGACGGAGCGGGTGATCGCGGCGGCCAGGGCGCTGAAGCGCTCGATGATGGAGTACTTGTTCACCTACGGCCCCGTGCCGGTCGATCAGACGGATCAGGTCGAGATTCAGGAAGCGGAGTTCGGACGTGTGCCAGAGGCGTGGAGAATCCTCCCTCTTGAGGAGTGCGGGACCGTCCAGACGGGCATCGCCAAAGGCCGTAAGGGAGTTGCTGGAGAAACGATCTCGGTCCCGTATCTTCGGGTGGCAAATGTTCAGGACGGATTCCTCGATCTGACGGAGATCAAGAGCATCGAGATCCGACCGGGTGAGGAGAAGCGATATGGCCTGAGATTCGGCGATGTGCTTCTCACAGAGGGAGGGGATTTCGACAAGCTGGGCCGTGGAGCGATCTGGAGAGACGAGATCCCGAACTGCGTACACCAGAATCACATCTTCGCCGTTCGGGCGGACGGGGTCGTTCTCAGCCCGGAGTACCTTGGCGGCCTAGTCCAAACACGCTACAGCAAGGGCTACTTCTTGAATGTGGCTCACCGCACTACGCATCTTGCCTGCATCAACAGCACGAAGCTGAAGGCGCTACCGACGCCCTTGCCGAGCATGGCTGTTCAAGGCGAGATAGTCGCTCGCTTGGAGAGCATCGATGACTTCCTGAAGATGCAGATCGATCGCAGAGATGTGCTTGGGTCGATACTGCAGACACTCCTCCACAACCTCATGACCGGCAAGATCCGGGTGACGCCGATGGAAGCGGACAGGGAGGGAACGGACTCAGTGCGAGCGATCGGCACGGGAGGATAGAATGGAAGCGGGCGATGCGGATGAACCGCGATGAGCTCCTGAATGTGCTTGCCTCCCACCGGGAAGAGCTGGAGGAGCGCGGCGTTCGATCGCTGGCGATCTTTGGCTCGGCGGCCCGCGGAGAGACAGGCGCGGACAGCGACGTGGACGTCCTCGTGGAACTTGCACCGGAGGCTCACGTAGGCCTGTTCGGCCTGGTGGGCCTCAAGGAGTATCTGGAAGCGGCGCTGGGCCGTCCGGTGGACGTGGTTGACCCCTGACGGACTCCGCCCGTGGATGCGCGAGCGCGTGCTCGAGAAGGCCGGCCTTGGCATCTAGGGATTGGATTCATTGGCTGAGCGACATTCTGGAGGCCATCCAAGCCAGGTACCCCGAGATCCCCTGGGACAAGATGCGCGGCGTGCGGAACTTCCTCGTGCACGAGTACCCTTGGATCAGCACTCGCATCATCTGGGACACGGCGACCCACGACATTCCTCCTTTGCTCGAACCGCTCCGCCGGATTGTGGAATCCCACGACACATGAGCCTCGGCAGCGAACGAAAGACCGTGCAGAACCCGCTGATCCGCTACGCAAGCGAGGTCGGCTGGACGGTCGTTGATCGCGACGAGGTGCTTCGTCTGCGCCGCCGAGCAGGCTGTCTCTTAGTTACTGCGCGTGTGTCTGGGAACAAAGCGCAGTAGAATGACTATTGGTGATTGCGATGCATCGGGATGATATTCTAAGGGTCCTAGCTGCCCACCGGAAGGAGTTCAAAGCATTAGACGTCAAGTCACTGGCACTGTTTGGCTCGGTGGCCCGGGGTGAGGGCGGGTCGGGAAGTGACGTAGACATCCTGGTTGAGTTCGAGGGTCGAGCCACTTTCAACGGCTACATGGAACTCAAGTTTTTTCTGGAGAACCTATTAGGCCACCGGGTGGACCTGGTGACATACAAGGCTCTTAAGCCGCGCCTTCGTCCCTATGTAGAGAATGATGCCATCTATGTTTCGTGACCCAAGGCTCTACTTGGAAGACATCCGCGAAAGTTGTGAGAAGGTCACACGCTATACACGGGGTTTAAACCTCCAACAGTTCAGCGCTGACGAGAAGACCCTCGATGCAGTGGTGCGTAATTTTGGGATCATCGGGGAGGTGGTGAAGAACCTGCCCCGTGAGCTTCGAGAGCGTCACCCAGACGTGCCGTGGCGCAAGATCGCTGGCCTGCGCGACATCGTCATCCATGATTACTTCGGCATAGACGAAGAGATCCTGTGGGACGTTGTTCAGACCGAGATCCCTGCTCTTCTTGCGTCCGTAGATCGGATCTTGGCGACCGAGTTTCCCAAAAATGGATCACTTGAGTAGTGAACGCCGAACCGTTCAGAACCCGCTGATCCGCTACGCGACTGAGGTTGGCTGGACGTTCGTTGATCGCGACGAAGCGCTACGTCTGCGCCGCGGGAAGGCGGGCGCGGTGTTCCACGATGTACTGACAGCGCAGCTCCAGCGACTGAATCCTGGGATCGTGGACCAACTCACTGCTGAGCAGGTCATCGCGCGCCTGCTGCGCGTTCGTCCGGACATCGAAGGAAACCTCCAGGCGTGGGAGTACCTGAACGGCCTCAAGACGGTCTTCGTCGAGGCGGAGAAGCGGGAGCGGAACGTCCGCTTGCTCGATCCGGAGACGATCGACAACAACACGTTCCACGTCACCGACGAGTTCTCGTTCACCAACGGCACGCACACGATCCGGCCCGACGTCGTCTTCCTCGTTAACGGGATCCCGATCCTCATCGTCGAGACGAAGGCGGCGACCGAACTGGAAGGAATCGCCAAGGCGCTCGATCAGATCCGGCGCTACCATCGCCAAGGGCCGGAGTTGATGTCAATTCTTCAACTCCACTCGCTGACGCATCTGATCCAGTTCTTCTACGGCGCCACGTGGAACCTCGAACAAAAGGGCCTGTTCAACTGGCGCGACGAGCAGGTGCAGGCCGGCGACTTCGAGACGTTGGTGAAGACGTTCGTCGAACCGCATCGGTTCCTCCGGGTGCTGACCGAGTTCATCCTGTTCACCCGCAAAGACGGCGAGCTCTCCAAGGCGGTGTTGCGGCCGCACCAGATGCGGGCTGCCGAACGCGTGGTTCGGCGGGCGCAGGATCAGAAGAAGCGGCGCGGCCTGATCTGGCACACCCAGGGCTCGGGCAAGACGTACACGATGATCACCGTCGCTAAGCGGCTGATCGAGGACCCGTTCTTCGAGAATCCGACCGTGTTGATGCTCGTCGATCGAAACGAACTGGAAACGCAATTGTTCGGAAACCTCGAGGCGGTCGGATTCGGTCACGTGGAAGTCGCGGAGTCGAAGACGCACTTGCGACGACTCCTGCGGAGCGATCAGCGCGGTCTGATCGTGTCGATGATCCACAAGTTCGACGAGGTCCCGGAGCGGATCAACGAGCGGTCGAACGTCTTCGTGCTGGTGGACGAGGCGCATCGCACCACGGGCGGGGATCTCGGCAACTACCTGATGGGCGCGCTGCCGAACGCGACCTACGTTGGCTTCACCGGAACGCCGATTGACAAAACATCCTACGGGAAGGGGACGTTCAAGGTGTTCGGAACGGAGGACCCCAAAGGGTATCTGGACAAGTACTCGATTCGCGAATCGATCGAGGACGGCACGACGGTGCCGCTCCACTACGAGCTCGCGCCGAACGAACTGCAGCCGGACCGCGAGACGATGGAGAAGGAGTTTTGGGCGCTGGCGGAACTGGAAGGGGTCAGCGAGGTGGAGGAGCTGAACCGCGTGCTCGACCGTGCGGTCAACCTGCGCAACATGCTCAAGAATTCCGAACGGGTGGAGAAGGTCGCCGCGTTCGTCGCCGAGCACTACCGAACCGTGGTGGCACCGATGGGGTACAAGGCGTTCCTCGTCGCGGTCGATCGCGAGGCGTGCGCGCTGTACAAGGACGCGCTCGATCGGCACATGGATAGCGCCGAGAGCGTGGTCGTCATCAGTCCGGCGCACAACGACCCGGA
Organism: uncultured Thermotogae bacterium; assembly: GCA_964582975.1. Lineage (GTDB taxonomy): Bacteria > Bipolaricaulota > Bipolaricaulia > UBA7950 > UBA9294 > CAZDDA01. Next base: position 8,040 of record CAZOUO010000012.1, on the reverse strand, counting down.
GCACCTGGAGCGTCATCACCTCTCCAAGACCGCGGAGAAGGAGGTCCGCAAGGCGTTCCGCAAGCCGGACCTGGGTCCGAAGATCCTGATCGTGACTGAGAAGCTGCTCACAGGCTACGACGCGCCGATCCTCTACTGCATGTACCTCGACAAGCCGATGCGCGACCACGTGCTGCTCCAGGCGATCGCGCGGGTGAATCGCCCGTACGAGGACGAGGACGGGCGACGCAAGACGCGGGGTCAGATCGTCGACTTCGTCGGGATCTTCGACAAGCTGGAGAGGGCGCTCGCGTTCAACTCCGAAGACGTGTCCGGTGTAGTTGAAGGAATCCACGTCCTGAAGGCTCGTTTCCAGATCCTGATCGAACAGGGGCGGACGGAGTTCCTTCCGCTGGCCGCCGGGACGTCGGAGGACAAGGCGGCCGAAGCCGTACTCGAACACTTCCGCGATCGCGAGGAGCGGGAGCGGTTCTACGGGTACTTCCGCGAGCTCGAAGAGCTGTACGAGATCCTCTCACCTGATCCGTTCCTGCGACCGTTCCTTGAGGACTATCAGTCTCTCGTGTCGATGTATCGGCTGCTGCGATCGTGTTACGAACCGAACGTGCCCGTGGACAAGAGCTTCTTACGGAAGACCGCAGAGATCGTCAAAGAGCACACACGAACCGATCGTGTCTGCGAGCTCGGACAGGGCTACGAGATCAACGCGGAAACATTGACGCGCCTGGCAGGAGAAGAGAAGCCGGAAACGGTGCGCGTGTTCAACCTGATCAAAGCTCTATACCGTCTCGTGGAGCAAAAAGGCACCGAAGAGCCTTACCTCATCCCGATCGGCGAGCGAGCACGGGCGATCGCAGAGGCGTTCGAGCTGCGGCAGTTGTCGAGCCAACAGGCCCTCGAAGAGCTGGAAGCCCTTGTCGCCGAGTATCGGGAAGCGCGCGATAAGAGGCGGGAGACAGACCTTTCGTCGGAAGGGTTTGGCGTCTACTGGCTTCTTCAGCGCGAGGGGATCGATGCCGCCGAGGCCATCGCTCGGCAAGCAGCCGATGCGTTCGCGCGCTATCCTCACTGGAAGCAGAGCGAGGAGCAAGAGCGCCAAGTTCGTATGGCCCTGTACAAGGGGCTGGTCCAAGCCGATATCGACAACCTGGACCTGGTCGACCAGATCCTTCGGGTTCTGGAGAGGGCTTCGAGATGATGGAGAAGACGCAGGTACCGTGGAAGCCGCTGGAAGAGTTCGTGCCCGTAGAGCTGTTCAAGGCCGAGGTTCGCTCCTGGGCACGCCGCATCGATGTCGAACCGCGTGAGGTCCACGTTCGCCCGATGACGCGCAAGTGGGCCAGTTGTTCCTCGCGAGGCCGCTTGACGTTTGACACCGAGTTGCTTCAACAGCCGGCGCCGTTTCGAAACGAAGCGATCGTCCACGAGCTTCTTCATCTAAAGATCCCCAACCACGGGAAGCTGTTCAGTGCGATGAAGAAGGCCTATCTTGCCGAGCCAAGTGGCGATGTGCTCACTCCGTAGCGGGAAGCTTCGGGCGAGTGTGACCAAAGGGCGGCGTATGGTTTCGTCCGAAACCGGTCTCTCCATGCCGGTCACCTACTTACCGGGACACTGAGCGGCGACTGCTGGGTCGATCCCTTTGCCCCCGTAGGCCTTGTCGAAGTGGGCTGAAAACTCCGATGCCAGCTTTGTCGCTTTCTCGTCGTGGGACGCTTTGTCCTCCCACGTGTTTCTTGGGTTGAGAACACCGGGGTCAGGAATGCCAGGGCAGGTCCTCGGAATGAGGATGTGGAACATCCTATTCTCGTCGACTTCTACGTCCCCTAGTTGACCGGAAAGGGCAGCATGCACCATCGCCCGGGTCAGATCGATGTCCATCCGTTTGCCAACGCCGTACGGCCCGCCGCTCCAGCCGGTATTGACAAGGTAAACCGCTGTTTTGTGTTTATCTAGCTTCTCTCCGAGCATCCGCGCATAGACATCGGGATTCCTTGGCATGAACGGCTCTCCGAAGAAGCGAGAGAAGGTCGTCTTCGGCTCGATGATCCCAGTCTCCGTTCCCGCAAGCTTGCTCGTATACCCCATCAAAAACCACAGCATCGCTTGTTCCTTGGTCAGCTTGGCGATCGGAGGCAGCACCCCGTTTGCGTCGGCGGTCAAAAAAAGGATCGTCTTCGGATGTCCTCCCTTTGAGGAGGCCTTGACGTTGGTGAGGTAGGTCAATGGGTAGGAGGCGCGTGAGTTCGGGGTGAAGCGATCATCGCAGAGGTCGAACGTCCCATCCGGATAGACCATGGCATTCTCCACGACCGCCCCGTGGCGGCGGTAGTCGTCTTCGTGCATGACGGCGTTGTAGATCTCCGGTTCCTTGGCCGGATCGAGGTGGATCAGCTTGGCGTAGCACCCGTATTCGAAGTTGGCGATGCCGCCCTGGCCCCAGCCGTGTTCATCGTCGCCGAGCAGTGCCCTGCTGGGGTCGGCGGAAAGGGTGGTCTTCCCCGTGCCGGAAAGCCCGAGCAAAAGCGCTACGTCTTCGGCCGGTCCCTCGTTGGCCGAGCAATGCAGCGGAAGGATTCCTTCAGCGGGGAGGAGGTAGTTCATCACGGTGAACATCAGTTTCTTCACCGAGCCGCCGTAGGCCGAACCGTAAACCACCCCAATCCGGCGGTCGAAATCCATCCCAATTACCATGGTTGAGGTTCCCCCGATCCGCGAATCGGTGCGCAGCCGTCCCTCGTAGCGCTTCGGGTCGAGCTTGTTGTAAGGAAGGACCAACAGGGTAAATGGGTGCTGCGCAAAGACGCTTTGCGAGAGATCCTCGGGTGCTGGACGAAACATGTTGTCGGTGAACAACGCAGTCGAGGCTCTGTCCGCCACGGTCCGCACTGGGAGCGAATAGGAGAGATCGGCTCCAAGGATGCGGTCGGTCACATAGATTCGCTCCTTGGTTTGGAAGGCGGCGAACGCGTCTTCGAGGACTGTATTGAAGGTTTCTTCGTCAATCGGGATGTTGTTGGGAGAGTCCCAATCGATTTGTCCTTCGCTCTCTGGTCTTTTAACTATGAGGGTGTCTTTTGGGCTTCTTCCGGTCGATTCAGGAGGTGTCCATGTGGCCAGCGCACCGCAAGCGCTGACAATGGCTTCCCTATTTCTCACCGCGTCTTCGATCAGCGATTCTCTGGAAGGATTTTCGATCACAGCTGGTCGTTTGAGGAGTGCGCGTAGAGTCTGCTCGAACGCCATCGTTATCTCGACCTTTGCGTGTTGTCTCCGTGCAAAGAACTTCTGCCACGGGTATCGAATGGTAGCAAATCAAAGAGAAATTTTACAGGGCCAGGAGGTTCGTTTTGTTGTCATGAATACTCTTAGCGGAAGCCTTCGTGAAGCGCGGAGCCGAGGCGGCGAGGTCAAGTCATGGCTAAAGCCGGAACAATCTTGTTGCGTTTTCGGTGGTCACTTGTTCGACCTTTTGTGTCGGAATCTCTTTGATCTTGCTCACTGCCTCAGCCACGTGTTTGACGTAGGCGGGTTCGTTCCGTTTTCCGCGATGGGGAACCGGCGAGAGATACGGACAATCGGTCTCAAGGAGAATTTTCTCCAAGGGGACGTGTCTCACGGCTTCCCGGAGATCATCGGTCTTGGTGAAGGTAATCGGACCACCGATTCCCAGGTGAAATCCGAGCGAGAGAAACGCATCAGCCTGTGCCGTGCTGCCCAAGAATGAGTGAATCACCCCGCGGTAGGATGAAGAGAGCTCTCTCAAGACTGCAAGAAGATCGTCGGTGGAATCCCTGTTGTGAACGATGATCGGGAGGTTCAGTTTCTGAGCGAGCGCGATCTGCTCTCTGAATGCACGGCGCTGCACCGCGCGCGGGGAGAGATCGCGGTAGTAGTCAAGCCCGATCTCGCCGATCGCCACCACTTGTTCTCTCTGGGTGAGTTTCTCTAAGTCGGATAGCACCGCCTCATCGAGCGTTTTGGCCTCATGAGGGTGAACTCCTACCGAGGCCCAGATTAGGCGATGACGCTTCGCAAGCTGGACAGCAGCCCGGCTCGATTGCTGGTCGACGCCGACGGTGATTATTCCAACTGAGTTGCTGGCTGCACGGGTGACCACGGCAGCGCGATCATTCCGGTAATCCGAAGCGTCCAGATGAGCGTGGGTGTCAACCAGCCTCACCGCTCGACCTCAGCGATGGTGGCAGGAAGGACGTCGATCAGGTCACTCGGCAAGATGGCCCGTTCGGCGATGGTGCGTGCAAGGCGGTCGGCGGCGCAGCCGTGCAGGTAGGTTCCGAGGATCGCCGCATCGGCTGGGGAGGCGCCACCAGCAAGGAACCCTGCGACAAGGCCGGTCAAGACGTCTCCGCTTCCCCCTGTGGCAAGGCCGGTGTTCCCTGTTGGGTTTAGGTAGACCTCGCCGTCTGGCGTCCCAATTGCGGTCGGCCGGCCTTTGAGCACTAGCACCACGCCGTGTTCGGTCGCGAAGGTCCGCGCTGCCTCAATTCGGTCGGTATCGATCTCGTCAATCGGCCGATCGATCAAGTGGGACAGCTCGCCCGGATGGGGGGTAAGGACGATGCGGCCGGACAACTTGTTTAGCACTTCCAAATGAGGCGCAAGGAGAAAGAGCCCGTCCGCGTCAAGCACGATCGGTACCTGGATCCTCTCAAGCAGCGCCAGCACGATCTCTCCCACCGCCTGGTGGCGGGACAGGCCGGGGCCGATCGCCACGACATTAGCCCGCTCAAGGGCGGGTGTGAGCGGTTCACTCGCGTCTGATGCAAGGTGGCCTTCCTCATCGGGCAAAGGGAGCGTAAGCGCTTCGGTCAATGTGGCTTCGAGGATTGGGTTGAGACTGGCCGGACAGGCGACCGTAACAAGCCCGGCACCCGCTCGCAGAGCCCCTTTGGCGCACAGGATCGCGGCACCGCTCATTCCCACAGACCCGGCGATTACGAGAATCCGTCCGAAGGTTCCTTTGTGTCCGTCCGGCGGTCTCGCCGGAAGAAGGGCCCGCGCACCGGCACGCTCGAGCACCCGCGCAAGTGGGGCAAGGTCTGCAAGGAGCCTTTCAGGATAGGCGACGTGGGCGAGCAGGATCTTTCCGCAGTGTGAACGGGCCGGGTAAAGCAGATGGGCCGGCTTGAGGAACTCCATGGCGATGGTGAGGTCGGCGTTCACGGCCTCACCGAACGGGCAGGCCTTATCGGACGGCAGTCCTGATGGCAGGTCAAGCGAGACCGTTTGCAGGGACGTCGCGTTGAGCATCTCAACAACCGCGGTGAATCGGCCGGAAAGCGGCCGGTCGAGCCCACTACCAAACAGGCCGTCGATCACCCCGTCTGCCTCACCGAGAGCCTCTTTTAGCGGGTCAAGGGTATCGGTCAGAAACTGGAGCCTGCCTGGGGCGGCCTGTTCAAGGCGATCCGCCATGGTGGCGGTGGTTTCTGAGAATTGACCCGGCGTACACAGGGCAAACGCTGATACGGTCATTCCGGCCTGGTGGAGGTGTCTGGCCACCACCAGCGCGTCCCCCCCATTTCCGCCCCGCCCGGCCACAACCACGACCCGCTTTAGGTCTAACGATTGGCGAATGAGGGCTGCTGCACTGGTCCCTGCGCTCTCCATCAACGCGGCCGACGGGACCCCGGCCGCGTTGGCGCGTTGGTCGACCGCGCGTTGGCCATCGCTTGTCAACACCAACTGTTCTCGACGTTCTTCACTCATCGGCCGCATGTTAACCCTGTGCGAGGCTTCCTCGCAATTGGGCGACGATCTCCTCGGCAACCGCGTCCGGCGTTCGATTCGTAACGTCTAGCCACTGAACGTCTTTCTCATTGCGAAACCACGCCATCTGCCGGCGCGCCAACGCCCACGTGTTGGTGACGAGGGCCTCCCGCAACTGGTCGCGCAAGATTTCACCGTCTAGGAAGGCGAAGACTTCACGAACACCGATTGTTCGATAGGCTTGGTGCCCCCGATTTAAGCCCTCCTGTCGCAATCGTGTCACTTCGGCGACTAGCCCTCGTTCCAACATCCGGTCCACCCGAGCAGCGATCCTTGCGCGGTGATCGTCTCTTTCCCGACTCAAACCGAACAGGACAAACCGATAAGGAAGAGGGGTTGCCTCTTGCTGAAGTTCGCTGATCGGTCGGCCAGTGAGGTGGTGGACCTCGAGGGCACGCACGATCCGAAGCCGATCGTTTTGATGAATGTGTGCGGCCGCGGCTGGATCTACTTCGGAAAGCTGGGCGTACAGCTGATCGGGCGGCTGGTGCGACAGCCGTTGTCGGACCTGCTCATCCGCCGAGGGCCCTGGGAAGAGTCCCCGCAGGATCGCTCCCAGGTAAAGGGTCCCCCCACCGACGACGAGCGGGAAATGCTGTCGTTTCCAGATCTGTCGGATGAGACGGTCGGCGTCCTTCCGGAAGGCCATCGCATCGTAGCTTTTGTCGATGTCGATGATGTCGATCCCATGGTGGGGTATCCCGCGGCGAGCGGCGCACGACGGCTTGTCAGTGGCGATGTCAAGGCCGCGGAAGAAAGCGCGCGAATCAGCGGAAATCACCTCTCCGTCCAGCCTGGTGGCGACTTCGATCGCCACCGCGCTCTTGCCAACTGCGGTCGGACCGAGGATCACCACAACTGGTAGAGGGGAGCGTCCCTCGGGCGAACGAACCGCCTTCACTGGGGGTTAGTCCTCTCCCATCAAAAGCTCACGGAAGCGCTTCAGCTCGGCCCGACGAGAGGGGTGCTTCAGTTTCTCGATTGCCTTAATCTCGATTTGTCTGACTCGCTCACGGGTGATGTTGAACTTCAAGGAGACATCCTTTAGGGTGCGTGGGTGATCGTCGTCAAGACCGTAACGGAGCTTGAGGATCTCGCGCTCCCGCTCGTCGAGCTGGCCGAGTGCATGATTTAACTGCTCCTTTAGGAACATGCGGAACGTCTCCTTCGTTGGGGAGGGAGAAGAGGGGTCCTCGATGAAGTCGCCGAGGGTGTCCTCGTCCTCGTCGCCGATCGGTCGCTCCAGGGAGGCGGTATACTGGGAGACGTTCTCTACTTTCTTTATCTTGTCGATGGACATATCAGTGATCAGAGAGAGATCCTCCAGGGTGGGGGCCGCGCCGTGCGCTTGGATGTACTCGCGCTTTACCCGATTCAACTCACGGACCGTTTCGATCATGTGTACGGGTACGCGGATCGTCCGCGACTGATCGGCTATCGCACGCGTGATCGCCTGCCGAATCCACCAGGTAGCGTACGTAGAGAACTTGTAGCCACGGGTGTAGTCGAACTTCTCCACCGCCTTCATCAGCCCCATGTTTCCTTCCTGGATCAGGTCAAGGAAGGAGAGGCCGCGGTTCATATATCGCTTGGCGATGGACACGACAAGACGGAGATTGGAAACGGTTAGCCGCTCCCGTGCTGCCTCCCCCTTCTCCACGGGCGTTTCCAATTCACCCTTTGCTTCCTCGGAGAGGAGGCCGATACCGTGCTCCTCGGAGAGGTGGGCATGATTAAGTCGCTCGGCAGCCTCCGTGCCAGCTTCCATGGCCATCGCCAGTTCAACCTCCTCTTCCTTAGTGAGAAGGGGAACCTTTCCGATCTCACGCAAGTACGTCTTGACCGGATCCTCCCGACGTGAAGTGGTGGATAGTTCCTTTCGAAGCCTTTCCTGTTCTGCCGTAAGGTCGACTTCGGCTGGGGACTCTTCCTCATCGGTAAGAGTTTGCACAGTGGCCATCACATTTTCCTCGTCCTCGGGGGAGTCATCGTCGGAGAGGAGGGCTTCGGGGTCGGAGAAATCGTCTTCCTCTGCGAGCAAGGTGTCCTCAGAGTCCTTTTCCACATCTGCGGCGGTCGCCTCGGATTGATCGGTCGCAGAGGGAATGTCGGATTCTTCTACGGAGTCTTGTTCAAGTCGCGGCTCCCCAGCGGGGGACGTAGGTTCGGCCTTTGGTCTTTCTTTCTTACCTTTCGCCATGATTTCCCCTCCTAGCAAGCTTCTCCGCCACCAGAGTACTATAGGCT
>CAZOUO010000011.1:0-31925 GCA_964582975.1 uncultured Thermotogae bacterium | reverse complement strand
CTCCTGATGTTATGAAAGCGCGCCTCCCGGGTCGGTAGTCTGGTAGGCTACCAACGAAAAGTAGACGGTGTAGAACCGTCGAAAGGAGGCGCACGATGCAGTATATCGCATTTGACGCACACAAGAAGTACACGTGGGCGCGAGTGGAGGATGGAGCAGGCCAGAAGTTGGCCGAAGCGAGGATTCCACACGAGAAGGAGGCGTTTCTGGGGTTTCTCTCCGATTGGGAAGCAGGATCTCCGGTGGCAGTGGAGACGGTGGGCAACTGGTACTGGATTGCGGATGAGATCGAGGCAGCGAGGATGGTGCCGCAGTTGGTCCACGCCAAGCGGGCAAAGGAGATGATGGGGCGGATCAACAAGACAGACAAGCTGGATGTGAGGGGACTGAACTGTCTGCAGCGGACAGGGACATTGCCGACGGTGTGGAGGATTCCGCCGGGGGAGGTTCGGGACGCGCGGGAGCTGCCACGGACGCGGATGGTATTGGTAAAGCAACGGACGGCGTTGAAGAATCGGATCCACGCAACACTAGGGAAGTACGGGATTGTGTTAATTGAGGTGAAGGATTTGTTTGGCGTCCGAGGAAGGGTGCTGCTGAGCCAGCGGTTGAGCGAGTTGCCGACAAATACGCGGTACGTGACCGAGGGGCTGTTGAAGCAGCTGGACTGTCTGGACGTGCAAATCAACGATATTGAGAGGCGAATTGAGGCGACGCTCGAACGGACCGAGGAGGTGGAACTTGTCCAGACGATGCCTGGGGTGGCGTTGGTATTGGGTGTGGTGATCGCGAACGAAGTGGGGGATGTTCATCGATTTCCAAGCGCCGGCCACTTGGCATCGTATGCGGGCCGGGTGCCGCGGGTCCATTCGAGTGGAGGGCGAACGCGGCACGGGAAGACGCGGCCCGATGTCAACCGGTACTTGAAGTGGGCGTACACCGAAGCGGCGAACGCGGTGGTCCGTCACTTGCGCAAGTACTCGCGGCATCACGTCGGGCGGCTGTACATGCGAGTGAAGCATCGTCGTGGGCATCCGACAGCAATCGGAGCGGTGGGGAGGCATCTGGCCGAAGCGACGTACTGGATCTTGCGCAACCGGGAACCGTACCAAGATCCCGGGCTGAAGCCGACGGTTGTCAAAAGAGGGATCGTGAGCGCGAAGCTGAAGCCATGAGCTATTGAAGCTCGTTTCCTGATTGCGACACGAGTCCCGAACATCCTCTTGCTGCGGGGACAGCGTAGAGATGGCTCCGACAACCGGGCCGAGGCGGAGGACAACCGGTGCTTGGTTTCAAGGGGGTGAGCAGAACGAAAACGACTTGACGTAAGGCGCGCTTTCAGCGATGGCTTCCTTATAACAAATTTGCAGACAAGTTCGGGTTCGGGCTCACCCACTGAACTACAGGAGGTTTTGACTATTAGGAAACCAGGAGACCAGGAAATGATTTGGCTTTCTGACAGATTAGCCTCTTCACCACCAGCGGGGGCTTTGCGAAGTTCAAGTCGATAAAGCCTGGTCCTGGCCGACGATGCACCTCGATAGCTGCTGCGATCACTTTTGAGGTCAGTTCCTCATGTTCCAGTGTCATCCCTTGCCCCTCATTCCCGGCGAGCTCAACTTTGGGTCACCCGCTTGAAACAGCGAGGAGCAGACTTTAGAAGCCCCAGCGCTCGTTGCAGACCAGTTCACCCAACGGCAAGCGACCTTCGGTTTCCTTGAACGGATCACACTGCGGATAGCCGAGCGGGGTTAGGGCCACAACCTGAATCTCTTCTGGCACACCTAAGAAATCCTTGGTTGCCGCGTTGTCGAACGAGCCGATCCAGCAGGTGCCAAGCCCTTCTGCGCGGGCGGCAAGGGTCAGATGATCGACGGCAATTGCCACATCGACGAGCATTGAGTAGCGGCCCATGTACCCACCGCGATTGGAGGGGATCTCGCCCCCACAGGCAACAACGACCACTGGTGCCTCGGCGATGAAGTGCTGATTATGACAGAGCTCCGCAAGCCGCTTCCGTGCCTCTTGATCTTTGACCAGAATGTATCGCGTCGGCTGGCGGTTGCTCCCCGAGGGAGCGAGCCGCGCAGCACTCAACACTCGATTGAGCACGTCCTCCGGAATCGGATCAGATCGATACGCCCGCACCGACCGTCGCGTCTTGATCACGTCGTAGAAATCCATTGCTTTATCCCTCCTTGTCCCTGGATCAGAAGCATCGCTTCTTCCGTGTATCACATCCTTGGCACGGAATCAAGAGATCTTGACGCGCGATGCCATGCAACCGATTGGTCGCGTTCTCCTCAGCGGCCGAATTGGAAGGGGTGAGCCTGTTTGGCATCCTTGCATTCTCAGAACTCGCGGGGATGTTCTCCAAAAAGACGATCGAATGGTTGCGGCAGGTCTTCGATCAAATGTTTAGGAAGCTCACCAACGTAGAAACCCAGGGGGATTAAAGACAAGCGTAGTTACACGCAGACGTTCAAAGATGCTGGGCGAGCTTCGTGCCCTCGTCAGGGTTGATGACCCCCTATGGGTCGAAGCAACCGGCATTCTAAGGCATACTCGCACCTACATGCCTGTAGCGGTGAGGATGCGATCATGCCTCTTTTGACGTTTCTCCTTGAAGCGATGGCGATCTCGTTGTCGGGGGTGATGGCCCCGGGGCCGCTGACGGCGGTGGCGGTGGGAAAAGGGGGCGACTCCCCCCGCGCGGGCGCGTGGTTGGCGATCGGTCACGGGATCGTCGAATTTCCTTTAATGGTCGCCATTCTGTACGGCTTCGGGGTGTGGCTCAAGCGGGACGGCGTCAAAGCGGGGATCGCGCTTGTCGGCGGCATATTTTTGTTGGTGATGGCCGTATGGATGCTTCGCGGGATCAAAAACACTGAGGTTCGATCGGCCACAACGCTCCGATCACCAGTCATTGCAGGGATCGCGCTGAGCGTGGGAAACCCCTATTTCCTCATCTGGTGGGCGACGGTCGGCGCCACGCTGGTCACGCGCTCCTTTGGGCTTGGTCTTTTGGGTTTTGCGTTATTCGCGGTCCTTCATTGGGCGTGTGACTTTGTCTGGCTGCAACTCCTCTCGGCGCTATCGTTTAAGGGAGGGCGGTTCTTCGGCCGGGCCTTTCAGAAGGGCGTCTTTGCCGTGTGTGGCGTGCTTCTACTCTTCTTTGCCGGGGAGTTCCTTTTCGATGGGATCCGAGGCCTTGTGGCGTGAGGATTGCTCGTTAGGGCTCCTCGCTGTTTTAAATGGGTAACCCAAAGTTGAACTTATCTGCAATCTTTGGTATGAGGAAGCCATGAAGCCATGAGAAGCCCTAAAGCCAGGAATGGGGGTGAGTCTGGAACAGGGGGAACTGACTCAAAAGCTAACCCTAGATGTAAAGAGAGCAATATGTCAGCAAACCAAATTATTTCCTGCTTTCCTAATAATTCAGAAGCTTCTGCAGTTCAAGTGGGTGAACTGGAAGTCGCGCCTTTCTCTGTGATCGATCAATTCTCTATGGTGAACCGGATGCGCACGATCCCCTCATCTTTCATGTCGGTACTTTTCACGCGGAAGCGACCGATCTTTCGCGTGTTGCTGACGTGCTCCCCGGCACAGGGGGTGGCATCGAGATCGGCGATTTTGACGATGCGGATGGTTGTTGCCTTTTCAGGCACCTTCCACAGGTCGTAGCGCTGTTTGGCTTCTTCGACGGGAAGTATTTGTACGGTGATCGGATGGTCCTTCTCGATCTCTGCGTTGACGGCCTTTTCAATCGCTGCTACGTCGTCCCGAGTGAGGGCTCGAGGGACGGCGTAGTCGCACTTGGATTTCTTCTCACCAAGGTGCATCTCCAGATTTCGCGGCGAGCCAAACGCACGCCGCATCACCGCTGTCAAGATGTGTTCTGCAGAATGCATCCTGCTTAGTCTGCCCATGATTGTCTGCCTTGGTTGATTGCAACAAGTAGGCCGGAGGCGTTGTATCGATGAACTCAATTTGTTTGCTTTTCTCTCTTTACTATAATCACTGCAAATGGCCGTTCAAGAAGTACTCAACCGTCTCAGTGCAAGCGAGCAAAGATGATGAAGACGCGACATAGAAAGCATTTCATTATACTTCTTGCTGCTTTTGCAGCTCTTTTTGTCCTTTCAGGTTGTCTTCGTTATGTGCGTATTGATGAAAAGGACGTTGGGTCGATCGTGCCTCTTCATCCCGGAGATATCTTGGAAGTACGTTTGTGGGCCAATCGCACGGCCGGCTATCAATGGACGATGACTCACTATCCCTCCGAAAGCGTGTTACAGCAACTGGGAGATTCGGAGTACAAGCCTGACAAGCAAATGCAAGAGGGAAGTGGGGGAACGTATATCTATCGGTTTAGGGCCGCAGCTTCAGGGACGACAACGCTTGAGTTGACCTACTGGAAAGGGTGTATCTGCTCCGCTCACGATACATTCTCAGTGGTGGTGTTTGTCCGCTGAACCCTAGCAGCCTGCGTGGGAAATCCTTTTTTCCACTCCTCTTTGGGAGTAAGACATGCATAGTGTTCAGGATGATAGGGGGGATTTGAAGAGATGCTTCGAGCCGTACAATCCACAACAGAACAACGTCCTGTTTGTTTCGCCATGCGAATCACTAAACAAATCGCTCCGTGGCGACATTGCCATTTTCCACCTCCACAGACCGTTCGGAGGAATACTCACACAGGCTGCTAGGCACCCTGTTGGGTGTTTGGTTGTGCCTACCGTTGGCGTGACAACGCCATTCCAAGACCTATACTTCTACGCCCGGGAGGACTTGAACCTCCGACCTTCGCATCCGCAGTGCGACGCTCTGTCCCCTGAGCTACGGGCGCATGCTCGCCCCGTGGAATACGAGGCTTGAACTTATTCCACAGGGACTGGCGGAGGGACGGGGATTCGAACCCCGAGGCCCTTGCGGGCTTACCGGTTTTCGAGACCGGCTCCTTGCCGTTCGGTCATCCCTCCAGCGTGATGGTAGAGCGTTTGTAACGCTCCTGCAAGCACCTGGGCTGCGAACAACGCAATCCTCGCAATACAGTTCAATGCTTTACCCTGAGTAGGACCTAGATTGGAATAAACGGTGCTACGCGTCGCGAAGCGGACTGATATAGACCCGATCGCTAGCTTCCGCCGAAGCCGTAACTGAATAGGACAAGCGCGACCAGGGCTCCGATGATCAACAGAGGGAGCCACCCCGGGGCCTCTTCTTCCCCTTCTTCGGGGGCCTCCACCGTTGTTGAAGGAACGAACGGCTCTTCCGGTTCACTGGGTGCGATGAGGCCGGCGCGTGCAGCGGAAAGCGGCATGACGAGAAACGTGCTACCCAACCATTCGCGGGGCACGGGACGAAACGGGTAGCCATGGAGCGCGATCGCGCGGATGGACATGGTCGGTATAGCTATTCTCTTTGCCCCTTGATAAAGGACGAGCATCTCCGAAATGCCGCTGAAGGCGGAGAAAGGTCCGACGAAGACCCGATCGTCCATTTCCACAACCATGCGAGGAAAATCGAGCACGATCTGACGAATTTTCGATCGCGGAATGTTGAATGCCTGGAAGGGACCGACGTAGTTGGTCAGACTGCTCGCATCGAGACGAGCAGTAGAATCGATCCCCGATAGCTCACCCTGTGCCACCCTTCCATCTATGGTAAGGATGCGTGCCGATACGGTGTCATCCTGGCTGGCCACACTTGCTGTCACGGCCAATATTGTCAGAAAGAGGCCAAGTAGTATTCTCATCGCAGCTTTTCCACATACAACACCTATCATGGATACCTCCCAGTAAGGTGAACCACAATATCTGCTCGCAGAAATTTCTCCAGCGAACAGCATAACCCTCCACGGGGGTGTTTGTCTGTAATCTACGCAACAGAGACTTATAGACAGGCGTCCTTCGACGACTGGACGCAGGGGTAACCTCGGTCGCACCAAACTCCTTCGCCGGTCAAAGCATTAAACGTTAGCTTTGGAGCGTGATTTCCCGATTTGGGGGAGGTGAGAAATTCGGGACTGGGATGGCACAGACATTCCTGCATTCGTCCCGTCGATGTGGGAATGGTCAGCGAGGGTAGGTGATGTCGCTTGGAAGCGGGCCTTTTCGGACTTGACATGGGTTATCGTGGTATGATAAGATGCTGCCCAGTTTGTGTTGCAATGAGGGGGTGGGTTGGAGCCCCACGGTCATTGACAAGCGAGGGAACAAGCGTTACCTGAAGGTAAAGGTGCGTTTGTGTTGTTGGTATGGCGTAAGTATAGTTTTGCGAAAGACGCCAAAGATGAGACTCAGGATGCTTGTGAAAGCCTTTAAGGATATTCGCTTGCGAAAGGCGAACATGATGGGGGAGGTGGTAGGAAAATCTAGAACCTAAATGGTCTCTATGAGTTCGAAAGGAGGTTTTAAGCGTTTGCTAAAGATCCGTTGGAGAAACTATAAATTTGAGCGAAATCGAAAACCCGAAGAAGGAGGTACGACCTTGAAACGAAGATATGTAGTAGGGAGTGTCACAGTGTTTATGGTTGTGGCACTCTTTGCCTGGGCTGCCCTGGCGACCGACGCGGAGATCTACCTTGCGTCGGATTCAAACGGGCAGAACCGGGTGACGAACATACAGGAAGGTGACGAGGTCTTCATCGTTGTCTACGATCCCGATCAGAACATCGATTGTGATGTGCGAGACAAGATCTGGACCGACATCAAGATAATGGATCCCAAGACCGGCGCGTACATCATCTGGGAAAGCTACGGACCTCTTGGAACCTGCAACTTAGGTTACAAAGGCGACAACGGATGTACCACCGTGGGGGATTACTTGGAGGAGACAGGCGCGGACACGGGACTGTTCGTGAGCAACCATGGGTTCATGGTGGGGACACGCGAGTCCTACTCGGCATCGCTTACCCATACTGTGTGCCAGCTGCAGACCCACGTGGTGGACAACTCCAGTCCTCTCGACCATTTCAAGTGGGGGAACTACCTCTACATGGATCAGGCTGCTATGGGAGGAGCTTCTTCCTTCAATCCAGGAGACGATCGCGTCTTTCTTGACTGTAACCACTCCCCGCACTTCCCGTGGCTCCCCGGTGGGTGTGGTTGCATCACTCCCGACACGTGCGGAAGCTCTCTTGCTCCTTGCATGCCAAGCGCCGCTACATACATCGGGCAGTATCAATGTAGGGAAAACTACCTTGTTGGTCGGTTCGAGAACATGGACACCTTGGTGGCGCTGTACGTCGACCCGAATGACCCCAAGGACGTGGCCTGCGGGCTGGCGAAGATCATCGACACCGAGGCGACGATCTCCTGGCATGATGAGATCATCAAGGACGCCAACGCCTCGGCGACGATCACCGTGGTCGATCCGGACGAGAACTTAAACTGCAACGCGATCGAGTACGTTCCGGTGTTCGTGATCGTCAACCCGGGTTCGTGGGACCCGATTCAGACCTACAGCGCGACCAACTTCTGCATGCTGAAGCGCTTCGGAGGCGTCTCCGATTGTGCTGGGACCCCTCTGCTTCGGCCCATTCGCTGGTACAACATCTACAATAGCGGAATTGGGCCCTTGAATTGCGCACCCGGGACACAGCCGGATGTAGCGGGCACGTACTACATTCAGTATCCGAATCAAGCTACGATCCAGACCCCGTCTCTTTGCTGGTTCGACACGGCGAGCACCAGCGGTGTGACGCGCGTGATGTTCTGCGCTCAAGAGACGGGCCAGGACACGGGCGTGTTTGAGGTCAAGATCAACAGCATCCTCACCGACCTTGGGTTCAAGTCCTTGCGGGTGAACGACACGCTGGTCGCCTATTACTTGGATCCGAACGACTTCGACGACTTCAAGCTGGCGACGGCCTACATCGAGTCAAAGGACTGCTCGAGCATCACTCGCTTCACCAATGCGACGCGGGCCGAGAAAGATCTGTTCTGGATCGGCCGCGACCCGATCTACGTGCAGGTGATCGACTCGAACGCCAACGTTGATCCGTGCTGTCCGGAGCAGGTCGTGGTGCACATCTGCGACCCGCACGAGGAGGACGACTCCGAGTGGGTGATCGCTGATGAGACCTCGAGCAACTCGCCGGTCTTCTTCACCATGGGCGGGATGCAACTGTTGCCGGTGTGGGACGCACTGGGAGTTGGCATCAACTTGTGGAACGGCGGCTACCAGCTGCGGCTGGACAACTGGAAGTTTGAGGTGTTCAACGAGGATTCGGTCTACGCCCGCTACAACGACGTCTACTACGACGACGACATCACGGGCATGGCTGGGCTAGGGGACCTCTTGGCGATGACGACGGCCAACACAGCGTTTCCGCCGGACATCACGCGGATTCGCGTGTGTAACGACGTCTCCTTCGACCTAATGGAGATCGCCGATACACAGGTCTTCGACGGCACGACGACGACCATGTACTTCCTCGACCGGCAGGGCAACCGCGTCTCTGGATACATCAACTCCGATTGCGTGTTCGTGGAGGTTGTTGACCCCGACCAGGACGAGGACCAGCTGCGCCGCGAGCGGATCGATGCGTACTGGGACAAGAGGTGGGGCACTAGCGACCAGGGTCAGAACATCCCGTTTGGTCCGATGGCGTTGAACCACTTCCAGTGCACGGTGCAAGGGGTCCAGACCAACTGCGTCAACGCGCTGCTTGGAGACTCCAACATCGCCGACACGACTTCCTATACTACTCTGTGGCCGGACGATTTCACGTGGGCGAAGCTGTACGTGCTCAACCCGCGCAACGGTCACTGGGCGGCGATTGATCTGATGGAGACCGGTGTGGCCACGGGCGACTTCGTCTCCGTGATCTGCATCGACCTGGTGAGCCAATACGAGTGTCTGCCGACACTGGATGTGCTTCCTGGCGACACGATCATCGCGGTCTATCAGGATCCGTCCAACCACTCCGACTCAGCCTGGATCTGCATCAAGGTTGGGTGCGGCGGTGGCGTCACGCCTCCGGGACAGGCATCGACGACCGACTTCACCGACGCTGACGGCAACGTAGTGGCGAGCTACACCGACGCCGATGACGTCTACGTGAAGGTCACCGACCCGTCCCACGCCGGTGCAGCGAGTCTGCTTGATGCCGTGGAGATCGATGGAAGCATCTTCGATCTGGCACCACTTGCCGGTGCGACGACCGATACGTTTATCACCGAGGCGATCAGCATGGCCGATCTCGGTGTCGGCGCGGGTGACTCGATCACCGCGACCTACACCGACCCGACCGATCCGACGGATACGTCTTCGGATACGGTGTCGATTGTCTCGGCCGAGCTCGACGTGACCGGCTTTATTGCGAAGCCGAACCCGTTCGACGACGAAGTGACCTTCGCCTTTGCCGAGGGCAGTAGTGGACTGGCGACGGAGTTCACCGTTTCTATCTACGATCTGTCCGGGCATCTGGTGAAGAGTCTGTCGGCTGAGAATGACGATGAGGTCACGTGGGATGGCACGAACGCGGCAGGTTTGAGCCTGGCCAACGGTGCGTACATCTTCGTGGCGATGGCGACGGACGGAACGGACACCTTCACCGGTAAGGGCACGGTGTTCATCAAACGGTAAAAGTGAGAGAGGGGACCCTCCGGGGTCGATGATGACTCCGGAGGCCCCACTCGATGACAATACCTTATGAAGGGGGTAACAACGACAATGAAACGAGTGATAGTGGGAACTCTAGCGCTCCTCATGGTTATCTCCGCCATTGCCCTTGCGGATGGTGTGGGTGCGTTCAGCGCATTCAAGAATGGCATTGGCGCACGGGCTTTGGCCATGGGTGGAGCGTTTGTCGCCGTTGCGGATGACGCCACGGCGATGGTTTGGAACCCAGCGGGGCTGGCGCAGTTGAATGACACCCGCCTCGGTGGGATGTCGACGGATCTGTTTGGCCTGGGGATCACGCACCAGGTTGTCGGTGCGGTGACGACGTTTGCCAACTTTGGCATTGGGCTTGGTTGGGAACGTGCCTCCATTGCTGGCCAGGTCGTTGATGAGGAAGGTGAGGCGGGTGACCTGTTCACTTGGACCGAGCAGGCGATCCTGGGAACCTTGGCCACGAATATCATGGATATCGGGCTGGCTGGTGCCAACGTTAAGTACTACATGGCAGACAGTGGGCTTGGGGACACCGCTAATGGCTTTGGATTCGACCTTGGTCTTCTGGTCAATCTTGGAGACATCTTCGCTGTCGGCGTGGCCGCAACCGACCTTGCTGGGACCACGATCAGTTGGGCTGGCGGCGCAACCGATGTCGTCTCTGGCCTGTACAAGGCTGGAATGGCGATGAAGCTGGTAGATGGCATGCTGGTCCTGGCTGCGGACATGGACTTTGACGGAATGAATCTCGGCGATGCTCATGTCGGGATGGAGTTCAACATCATCAAAGAACTCGCACTGCGTGGCGGTGTGGTCCTGACGAATAGCTTCCAGGATTACTACTTTGCCGTTGGTGCGGGGATCAACGTGGCCGGCCTTTATGTCGATGCAGCCTACATTCTGGAAGAGACGCTTGGAAATACGCTCGTCCTTTCGGCTGAATTCTCGCTCGGCGACCTGTTAGGCGGCGAGGAGGAAGTAGGGACTGAGTAGAATACGGGTTCTAGATTTCCGCTTTGTGGACGAGCGGGAGGCGCAAGTTGCCTTCCGCTCGTTCTTTTTGGTGCGCCTAGCAGATGCGTAACGTCGAATCTTGTCCTCGATGACGAAATAAGACCGTACGTAGGGTCGGGGCTCGTCCCCGACGGGAAGAACCTGGGGGGCGGCGGAACCTGTGTCCGCCGAGACAATGTCGTCCGTTCTCGTGGCGTCGGGCTTTCTGGCTGACGAGAAGAACGTCGCAGACAAGCTGCGACGCTACGTTGAATCTTGGGGACGTCGCAGGCAAGCTGCAACGCTACGCTTTTGAGAGATATTTGATAACTATGTTACAATACACCGTGATGAAGGGTGATTCACGGCTTCATAAAACGTACGGGGGGCGCCGTTCGTTGCGGCTTCGCGACGTCGATTATCGTACTCCCTACATCTATCACGTGACGTGGGGAACAGCTGGCCGAAGGCCGGTTCTGTCAGCTTGCCCTCTGACCGCATGCCTAATCGAGGTTTTGAAGGAGGAAGCGAGCAATACAGGGGTGCGACTTTATGCCTACTGCTTCATGCCGGATCATGTGCATCTCCTTCTTTGTCCGGAAGCCGGAAGCGATCTGATCCGTTTTGTTCAAGCGTACAAGAGTAAGGCCACGCGCGTGTATTGGAAGCAAAACGGGCGGGGCCGCATTTGGCAGCGTGGGTTCTACGACCACATCTTACGGTGCGAAGAAGATCTCCGGGAGGTTTCCCGCTACATTTTGGAAAACCCAGTGCGCAAAGGCCTGGTTAAGAACCTGGCCGATTATCCATTCTCCGGCTCTTGTGTCTTCGAGAAACAGGCATTGTAGCATTAGGGCTCGTCCCCGGCGTGAAATATGAGATTGGACGTAGTGTCGGGTCTTGTACCCGACGTTTTTGTTTTCTTTCGTAGCGGCGGAACCTGTGTCCGCCGAGACAATGTCGTCCGTTCTCGTGGCGTCGGGCTTTCTGGCTGACGAGAAGAACGTCGCAGACAAGCTGCGACGCTACGTTGGGTCGTGGGACGGGAGCGGATGTCTTCGCTACAGAGGACAGCTGAGATCGCTTGGTGTATCCCAGAACGGTTGACTTTTATTGCGAGCGTTCCTATGGTAGAGTGATATTGGCCTTATTCTGCCTTTGATGAAGGAGGCCCGAGGTGAAACACGTTCATGTCAAGTTGCGATTGATTAAGGTATTTATCGGTCTGGGCTTGATCGCTTCTCTGGTGGTACTGCTGACGGGTTGTTTTAAGTCACCGGTGGCTTCGTTTACTCTCAGTGCATCCACGGGAACGGCTCCGTTCACTATTAGCTTCAGCGCGATCCTTTCCTATGATCCAGACGGAATCATCGTGAAGTTCGAGTGGGACTTCGGCGACGGGTCAAGCGCCAGTGGCGAGGCGGTCTCTCATACTTACACGACAGTAGGAAGCTTCACCGTCGTGCTGCGGGTTACGGACGACAGCGGCAGAACGGCGACGGCGAGCAAGACGATCACGATCACCGCGGCCGAAGAGCCGGGTGGAGCCGGCGCCGGTCCGACGGCGAGCTTCACCGCGACGCCGCTGGTTGGGCCTGCCCCACTGACGGTGACGTTTAACGCCTCGGCTTCGTTCTACACCGGGTACGCCATCACTTACTACTCGTGGGATTTTGGCGACGGGGTAACCGGCACCGGAATGACCACCACCCACACCTACGCCCCATTGGTGACCACGACCTACAATGTGGTCCTGCGAATCATTGCCTCGGACAACACCGAAGATACCGCGACGCGGGACATCACGGTGACGGTTACCCCGGCTACGCCGCCAACGAACGCGCCAACCGCGAGCTTCACGACAGCTCCCAACAAGGTCACTGCCCCGAAGAAGATTACGTGCGATGGTAGCAACTCCAGCGCGGCGGCGGGACGGACGCTGACAGAGTGGATCTGGCGGTTCGGGGACGGGACGTCGCCGCAATCGAAGAACAACGACGATCCGATCGAGCACCGCTACGTGACCGACGAGGCGAGCGAGACGTTCACCATCACGCTGATCGTCATCGACGACGAGGACGGGACTGACACCGAGCAGCGCGACGTCGTCGTGGAGAACGAGCAGCCGGTCGCCGGGTTCGAGATCTACGATCTGGCGAATCCCGGTGACCCCCCGGCTGGCGGGACGTGGGTCGCTGACGACGTGACGTTCCCGGACACCGGGGACCCCGACATCCAGACCGACTCGGCGACGATCTGGATCAAGTCGGATCCGCTGCCGGCCGCGTGGGAGGGGGATACCCCGGTCCCGAACGACGGGACAGACGAGCCGGATCCGAAGACTGGCGAGCCCGGCAACTACGACGACCACGACATGTGCTACGACCCGGAGGGGCAGGACTGGGACGGCGCCAACCCGTTCGGCTGGCCGAACGCTGCGTGGGGGCTCGAGTTCTACAAGGTGAACTGGGGCGACGGGAACACCGAATATTTCCCGTACGTGAACAGCTTCTATCCCGCAAACACCGAGGGTCTCCAACAGCCGCATACGTACACGAACCTCGCCGACGGGGCGAACACGTTCACGATCACGGTGACGGCGATCGACTACCTCGGCGGGGAGACGAGCTACTCGCGCGACATCACGATCAACACCGACTACTAGACGATCGGAATCCTTGGGCTTCCGGCGGCCCCACGGCCACGCTTTGGCGGGCGGCATAGAATAGAATGGGATCATGAAGCGCTGGACGAGTCTCGGGTGGGCCGTTGTCGTGCTGGCCCTGTTGACCGGCTGCGCGCTGTTCAATCAGGCTCCAGTGGTGCGGTTTACTGCCAGCCTGCTCTCGGGAATCTCTCCACTGCGGGTCGATTTCGACGCCGGGACGTCCTACGACCCGGATGGCTCGATCGTTTCCTACGCCTGGAACTTCGGAGATGACGCCACCGCTACTGGGAAGACGACAACTCACACGTTTACAGTCACCGCAACCCAAACGTTCACAGTAACACTGACTATTACAGACGACGACGGCGCATCGGCTACGGCCTCCCAGAGCATCGAGGTGTTGGCGAGCGGAGGGGCTGCAACGCCGGGCAACACTCCGCCCACGGCGCGGTTCACCGCAAGCCCGACCTATGGGAATTCTCCGCTCACTGTGCAATTCGATGCGTCGTCGTCAACGGATGCGGATGGAACGATCTCGCTGTACAGCTGGGACTTTGGGAACGGAAGCACCGGCTCGGGAATGGTGCTCACACACACGTTCACCGCCGCGGCGACGGCCAACATTACTGTGACGTTAACGGTGACCGACGACGATGGGGCTACAGCGACTACCACGGTGGTGATTACGGTGATGGTCCCCGAGGTCGTCGCCACAGACGGCCCGACGGCGAGCTTCACCATCTCCGATCCGGTGTTGATCTACGATTCTCCCACTCCATCAAGCATCCCGTCGCTGTTCGAGGTGGAATTTGACCCGTCTGCGTCCACCGCCGCGGCAGGAGGACACTATATCGAATTCTACCTGTGGAACTTCGGCGATGGGGAGACGCTGTCGAAGACGACGGACGCCAAGGTGAAACATACCTACGAGCTGCGGGCACAGGCCCACACCTTCGTTGTCACCCTGACCGTCATTGACGAGCAGGGATTGCAGGATTCCGCCGTGGGCAACGTGACGCTGACGAATTGAGAAACGGACGCAGCAAAGGGTCTTGTGCCCGACGAAAATAAAGCTACATTTTGACTATTAGGAAACCAGGAATCCAGGAAATGATTTGACTTTCTGGCATATCGTTCCTCGCTTTATGATTTTTCATGGCTTCCTTATAGAGAATTGCCGTAGCGGTGGAGCTTGTCCTCAACGGTTTCGCCTGAAGGATGAAATTCACGGGATGCTAATAAAGGGCTCTTCGCTATTCGGCCTGCCTGCTGCCCGCCTGGCCAGTCGGACAGGTGTGGGTAACCTGTCAAAAAGCGAGGGCTCTTTTCTATGAGGAAACCAGGAGACCAAGAAAAGGATCGGCTTCCTGCTTTCTTATATCAGAACGACGGTCTTGTCTCTCCTCATGGCTTCTTGGTTTCCTTATAACAAATTTACAGACAAGTTCAGGTTCGGGCTCACCCACTGAACTACAGGAGTTTTTGCCTATTAGGAAACCAGGAAAAGATTTGGCTTTTGGGGTGGGCTTTGCGAAGTTCAAGCCGATAAAGCCTGGTCCTAGCCGGCGATGCACCTCGATGGCAGCGGCGATCACTTACAAGGTCCGTTCCTCATGGTCCAGTGTCATCCCTTACCCCTTATCTCTCATGGCTTCTTGGCTTCCTCATAATAAAATTGCAGACAAGTTCGACTTTGGGTTACCCACTTGAAACAGCGAGGAGCCTAATTAAAGACGTTTTTCGACAAAAGCGACGGCCTCTTCTGCCAGTTGGAGCGCTTCTTGTGCAGCGTCTTTCTGATACACCCGGGCGGGGATGCTTCCCGCTGGCAAGGAGTTCGGATAGCGGGCCGTTACATAGTAGCCGTCGAGCATGCTCCAGCGGTCGATCTGTTTTTTGATTTCCGGAATGTGCTGGGAAAGGTGTGCGCCGAGCCGTTCTATCGAGTGTCCTATAACGATCTCCTCTCCTTGACCATACAGGAAGGCCTTCAACGCTTTTTCCGCGATCTGTTGCGCGAGAAAGCAAACCAGATGAAAGCCGCCTTCTTTGAGCAACAGACGCGCCCACTTCAGGTCCTCTGTGGCCTGTTCCAGCCACCGTCGTCCCTCATCGCTTTCTCTCATAGATGACCTCCCCTTCAGCGAGGACCCGCTTGAGAAAACTGCTCTTCTGGTTCGCCTGCAATTCTTGGGGACTGTAGGTTACAAGATCCAAATCAACCTTGATCGCACCCCCCAGCTGGCGGTAGAGACGCGCGGTTCGAGCTACCGGATCATCCGGCGAGTCCATCACGACGAGCAGGTCAAGGTCGGTGAACAACCCCCTTTTTCCCTGCTGGTAAGAGCCGAATAGGATGATGCGTTCGACCTCAGGTAGGCGCGATAGGCGAACTACGGCTTGCTCTAACCCCTTCTTGAGGGCCTGACGATGCTGCGCACGTCTCTGTTTGAAATCAGTATCCATTGCGATTAAACGTTAGCGGAAAGCATAGCTTGAGAGCAAGCTGCGACGTTACATTTTGACTATTAGGAAACCAGGAGACCAGGGAATGGTCTGGCTTTCTGACACATTGTTCCTGGCTTTAGGATTTCTCATGGCTTCCTGGTCTCCTTATTAAAGAATTGCCGTCGCGGTGGGCTTTATGCCCGGCGAAGAGAGAACCTGGGGGGTGTAGTAGACAGATCGCCATGTACTACACCCCCCAAGCACACACGGTGCGATGCGACGGATTAGCTGCCGCAACAGCCGCCACCCATGACCTTGATGGTCTTCTTCGTTGTATCGATCGCGCCGTCGTCATCGATGACGGTTAGTTGAATGGTGTAGTCACCGGCGGACGTGAAGAGGTGTTCGACGAGCTCACCTTCCGCAACGGTTCCGTCTCCAAACGACCAAACCCATTCTTCGATGTAGCCATCAGGGTCTTCGGAGGGTCCAGCATCGAATTCAACAGAGATGGTTGGCGAGGCGATGTTGCGATCCATCGTGAACGCCGCGAGCGGAGGGCGATTCAGGGCCTCCACGTTACTGGACGCCTGCCCGACTGCGCCCGACGAGTCCGTAACGGTGAGGGTGACACGATACACGCCCTTTTCGTAGTACGTGTGCGAAACTTTCTGGCCGACGTCGGTCTCGCCGTCGCCGAAGGCCCATTGGTAGCTGGTGATGATCCCGTTGGGACTGGAGGAGACACTGGCATCAAATTCAACCTTAAGTGGCGGATAATCGTACCGCGGTGTTGCAGTAAATCTGGCTTGCGGACCACTTTGAAAAAGACAGCCGGTTACTGTTGCAAGGCTGATACACACAGCGACAGCAAACACTGTTCTAGACTTCAAGATTTGCCTCCTCGTTTCCGTTGGTCGTGCATATTCTAAGCAAATTTCAAGTGCAGTGCACGAAAAAACGCACGGCGAAAGCCGCAACGCTCGTCGCAGAAGAGCATCAATCCACTACCTGTCTCCGAGCCTCTCGCTTCTACCTGATGGAGCACCTTGCAGCCAGAGGAAAGCTTGGGAGCCCACGCGGAAGACCTAACTGCCGCAGCAGCCGATAGGGATGGACCTGATGGTGCTTCCTTTGGCGCCATCGTCGTCGACGACGGTGAGTTTGACCTGGTACACGTTTTCCGTCCGAGGATAGATGTGGTCGACGTCTTCCCCGATCCCAGAGTCTCCATCGCCGAAGTCCCACAAGTAGGCGATGATCTCGCCATCGGGATCGTAGGAACCTGTTGCGTAAAACCACACCTCAACTTCCATCGTTATCTGGCGAAGTTCGTATTCAAAACCAGCTATTGGTTCTCGGTTCTTCGCCTCCACCTTGCGGACACGTCTTGCGCTTTCGCCTGCCGAGTCAGTGACGGTAAGGGTGACAGGATATTTGCCCTTTTCATAGAACGTGTGTTGAGCTGTAATCCCTGTAGCGTCTGTTTCGCTGTCATTATCAAAATCCCAGCTGTAGGAAACGATCGGACCGTTGGGGCTATAAGAATCGCTGGCGTCGAACTGGACCTCCAGCGGAGGGTAATCGGACCAGGGGGTGGCAATGAATTCCGCTCGGGGTCCAGTTTGGAACAGACAACCCGTGATCGCAATAAGAGCCGTGAACAAGACGAGCATACAAACCGTTCGAATCTTCATGATATGACCACTCCAAATTCTTTGCTTGTGCCAATTTTACGTCACAGAGGCTTGCGCAGCACGGACGAAGGGCTTCGTATTTATCGCGTCGGGATTCATCCTCGGTGAGGAAATCGTCGGAAAGGAAAAACCTGGGGCTACAAAAGAAACGACACGTCGCAGCCTTTCTGCGACGTGTCATCACTTGCTGCGTCTTATTGGTTCTCCACAAATTGGTTGTTAGTAGTTTTTCGTGTTAATGTCGATGAAGCCGTACGCGGTGGCCTGCTGGCCTGTGTTATCGTTGACGGTGAGAGACACCGTGAATCGCCCGGTTTGCTGGTAGGTGTGGGTGACCACTGCGCCAGTGGCGGTCTCTCCGTCACCGAAATCCCACTTGTACTGCATGAGCGTTCCCTCTGCTGCTCGGGAGTAACTGCCATCGAGCGTGATCGGCACTCCCACTTCCCAGCCAGCACAAGAGGGAAGGCCCGTGATTACGGCGAGAGGCTTGTCTGTACCATCCCCTCCACAGGTTCCGCCTGGACATCCTCCGTCATCGATGGTTGTAGTTTGAGGAATAACGGCTTTGCGCTCGATCCCTGTCTCGCCGTCGTTGTCTGTGACGGTCAGCGTTACGACGTAGTAGAGATCCTGATCGTAGACGTGGCTGGTTTCGATTCCGCTTCCGGTGTTGCCGTCGCCAAAATCCCAGGCGTAGCTCACAATCTCGCCGTTGGGATCGTAGGAAGTGACGGCATTGAAGAACACCATGTCTCCAACAGGAGGCATGTCATTGCTCACCTCAAAGCTCGCCACAGGAGGCGGGTTTTGGACCACAATCGCAAGCTTTTCGGAATCTACTTCACCTTTGTTGTCAATGACGGTCAATTTGACAACGTAGGTCCCGGGATAGCGGTAGGTGTGCATTGCCGTGCTGCTGGAGGAAAGCGGCGCGGTGTCGTGTGGATCGCCGAAATCCCAGTAGTACTCGGTAATTGCCCCATCGTCTCGGGAGAAGCGGGCGTCAAACTGCACCGTCAGCGGTGCGTGTCCTTCCTGTGGTGAGGCGTCAATCACGGCTTCGGGGGTCTGATTGGCTAACGTGCCTAGAATGTTGTTCAAGCTGCAGCCGGCAAGGGCCAAGGGCGCCAAAAAAAGTAGTACGATGACCGTTGTCCGTTTCATTGGCAAGTCCCTCCTTCCCCGCCATCGATGTCGGCGTTGCATGGCGGTCCTCCAAGGATCCTGACCCGTTCAATGAAGTCTGACTTTCCTCCATCGTCATCGGTGACCGTGAGCACAACGTTGTATGTTCCAGGCCAAAGATAGCGATGTTTCACGATTATGCCGGAGTCGGTCTCCCCGTCTCCGAAGTACCAGTCATAAGCCACGATACTTCCATCGTCGATCGATTCCGACGCATCGAAGGTGATCCACTCTCCTGCTCCGACGATGTACTCATTCTCCAACTTGCTCTTGGGGCTGTAGGAGAAGGTCGCGTTTGGAGGTGGATTGAGCGCGTGTACGGTGAGTGAGCTCGTGCTGGAAAGACCCCGCTCATCGATCACGGTCAGCCGAGCCTCGTACACACCGTCCTCCTCATACGTGTGGGCAGTAATCGGCCCGCTTCCAGCTCCCCCATCGCCGAAATTCCATTGGTAGGAGACGATCTTGCCGTCGGGATTGAAAGAGAGGGTCCCGTCAAAGTTCGCCGTGAATGGGATCACCTGTTCGATCGGCGAGGCGGTGAATAGAGCCTGTGGCCCGCTCGGGGATTTCAACAAGCAGCCGGTTAGGCTGAACACGGCAAGGAGTATCAATTCTAGAAGGAGGGTAAACCTCACGGTCCTCATAAGTATCACTCCTTTCCCCCTTCTCGGGAGAGATCAATGAGTATGGAGAAGGTGAAGCAAACGGTGATCCCACCGAGATCGACCTTCTCCGTTGTGTCGTTTCCGTCCAGATCCAAGCCATTGCCCTCGCTGTCGACCATCCCTGCGAGTGTGAGGAGACGGTATGACAGCGATGAGCCCACCTTGAGCCAATCCGTGATTGGGAAACAGAGATTGAGTCCGGCCTCAACCGCAGGTGCAAACCCGCTGTAACGGCTCTCGCCCTCCGGCGGCAAGCCGGCGATGGCATCCGGATACTCTGGTGGGACCTGGAAGGTAATGGCGCGACTGAAGCTGGCATAGGTATAGCCAATTCCTAGATCGATCGAAAGGATCACTCCAGCATCGAGGAAATCGTACCGGCCGCCCAGCATCAGCCCAACTGCGGTACAAGAGAGCGCGATGGAGATCTCGGACGTTTCACTGGACTGGTACATGCCGGCAGTGGACGTGTCGGTATGGAACACCTCGAGCATACCGCCGAGACCTAGCCGGTTTGAGAGCCAGACTCTTTCCCCAGCGTGGATAGCGATTCCACTGCCCATCTGGTCTAGTGGCTCAACCGTTCCCTCGACAGCAGGCAACAGTTCAAACGTCTCGTTCAGGAGTTCGATAAGCGTGTTGAATTGCAGGATGACGGCGTTGATCTCATCGAGGGAGGCAGCCGACGGGCCGCCGCCCACGTGCACTTCCACTGGCCCTGCGGTGAGCGCTACGGCCCACAGGATCAGAACAGCACTGACAGAGATTAGGCCCTTAATCATCGTCCCCGTTTCCTCCTACTTGGGAGTCAGGGGAGGGCGTCTTCCCACGAAGTACCCGCCCTCACCACCCGGTTAACTTAGATTAAGGGCCTGCTTCCACAATGCGTAGAGCAGAAGTTCTGTCTTGACCAAGACTATTTCAGAGGCAACGGGAACCTATGTCTCTTCGAGGGATGACTGAAGGGCGGTAAGGGCCGCTTCAATGTCCGTTGCCGATACATCGAGGTGAGTCACCATCCGCATCTGATAGGGGTTTTTGCCTAGTGGATTTGCCAGGACTCCGTGTGCGCGAAGACGCTCTGAAAGAACATCGGCGTTGAGTGCGGGGTTTCTTGCCGCGGTGGGGTCGACCTTGAAGTACACGAGGTTCGTCTGGACAGTCCGAGTGTCATCTCCTTCTGCCCCGAGGGTCAGCCCGGGGATGTTTTTAATACCATCGGCAAGGCGACGGGCGTTTTGGTGGTCTTCAGCCAGGCGCTCGACGTGGTGTTCCAAGGCATAGATCCCTGCGGCAGCTAGAATTCCTACCTGGCGCATCCCTCCTCCGACGAGCTTCCGCATTCGTTTTGCTTCGCGAATGAAAGCCCGCGTGCCGCATAAGAGAGACCCCACCGGGGCGCCCAGTCCCTTTGACAGGCAGACCATGACCGAGTCGACTGCACGGGTCAGCTGGGCCGGCTTGATCCCTAGAAAGGCGGCCGCGTTGAACAAGCGCGCACCATCGAGGTGGACCGCGATCCCGCGACGATGAGACAGTTCCCCAACCGCATCGCAGTAATCAGGAGTCAGCACCCTTCCCCCGCACCGGTTGTGCGTGTTCTCTAGACAGATCAGGCGGGTGCGAGGAAAGTGCACGTTGTCCCCTCGGACGGCCTCTTCGATCCGATCGACGGGGAGTGTTCCGTCCGGCTCGTTTGGAAGAATGTGAGGCTGGATCCCGGCCAGCCCTGCAGCAGCCCCTCCTTCATAGAGGAAAGTGTGAGAGAGGTCTCCTAGGATCATCTCGTCGCCTCGTCCGCCGTGGGTCAGTATGGCGACGAGGTTTCCCATGGTTCCGCTTGCCACAAACAGACACGCTTCTTTGCCGAGCAAGGAAGCCGCCATCTCCTGCAAGCGGTTGACCGTAGGGTCTTCGTCATAGACGTCATCGCCCACAGCAGCCTGTGCCATTGCTTGGCGCATTCCTTCTGTGGGCTTTGTCACTGTGTCGCTGCGAAGATCGATGAAGTGCATAATGGCTCCTTTCCGCGATCCAAACGACGGCCTCCTCCTGTAGCGTCGGGCCTTGTGCCCGACGAGCATTGGTCCTGTCTCAACGAGGTGATGTCGCACACAGGTTGTGCCGCTACGAGTAATGGGGTCATTGTCACGAACTCCACCCCTCCTTGCCGATCAGTGGGACGAAGCGGCACGCTCCTAAGTCCCGTTGTGTATGTGAAGACCCAGATCGTGTGACCTGTATCAGGCGCTGCAGTATCTTATTCCCCACCGGCAAGACGAGGATCCCGTTCTCGGCAAGTTGTCCAAGGAGTCCTGTTGGAATGCGGGGGAGGCTCCCCGTGGCGAGGATCCGATCGAACGGCGCCTCCTCGGGTAGGCCGACGGTTCCATCCCCGACGACAAAACGAACGTTGCGGTGTCCAAGACGTTGCAGCCGCTGTTGCGCGGCCCGGGAGAGAGAGGAGGAGCGCTCGATGGTGATCACGGTACTCGCTAACTCCGCGAGGATCGCCGTTTGGTACCCAGAGCCTGTCCCAATCTCAAGGACCTTTTCATTGCCGGAGAGAGAAAGTGCCTCGGACATCAAAGCAACGATGTACGGTTGAGAGATGGTCTGCCCCTCTCCGATCGGGAGGGGATGATCGGCGTATGCCTCCTTCTCCAGAGCGGGGGAGACAAACCGATGTCGGGCCACTTGCCCCATTACGGCGAGGAGGCGTTCGTCCCCGATCCCCCGTGCGCGCAACTGATAATCGACCATGGCTTGGCGCTGCTTAGCAAACCAATCTTCATCTTGATGTTTTGGGCTCACCATGGGTCGATTGTAGTCGAAACCCCCTTTCTCAGAGAAGATGATAACGGACCAGGAAGTAAAACGTATACAGTAAGGGGTCTCAAAATGGGCTTCTACTGATTCGTTGGCTCCTCGAAGTACTCGGCGATGATTTCCTTGGCGCGTGACAGGTCACGCTCCCGCACCATAATCCGCACCTCGGCAAGGCCATCGATCGTCATCGGAAGGACTGACTGCGGAACATGAGCGACAAGGTTGACGGGGATGTTGAAATCCTCAAGGAGTCCCTTGATAAGCATTGCCTTCGGCTCACCCCACACCTTGTGACAGAGGACGAGGTCGGCCTGCGTGCCTTCCACTTGTTGGTCGAGGAGATGGTGGATGATAGTAATGCACTGGCTTGTGTGCAGCTGTTGCCTTCCCAAGGAGACGTGAGGCAGACCGGCCAGAACTGCCTCATCGGAGCCGGTAAACGGAAGGTGGTCAGAGAGGAAGAAGGCGGGATCCTCAGGAATGGAGAAGCTGCTGAAAGGAGTCCCCTCCTCGTGGAGAACGATCGGCCGTGCTCCGGCCTGACACAGTCGGTCGAGGGTTGTGGTGAGGTTACTGGGAGAGATGAAGATCCCCGGTGTGCTTTCTACCTCTTCTTCGCCTAGTTTTTCCAACGCGTGCTTAAGCAGGGCCGCAGTCGATCGTTCGTCAGGGTTGAGATGACGAAGCCGTTTACCGACTAATCGGATCAGGATCTTGTTCTGTAAGAGGAGAATTACCTCGACGTCGCGGCGCAGGTCGTGAGAGAGAAAGAATGCCGCTCCAACCGCTCGGCAGAGCACGTCCATTCTCCCTGCGCCTCCGGGAAGGTCATTCAAGGAAAATTCTGGCGTCACTGCTGCTGTGTGGCCGAGAATCACGAACCGCCGCATGGGGAACAGTTTACTGTAGGGACTTCATCCCGCCAATAGAGAGATCGGCAAATAGGGATCGATGTTCATCCTCAAAGGAGACCGGTGCTGATGCAATAGGTGACACATTTCCCTTTGCGCTTGGTCGAAACGTGTGGAGGCACAGGGGGGTCTCAGTATAAGGTCAACGGCGTAAGGGAGTGAAATTCCGTGCATTGCATCTACAGCAGATCTTTTGGCGAGAGTGAAAGGGAGCACAAGGTGCCTTATCGCTTTGTTCTTGTTGCAAGCCTGCTTGTGGTTTTGGGAGCCGGAGTCTGTTTGGGAGAGGGACCGTCGTTAACGGGCTGTTGGGACGCGGAGATTGGAATGTCTCCCCAGCAGGCGAGTCCCTTTTCCTCTTTCTCGTCAACCCTTGAGGTGGGATTGTGCGTTGGGTTCTTAGAAGTTTCGAGTACTTCTGATTTCCTCTTTAGCGGCTGGCTGTGGCAGGAGTTTGGTCTTTCTGCCTCGTTGGGTTTTGTTAATTTTGACGGGATGATGCTCTTTGAACCACAGACCGGCTCATTTCTCTATGCACAGGGTGTGTTGGGGTTCGATTTTTCACCTTTTGAGATAAAGCTCTATTCTGCCATGGTGGGTCCGAACGTGTCGGGCGGATGGGATAACGGGTATGTACTCGATCTGTACGGTGAAATCCTGGGAGGGATCGCCTCGGCAGAGGCGGCCATCTTCCTGGGAGCAGACTTAAGCGGGATTACGTTTACTGCTTCGCAGACCACCGGTCAGACTCCATCATACGCCGTGTGGAACCTGCTTACAAAGACGTACACGACGGATCCCACGCCTGATCCTTGCTTCTATCCCTGTGGTATCGGTTTCTCAGGTGCCGAGTTCACTTTCAAGGCCAACGCTTTTGCTTGCATCGAGCTGACGAGCGTTACTACTTTCACTTGTTCAGGCTTCGAAAGCCAGGAGATCGAGCTATCGTTTGTGCACCTGTTTGGAACTCCATTGACCATAACACTGGAGTACATCTTCGAGGTTCAGACGGCAAGCCATACGTTCACCCCTTCGCTTGAGACCGATTTCGGTTGCGTGAAGGTGTACACCAACATTTTACAAGATGGGGCAAAGCTTACCGGGATCGAGATCTACGGGCTTGCTTTCCAGGCTACATTCGCCGGAGCAACCTTTACTAGCGTCTCGAATCTGGACACGAGTCTTTACGTAATCACGCTTCCTGAGTACGGCTTGATCGTTGAGCCACTGACCGAGGCCGAACAGGAAGGGCATCTTTACTATCCGCAGGAGTACTGGGAGGTCGTCTCGCTGATCGTGGAGATTCCACCAGCCGGATGTGGCTCGACCTTCTCTGTCGACACCTTCTTCTCGACCTCGACTGGGCTGTTATTTGACTGGGGCAGAAGCAAGATGAAGGCATCCTTCAGCAACGGAGGGTTCTTCTCGATCTCAAGCGGAGTGGTCGTCGATACGACTGGCTTCAACGAGTGGACGATCGGGATGTCTGTAACCTGGTAGCTCTGGCGCCGTAGGGTTCTACCAGACCTTCTTGGGGATGCCTTTGTAGCAGCACCTTGTTGGCTATCAGAGCGCTCTCTACACTTAGATCCATGCTCGGGTCAGTTCTCATATCGTTGGTTCTAGCCCTTGTTGCCACAGGTGCATGTGCTCTTCTCATCCTTCACGTGAAGGAACGGTGGCCGTTGCGATCCGGAGAAGATACCCGCTCGATTGGCGGACCGGCGCTTGTGGGGGGTATCCTCATCGGGATGAGTCCGATCGTATCTGCGATTCACCCATTCCTTATGTTAGGGGCTGGAGTTGTCGTCTTTGTGGGCCTTATTGATGACCTGATTGATCTTCCTCCCTGGCAGAAGCTTCTTGGTCAAGGGGTAGCCGCTGCCTTGGCGACGATGGGGGTTTCCCCCATTTGCTCGCTTTTTGTTGGGGGTACGGCCCTCCATTTGGGGATTGCCCAAGGGGTGGTAACTTTCCTGTGGACGATAGGGCTAATGAACGCGGTGAATCTGATCGACGGGCTGGACGGACTGGTGGTGTTGACAGTCTTCCCACCGCTTGTTGTTCTTCTGGTGGTCGCGTGCGCAGTGAGCAATTGGGTGGGGGTGAGTCTTACGGTGACTGCCCTGGGCGCACTTGCTGGGTTCTATCCCTTTAACCGACATGAGGGGCGTCTTCTTTTGGGCGACACTGGGGCCGAGTTTCTTGGATATCTGCTCGCTGTTTTAACCGTAGTGCTGCTCGATCGAGGCGCGAACGGGTGGGCAATCATGCCGGCCATTCTACTTGCCGCCGTTCCGCTGAGTGATACTGCCTTTGCCGTGTTACGCCGCCTCGCCCGCGGCCGGTCGATCTTCCAGAGGGACAAACAACACATTCATCACCGACTGGCACAACGCTTTGGGGCAGGAAGGGCACTGTTAGTTCTTGTTGGAGGAAGCGTCGTCGGCTCGGCGATCGCTCTCTTCTTGTGGTGGGTGAACCTGTGACCAAGGTCATCGCAGGTAGCTACACCGTAACATCACTTGAGAATCTTTGGAGGCGAGCGGATTCGAACCGCCAACCTCTGCGATGCGAACGCAGCGCTCTCCCGATTAGAGCTACGCCCCCTTTTAACTAGAACAACTAGCGGCGCAGGGACTCGAACCCCGAACCTCTCGGATATGAGCCGAGCGCTCTAAACCGGTTGAGCTACGCCGCCCTTGGTGGTTGCGGGGGCCGGATTCGAACCGGCAACCTCCGGGTTATGAGCCCGACGAGCTTCCTGATTGCTCCACCCCGCGGTCGCTTTTGCCGGGAGCGGGACTCGAACCCGCACGAGGAAACCCTCAAAGGATTTTAAGTCCCTTGCGTCTGCCAATTCCGCCATCCCGGCGTGCTTAAAGCAGTTTTTCAACTGTACCAAAGAGCGGGAAACGGGATTTGAACCCGCGACCCCTGCCTTGGCAAGGCAGTGCTCTACCGCTGAGCTATTCCCGCAGCAGACCATCTCATTGTAGCGGAGCAGCTCAGAAGGTGCAACTGCGAAGGGCGGGATTCGAACCCGCACGCCCGAAGGCACTAGCTCCTAAGGCTAGCGCGTCTGCCAGTTCCGCCACCCTCGCGTGCCTCCTAGAGTACAAAGCTGACCCGTTTTCGTCAACAAAAAAGAGGGGATGGCTGTCGCCATCCCCCCGTGAGGGTCGAAGTTGGTCGTTTTCCGTTTATGAAGAGCTTGCTTCGCGATAGAACGCGCCGAGCCAGCCGCCTTCGCGTAACGTTATTTGGAGACACGAGGCGTCAGAAAGCTGGGTCCAGGTCTCTCTTTGCTCGTCGTACCTCGCCCAAAAAGCGAAGACGAGTCGTTGCTCCGTGCTGGTCCACACTTGCTGGTGAGCACAGATCTTGAAGCCCTGGCCGGGCTGTCCACACTGGCTGGACTCTGCTGCGAGCTTGTCCCTGTCATTGATCGTGAATGTTGTCTGGAACGGCACCGGTCCCGCGAGATATTGCGCCGTTCCTGGTTTGTAAGTGGGAGTAGTCGTAGGTGCCTCGGGTGGTAGATAGAACGCGCTCACGCGGACACACACCCCTTCTGACGGAGGTTGAGGAGTCGCGCCTGACGTTGTCTCGCACTCATAGAACGCGGCGATCCACGCGCCATCCTCGATCTCCACGCGGACGCAGGTCGACTCGGAGAACGCGTCCCAACGACGCTGCCCCTCATCGTAGCTTGCCCAGTATTGGAAAACGCGCTGGCTTTGGTCTTCGGCATACACGACCCGCGGTGTGCACACCGTAAACCACGATCCTTCTTCTCCACAGTACGCAAACTCCGTCGAGTATCGCACGTTGTCGATCGTCATTTGGGTGGAGAACTCCGTGAGACCGCTGAGAAGAGTGAGCAGAGAGATCCGCTGCTGCGGTACGCAGAACGAGCTTATCCGAACGCACGCCTCTTCCGGTTCAGGAGTTGGTGTGACTTCCGGCCTCTCTCCACCTACGGTACTGATCCATACG
Organism: uncultured Thermotogae bacterium; assembly: GCA_964582975.1. Classification (GTDB taxonomy): domain Bacteria; phylum Bipolaricaulota; class Bipolaricaulia; order UBA7950; family UBA9294; genus CAZDDA01. The sequence continues at coordinate 4,900 of CAZOUO010000011.1, read as the reverse complement.
GTCAGTGTTCCCGTCGGGCACTGTTGCTCGTCTATGAACCCGTATACCACGTAATAGGCTCCCGCTGGGAGCTCGCCGATGAACGTCACCGTCCATGTGCTCGTGTCAAGCATCATCCTGCCGGAAGGAAGCGTGTTTTCCATTTCGTAGGTATCGACGATGTTGAAGCGCTCGAAGCTTCCTCGAATATTTCCCGGCAGAACGTCGACACACATGGTGGAAAATCCGGCCCTGACCTCGCACAGCTCCCACTCCCAGTCTTCCGGTTCAGGGCACTCAGGATACGTGGGATACGTGGGCTCGCCGGGTTCGGGGCACGGCGGACACGGCTCGTACTCTGGACACGGCTCGTACTCTGGACACGGCGGGCACGGCTTGACCTCCGGGCACGGTGGACACGGTTCGTACTCTTCGCAGACCGGTTCGAGACACTCCGGATCGATGAACGCCTCCACCGAGGCTTCGACGTTGGGGATAATCCGCACCGAGGCAGAGGCCGACGTTGCTGCACTCGCTGCCGCGTCGGCCGTCGCGTAGGCAAAAGCCAGTGCGCCAGCTGCCGCCTCGGCTGATGCGGACGCTCGGACAGACGCGTCAACTACCACACTTGCCGACGCTTCGGCGTGAGTAAATGCCAGCGCGCAGGCTTGAGCCGCGGCATAGGCGTCAGCCTGAGCGACCGCTAGAGTTTCCGCCGAGGCGAAGGCTTCGGCGTGCGCAATGGCCAGCGCATCAGCCGCTGCGTAGGCTGCCGCTGCTGCGTCAGCAAACGCCGCCGCGGCTGCCTGTACCCCCACGCTGACGTGAGCTTCCGCTTCGGCTAGGGCCAGTGCTGCCGCGTGTGCGGAGGCTTCCGCCGCGGCCTGCGCTTCGGCAATTGCTAGGACGCCTACTGCCACGTGAGCTTCAGCGTCCGCCTGCGCTTGCGCCGCGGCCTGTGCCGCAGCCTGTGCTTGAGCCGACGCGGTAGCGATCGCCTCTGCACCTGCAGCAGCTTCGGCTTGAGCTTGCGCGGACGCACACGCGTGGGCCGCTGCCTGCGCATCGGCTACGGCCTCAGCCACCGCTTGTACGCCGGTGGCTGCGGCTGCTTGGGCCTCGGCGAACGCTGCTGCGCAAGCTTGTGCGGCTGCCTGCGCTTGTGCCGCGGCCTGTGCTGCTGCTTGTGCGTGGGCGAAGACGTCAGCAGAAGCTGTCGCTACCGCTGCTGCAAACGCTTGCGCGTAGGCTTCGCCGGTTCCCGCTGCCGACGCCGTGGCTTCTGCCTGTGCGGTTGCCTGGGCTGCTGCTGTGGCGCACGCTGCTGCCGAGGCTTGTGCTCTTGCCGCCGCTGCTGCACAGGCTTGCGCTTGAGCCTGTACCTCTGCCACGGCCTCTGCAACCGCATCGGCCATCGCACTTGCCGCTGCCCGTGCCTTGGCATAGGCTGAAGCTGCGGCTGCAGCATAAGCGGATGCGTCAGCTTCGGCCTGGGCAATTGCACTTGCCATCGCTCGCGCGCTGGCTGTTGCTACCGCACAGGCATCTGCTGCTGCTCGAGCGCTCGCTTGTGCTTCAGCCCTTGCACCTGCGATTGCTTCTGCCATCGCACTGGCAGCGGCCGTTGCTTGGGCACAGGCTGTAGCGACCGCATCGGCCTCCGCTATTGCCGTGCTGTACGACCCAGCGATTGCTGTTGCAGCGGCCTCGGCCGCTGCCCTGGCTTGGGCCAAAGCAATTGCCACCGCTTCGGCCTGGGCTTGCGCTTCGGCATACGCAACGGCGATTGCTTCCGCTGCGGCCTCGGCCTCGGCGATAGCGAGGGCATGGGCTTGCGCAACCGCACGCGCTGACGCGCGGGCATCCGCATATGCGACCGCAGCGGCTTCCGCTTCAGCGCGTGCGCGGGCCTGCGCTGCGGCTGCGGCCTCCGCCGATGCGCTGGCCGCCGCTGCCGCGATGGCCGCCGCCTGGGCCGACGCATCGGCTGAGGCACGAGCCATCGCCACCACGTCGGCAACAGCCTCGATAACGCCGCCTACCTCTGCAACGACACTGCCACAGGGTACCTCGCGCTGGATTCTCTGTGTGGTAACTTCAATCGTATCCCGTGCCTGAGCGGACGCTGTGGAGGCACTTCGTGCGTGCGCCTCGGCTCGGGCAAGCGCACCGGCAACAGCCGCCGCACTGGCCTTGGCTGAGGCGGCTACCTCAGCGATTGCCTCTGCCTCCGCCTCGGCAGTCGCCACCGCACGCGATGCCGCGGTCGCTTGGGCGTTCGCCTCCGCGACTGCCTCTGCCAACGCGTCAGCGATCGATAGCGCGTAGGCGTCCACCTCCGCGGCCACTGCTGCACATGCACGAACGCTCGCCTGCGCCTCGGCGTGGGCGGCAGCGATCGCTGTCACGATTACCTCAATGGCTGCCTCGGCCTCGGCGCGTGCTGCCGCACACGCGCTCGCTGAAGCCCCAGCCCGTGCCTCGGCGTCTGCACAGGCGGTCGCAAACGCGGCTGCGGCTGCTTGGGCACGAGCTGCCGCGCTCACACACGCTTGGACGCTCGCCTCGGCCTGTGCTTGGGCCTGGGCGCACGCAGCAGCAAAGGCATCGGCCATCGCTAGTGCCCGTGCCTCGGCCTGCGCAATCGCCTGGACAGAGGCCTGCGCGTCTGCATTTGCCGAGCTTGCTTGGCTCAACAGCTGCCCTACGTCTAGGGAGTCCAATAAGTCTTGGGCTTCGGCAGCAATTGCCTCGGCCTGGGCTCGTGCTTGCGCTGCTGCTGCAGCAGCAGCCTGGGCCGTGGAGACGATGTCAGGGAGAACCGGCGTTTCTACATCTGCGTAGGTGGTCACTCCTACTGTTGCAAACAGGAGAACCCCTGCCAACACCAGCCAAACCTTGAATCTGTTCACTGTACCCTCCTTTCAAAACCGATAGTCATCCGAACCTAGTACTCTAGGCCCCAACTATAAGTTTTGCAACTGAAATCGAAGTTACGCCGTTACGGACAACACGGCCACAAGGAGCGGGAGTAACAACAGCTTGTTGACTGCTTTACAAGAACAAGACTCGTTTTACTGCAGCAGCTGGTGATCGTTGACTGCTGCCCGCATCCACAGCGGCTCCAGCCGCACCAGCTCCAAAAACTCCAGCCACATCCACAGCGACTCCAGCCGCAGCAACTCGAACTACAGCAGCTGCCGCAACATGGCTCATACAAATTGAGACACCGTGAGAGAGTCCCCACCGATGTGTCGACATAAAGGGTGTAGGATCCTGCAGAAACGGATGCTCCCCCCGAGTCAATCTGTGTCCAACTTCCCTGCCAGGTGGACGCCAAAACCGGCGCATCGTGGACCACGGAATAGACGATGTTCCGAGAAGCGTCGGCAACGCGCCAGCCCGTCACCTGCGTTTCGGTACAGCTCGGCTGGCAACAGCTGCAACAGCATCCCCAGCCGCAGCGCTGCTGATCCTCAACTCTAAACAGAATGGTTGCACCCAACGTGTATCGTCCGTGCCAGGTACTGAAAGAGCTTGCTGTTGCGCTTGCAGCTGCTGCTAACAGTACCAGCCCGACCAAGACAACACTTCCCCAGACAAACCGCTTTCTCACATCACTCACCTCCAGTTCTATTGTCCAATATACACCAAAAGCACCCTTCCGTGTCATTATAGCATGTCTTCTGGTTGTAGGGATGGCGAATTTTGTGATTAATGCATCTTGAGATTTTTGAAGGACGTGGAGACGGAGTGAGAGGATCTTCAAAAGTGGATCAAAAACCAACTCGTAGGGTTATTGTTTGTCTTGTTGCCCCATCTAGTGAAGGTGATAGACGTCACTTTGTAAGTGGCCAAGTGATATCCTTCATAGATCCACGACTTATGATATGCTAACAGTGTAGTCAATCTAAATACGAACTTGAAGAGAGGTGAGGGAACGTGAATGATGACCTTGTCAAAATAGGGATTGTTGCGGCGATTATGGGGGCTTTGCTACTGGGTGGTCTTGTGCTGCGGTATAGAACTGCTGTCCCTGAAGTATCTGAGGAGACGGAAACAAGCGTGCTTCCTTTACCATCGCTGGAGATGTTAGAGCCGACCTATTCAGAGAAGGCCGTCTATGCAGACTGCGGAATTAGGATCTCGTTTGAAACCTTTTACACGTCAAGTGGCGAGGTTGAAAGCAAGCTCGCCTTTTGGCTGAACAATGTCACGGAAGACGTGATTGCGGTGGATTGGAACCGCTGTTCCATGCAGTTGCCGAGTGGAGATACCGTAAACGTCGTGCACGAAGAGCAGGTCGGCATCTTCAAGACGGCAATCTCCCCGCCGACAGCAATTGCTCCGGGTAGCGATCTATTCAGCACGGTGTTCCCGGTCTCAGAGCTCGATTGGACGGCCGAGGAGTGGATCGTGTCCTCAAACGTGCTCGACCAGGGACCGTTCAAGTTTGTGTTAGCCCTAGAGGCTGCAGGAGCCATACAGTACTTCCCCTTCAGATTCATCATCAGGTGAACCATCGCCTAGTAGTAGCAGAATGAGTCCGCATGACTGATATTTTGAGACAGGCTACGTATGCATTGAGCACCCCAGTGAGCCCCTTTTCGGTTACGGTTAGTACCTCATCTCAATCAAATTGCTCCTTGGCCATAAGGGGACGTGAGGAATGCATTGTCAGGAAGTCTGTTCTCTGACAGAGTAAAACGTAGGGAAATGATACGAAGTCTTTACCCCCTAGTGGACTACTTTCGAACTTGCACTCTCTAGGGGAGTGACTACAGGTTTGAATGTCGCGATGGTGGTAAAACCGAAGAATAGGAAACGAAAGGCCAAGCGCTGTTGTATTGACAAGCTCTTTCCTTGCCAGGAGTTGACCCGGTTTCGTGGACACCTTAAGACTTGAACAAGGAGGAGTACA
>CAZOUO010000010.1:0-32727 GCA_964582975.1 uncultured Thermotogae bacterium | reverse complement strand
ACCGTAGCACGATCCGCATCCATTGTCAAGAGATTAACCAGACGTGACACTAGTCTATTCAATGCAAACAGGGCCTTTTGCTCCTGCTGTTCAGGAGGGGCGCTGGCGACGTCACTGAATGAGCGCTCCGCGTCGGAGGGAATCGCCAAGATGAGTGCACCAGGGACCACCCCGACACCTGCGACCAAACCACCGATCCAAAGATTGTCCGGCGGCGGCACAACCGCAACCACAATCGCCCCTACGAGCACGCCTCCGGCGATCAGTCCGCCTCCCGTAATGAGGCGCTCGCTTCGCTTCTCCTGTGCCAGATCCTCAAGGATTCCGTAGGCAATTCGATCACCGCTCTCTTGCCCAAAGGCAAGCTGAACGGGAGCAACGACTATTACTGCAGCAACAATAGCCACTAAAGCCGTTTTTCGCATTACTGCACACCTCCTTAAAGTACGAGGATATCGCGACCAGAAGGACAGCGACAAATGCGTATTCGGATGCTAATTCCCCTGGCCACAGGCCAACGAGCACAGGGTAAAGCCATCAGCCGGTCTTGCTCACAACACAGCGAGGTAACGATCCAGCTCGTATTGATGCACCTGGGAGCGGTACGCGTCCCACTCTATCTTTTTATTCTGGATGAACTTCTCGAAGATGTGGTCCCCCAGGGCGCGGCGGACGACGGTACTACCCTCCATGCAGGCGATGGCCTCGTTGAGGCTTCCCGGTAGCATTTCGATGCCCAGCGCTTCGCGTTCCGACTCGCTCATCGCGTAGACGTCTTGGTCCACGGGGTCAGGAAGTGGGTACTCCTTTTCGATTCCTTCGAGCCCCGCATGGAGCATGGTGGCCAAGGCAAGGTGGGGATTGCACGCCGGATCCGGCGCCCGAAACTCGATCCGGCACGCCTCTTCCTTCCCAGGTTTGTTTAAGGGAATACGGATCATGTTGCTGCGATTGCGCGGCGACCACGTAATGTACACCGGCGCCTCGTAACCGGGGACCAGTCGCTTGTACGAGTTCACCCACTGGGCACAGACCCCGATGATTTCTTGCGCATGCTGCATGATCCCCGCAGTGTAGGATCTGGCAACCGATGAGAGATGCAGGGGATCTTCGGAATCGAAGAAGGCGTTGCGGCCACCTTTGTCGAAGAGAGACTGATTCGTGTGCATTCCCGAGCCGTTCTTCCCGAATAGAGGCTTGGGCATGAATGTGGCGTGGACGCCCTGACGACGCGCAGTCTCCTTGACCACGAAGCGACAGGTCATGAGGCTGTCCGCCATGCTCAGGGCATCGTTGTGGCGCAGGTCGATTTCCTGTTGACTCGTGGCAACTTCGTGATGGGCGGCCTCGACCCTTATCCCCATTCCCTCAAGCGCGAGCACCGTTTCCCTGCGGATGTCAATCCCGAGGTCCGGCGGTACCAAGTCGAAGTATCCGCCGTCATCCAGCGTCTCCGGGCTGGAATCCGAGCGCAGGTAGAAGTACTCCACTTCCGGGCCCACGGCCATGCTGTAACCCAGCTCATCGGCGCGTGCAAGCGCGCGTTTGAGCGCCCAGCGTGGGTCGCCTTTGTAGGGAGTTCCGTCCGGCTCAAGGATATCGCAGATAAGGCGGGCAACATTGCCCCACGGAAGGACGGCGAAAGTGCTCGGGTCCGGTTGGGCAACCATGTCGCTCTCGTCGATTCGGGCAAATCCATGGATGGAAGACCCGTCAAAGCCGATCCCCTCCTCGAGGACCTGGCCCAACTCGGAGGCGGGTATCTCGACGCTCTTTAGGTTTCCGAGAAGGTCCGTGAACCAAAGCTGGACAAACAGAATCCCTTTCTCTTCGACTTCACGCAAAACCTCATCCCGAGCCTTCGCCATCATCACACCTCCCTGAGCAATGAAATGAGAGGATTATACATAAGGGACACACGTTGCTCCACGGATTGCCCGTTGACGACTTACTGGTTCCGGATCACCAGTGCCTCGGCCATCGCAGCAGCATCAACGGTGACGTGATCGCCTTCCTTGATCTCACTGGAGACAATCTTCATTGCAAGGGGATTCTCCACCAGGCGCTTCAGGGCGCGTTCGAGCGGCCGCGCGCCGTAGTAGGGATCGTAGCCTTCCTTTGCTAAAACTTGTTTTGCCTTCTCGGTGAGAGTAAGGGTGATCCCCTGCTCGGCGAGCCGATCGTTTAACGCAGCAGCCTTGAGCTCAACAATTTGCAGGATGGCGTCCTCGGAGAGCGGATGGAAGATGATCGTCTCGTCGATCCGGTTCAGAAATTCTGGCCGGAACGCCCGCTTCAGTCCCGCGTGGATCTTCTCGTGGATCTGGTCCTCGGGGAGTTCCTCCTGGAAATGTTCGCTTCCCACGTTCGAGGTCATGATGACGATCGTGTGGCGGAAGTCAACGGTGCGTCCGTGACCGTCGGTCAGCCGACCTTCGTCGAGCAACTGTAGCAAGATGTTCATCACCTGCGGATGCGCCTTCTCCGCCTCGTCGAACAGGACAACCTGATACGGCCGACGCCGCACCGCCTCGGTGAGCTGGCCACCCTCCTCGTAGCCGATGTACCCGGGCGGGGAGCCGATCAGGCGGGCTACGGCGTGTCGCTCCATGTATTCGGACATGTCGATTCGCAGAAGTGCAGTATCACTGCCGAACAAAAACGCGGCGAGCGCCTTGGCGAGCTCGGTCTTACCCACCCCGGTTGGACCGAGGAACAGGAAGGTCCCGATCGGCCGTCGTGGGTCAGCGAGGCCGGCACGGGAGTGTCGGACCGCCTCTGCCACGGCGCGGACCCCTTCCTCTTGGTCGATGACGCGAGTATGGAGAAGATCCTCCATGTTCGCCAGCCGCGTGCGCTCCTCTTCGAGCATCCGTTCGGCCGGAATCCCGGTCCACTGAGACACGAGCGCCGCAATCGCCGCCTCGGTCACCACGTCCCCGGTCCCGTCTACCCTCAGGCGACTGGCCGACTCGTCGACCAGGTCGATCGCCTTGTCCGGGAGGAAGCGGTCGGAGATGTAGCGTTCCGAGAGCCCGGCGGCGGCGCGGATCGCGTCATCCGTGATCTTCACGCCGTGGTGCTCCTCCAACTTCTCCCGCAGACCTTTCAGGATCTCGATCGTCTCTTCGGAGGTCGGCTCGCGGATATACACCTGCTGCAAGCGTCGCTCCAACGCAGAGTCCTTCTCAATGTGCTCGCGGTATTCATCGAGGGTCGTCGCGCCGATCAGCTGAAACTTCGCCCGTGAGAGCGGCTCTTTCAGCATGTTGGAGGCGTCGATTGCTCCTTCCGCTGCACCGGCACCGACGATCGTGTGCACCTCGTCCACGAACACGATAATCTTGCCCGCTGCGGCTTAGATCTCGTTGATCGCTGCCTTCATCCTGTCCTCGAACTCACCGCGGAACTTCGAACCGGCGACCATCGCCGCGATATCGAGGGCGACGATCTCCTTGCCCTTGAGTGATTCAGTTACCCCGTCGGCAGCAATGCGTTGCGCCAGCCCCTCGACCACCGCGGTCTTTCCGACCCCAGGTTCGCCAATTAGAACCGGGTTGTTCTTGCGACGACGGGAGAGGATCTGCTCCATGCGGCGGATCTCCTCGTCGCGGCCGATCACTGGATCGAGCTCCCCCCGCTTGGCCATCTCCGTCAAATTCATCGAGTACTTCTTCAGAATCTGGTAACGCTCCTCGGAGGAGCGGTCGGTCACCCGCTGCTCTCCTCGGACACCGCGCAGCGCGCCATAGATCGCCTCTGGCGTGATCTGATGCCGGTCGAGCACCCGCTTCAACTTCGGATCGGTCGCCCGGCCGATGGAGAGAAGAAGGTGATCGACCCCAACGAACTCATCGTGCAGCCGGTCGGCCTCAATCTGTGCTCCGGTGACCACCGCGTCGAGCCGCGGGGTAATGTAGATCTGTCCACCGATCGGCCCAGCGACCGACGGTTTGTCTCTTAGCAGCACGTCGAGATCCTTGGCCAAGCCGGCCAGGTTCACGCCCATCTGCTGGAGGATGTCCCGCCCCACGCCCTCTTTGGTCACCAGCACAGTGAAGATGTGCTCCACGTCGAGCTGGTTGTGCTTGTATCGTGTAAGGAGGCCTTGCGCTTCGTGGAACAGTTCCTGCGCACCCTCCGTCATCTTATCGAAGCGAATCATCGCGTTCACCCCAAATTAGCAGTCACAGGTATTGATTGCTAATTGATAGTCTAGCGAATTTCTTCCCTCATGTCAAGGGGAACAAAACCTATCACCGCAGAGCACGCGGAGCACGCAAAGGACCCATGAAACGCCTGGATTTTCTATCTCTGCGGTCTCTGCGCCCTCCGCGGTGAAATCGGCTGAAATTGTGGTTTGGGCCAGGAAACAAAGCAGCGAATAGATTCGCTGGAACAGGCCGTGTAGGTAAGCTCAACTTCAGACAACCCACTCAGCACAGCGAGGAGTCTCTTTTCTATCCAGTTTCGACGCCGCCATGGACAGTCCGCCAATGATTGACGATCCTGTGGAGGTCTGACTGTTATTGACTTTTCTCTCACGGTGGGACATGGTACACTACTATCATTCATTAACAGGAGAAGGTTATGCAGGGCAATACTATCGTGATACTGACACAAGCCGTTACTTCGACTGCAACCAGCCCGCTTTCTGCAAACGTTTCTCAGACGTCATATGCTGGGAAACCGCGATTTCCGGGTCTGATGCGAAACTGGATAGTCAATCCTGGATGCATAACTTCACGGGTTGCATCCCAAGACAAGAGAAAGCTTTTCCACGAAGGGAGGACACGATGCATGCTTATTGCGACGCCGTAGAATGCCACATCATTCCACCTTATATGCTCGAATCGATGGCGAAATCGCCGGAGAAGAGAATCAGAGACGCTGCCATTTCCAATATCGCCGCCGCTGAACGAGCCCGGGCTACACGAGCGACATTGGCCGAAGTTCGCCCACGAATGTTCACAGCCATTTCCCTCGATGTATCCACAAAGAAGAACCGCGTGGTTCACGACGCGAAGAAAAGGCCAAACCTTAATGGCGCAATCCTTCGTGAGGAGGGAGACAGGAACACCGGCGACAAAGAAGTGGACGAAGCCTATCAGTTTGCAGGATACGCGCATGATTTTTACCGGAAGGTCTTCAGTCGAAATTCCATTGACGATCAAGGACTTCGTCTTAAGTCGAGTGTGCGCTATCGCGAGGATGCCACCGAACCTTACAACAATGCATTTTGGTGGCAACAACAGATGGCGTATGGTGAAGGTGACGGCATAGTGTTCAAGCGGTTCACTGCAGGGCTTGACGTCGTAGGCCACGAACTATCTCATGGTGTTGTTGAGTACACGGCAAATCTTGTGTATTAAAGTGAACCGGGAGCACTTAACGAGAGCTTCGCAGATGTGTTCTGAAGCCTCATCAAGCAGTGGCGGAGAGACCAAACCGCAAAACAGGCCGACTGGCTCATTGGTGACGAGCTCTTATACCAAGCCGCAACGCGCAAGGCATTGCGGAGTATGAAGGCTCCGGGGACCGCGTACCGAAACGATCCGCATCTGGGCTCTGATCCTCAACCAGCTCACATGGACGATAAATACACGGGTTTTGCAGATCGTCAGGGCGTTCACATCAACTCCGGCATCCCCAATCGCGCGTTCTACCTCGTCGCCTTGGAGCTTGGAGGACGTGCATGGGAAAAAGCTGGTGTAATTTGGTACGATGCTCTGCGTCGCGGGCTTAAGCCTGACAGTGACTTTGAAGATTGTGCAAAGGCAACTTACATTTCAGCTGGAATGCTTTATGGGCAAGGGAGTGCTGAGCAAAAGGCCGTTAGGAAAAGTTGGGACAAGGTTGGGCTATCGGTCTAGGAGGCATTACCGACATGGGTAAGGGAAAACCGCGCAGGGTCAGGTTTCAGGAATCCGGCGGCGGCTGGGGGAACCCCCTAATTGGCCGCGTATTCGATTCCGAAAAAGATGTCCCGGAGGAAGAACTGAACGACTTCCTCGAACTGGTTGAGCAGTGCAAAATCTCAGAGTCCGGCGAGTTGGAAGGCCAACCGCCGACCGACACCTCGATCTTTGAATTGAGCATCGAAGAGGATGACAGAACCATCAGGTTGATCGGAGACATGCAGCGCGCCGACGATAAACTTCGGTCGCTGATCGGCTTCATTCGGAAGCATAGCCGCAAGGAGGCTCTCAAATAACGAAGACCCGACATAGCCTTGGGTGCATCGAACCAACATTTTGCCGCAGAGGCCGCTGAGATTAAGCACGGTGATTTCCGTGGTACTCCCTCTGCGTTCTCGGCGCGCTCCGCGGGAACGCTTGTGTCTCGTAGATGAAAAGGTTTACACCACAGTTCCCTCGTGCCCGCACTAGTCAAGTCGACGCCGCACAGGAGGGCATGCGCAACGTCAAGCAGAAGGTTCCGTGCAGTTCACGACTTGGTGAATGTGAGTCTCTCCGGATCCTTGGTGACACCGGGAAAGGGAAGGACGCGGTTGTGCATGACGACGTAGACCCCCGGGGAGGCGAGCCGGGCGGCGAGGAGCGCCTCGATGACGTTTTGCAGGGCGTCGGTGTCGCGAAACTCGTACGGCCGCATAGCGCCGGTGAGGATCACTGGACCGGTGAGATCGCACAACTCGCGATGGAGGAGTTCGCCGATCTGCGCCAGAGTATCGGTCCCATGGAGGATCAGCACGGCATCGGACCGCAGAAGCGTCCGTTGCGTTTCCTTTAGGATGCACTCCCGATCCTCTTCCGTCATCTCGAGGGAGTCCTTAAACACGACCTGCTCGTAGGTCACTTCAAGGTCGGGGAGACGAAGCGTGGCCAGCATCTTTGGTAGAATCGTGTGATAGTTGCGAAGCGATCCATCGCGTTCGTTGTAGGTTTTCTCGATCGTTCCTCCGGTTGTTAGGACCGTAACGCGCATGGCCGTCCCCTCCTGACGTTTCTCAGGCGGCCTCGATTATATCGCGTCAGCGGACGCCTTTGATGATCATGTTAATCGCCGCGAAGAGGAGCACAATGCCAAAAAGCTGTCTCAAGCGCTTTTGGGGGATGCGTGTTCCAATGTGCGGGCCGATCTGAGCGCCGATCACGATCCCCAGGATCAGGGGAAGTGCCAATTCGGGATGCAGGTGTCCCTGGACCCAATGCTGATACGTGGCGATCATCGCTGAAGGAGCCATGATAAAGAGACTGGTGGCGACCGTCGAAACAATGTCGAAGCCCAGAAAGACGGCCAGCGCTGGTACCATCACGGTCCCCCCTCCGATTCCGAACAGGCCGGAGGCAACCCCTGCCACGAGGCCGAGCAGGGCAGTGATCATCACAAGTCGGACGCCTTTTGTCTCACCGCGAAGCGAGAGACCGATCTCCTTGGGGGGCTTGCCCTGAATCATCATCGCGACTGGATAGATCAACAGGAGGCCAAAAGCGATTGCCAGCCAGCGAGGATTGATCACGGCGGTCAGGCAGGCGCCGCACCAAGCCCCGAAAATCGTCGTAGGCATCAAAAGAAGCCCGATTCGAACGTTGATCAGCCGCTTCATCCCGTAGGCGATAGAACTAGAGAGGCTGGTGAACACCACTGCGGCGATGCTCGTCCCCGCCGCCTCCTGCGTGATCGGTACGAACCCACCCAGAAGCAAGAGCGGGACCAGGAAGATGCCTCCGCCGACTCCGAGAAGGCTGGCCAGACCGCCGACTCCGATCGCGGCGAAAAACAGCACCAGGAAGACGTTCCATTGAATATCCACGATCATTCAACTCGATAACCGATTTCACACAATATAGCAGAATGCCGCGCCGCATTCAGGGACCCATTGGACGAAAGGCGTGAAAGGCAGTACAGTAGCAGCGCACCTAAAGAGGACGTGATTGGAAGGGAGGCAGTATGTCAACCCACGCTCCAACCCGCGAAGAGGCATTTTCGCTGTTAAAAGAATTCAACCAGAACGAAAGCCTGATCAAGCACGCACTGGCTGTGGAGGGCGTGATGCGCTACGTTGCGAGAAAGCGGAGCCAGGACGAGGAGAAATGGGGAGTGATCGGCCTTGTGCACGATCTGGACTACGAGCGCTACCCACAGCAGCACTGCCAGAAGACCGAGGAGATCCTACGAGACCGCGGTTGGCCGGAAGATTACATCCACGGGGTCCTCTCCCACGGCTGGGGGCTGTGCACCGACGTCGAGCCGCAACACGAGATGGAGAAGGTCCTCTACGCGATCGACGAGTTGACCGGCTTGGTGACCGCAGTCGCTCTGGTTCGGCCATCGAAGAGCGTTCTCGATATGAAGGGCAAGTCCGTCAACAAGAAGTGGAAGGACAAAAGCTTCGCCGCCGGCGCCAACCGCGAGATCATTCAGAAGGGCGCTGACATGCTGGGCGTGGAACTTTCCGAGCTGTTCGAGGACGTCATCGCTGGGATGCGCGAGGTCGCCGAAGCGATCGGGCTCAAGGGAGACATCCAGGAAGGTTAGCCTCTATCCCTCGTATCATTCGCGATTCGGATATCCGTCACTGTGGCATCCGTCAGCCGGATGAGATCAGCCGTTGATAGCCTTATCATCGTTCCGCGGGCCCCGGCGTTAATGACGATCTCGTCGTGCTGCGCCGTCGCTTCATCCAGGAAAACTGGCAACGGCCGCTTGAGCCCGAACGGGCCGATTCCGCCGATCTGATAACCGGTGATCCGTTCTGCATCGCGTGGGGGAGCCGATGACACGCGCTTGTGAGCGCTCACCCGTGCGAGCTTCTTCTCGCTGACTGCTCCATCTCCTCCCATTAGTGCCAGAAGAAACGACCGATCATCCGCCTGGAAAACGATCGTTTTGATCACGATCTCCTCAGGCAAGTTGAGCGCTCCGGCCACAGGCTTTGCGCCTTTTACTTCATGGCGGTAAGGCAGCACCTCGTACTGCACGTCTGCCTCTTTCAAGCATTCGATCCCTCGCGTCGTCATGTCCAATCCTAATACCCGATTGCGCAGCCGTCCTTGCGCGGTTCGGAGCCGCCGTAGAGCATGTTCGTCTCCGGGTCGATCCAGATACCCTGATAGCCGCCGTAGCCGCCTTTGCGATACTCCACCCGGTGGCCCTTCTTCCGCAATCCTTCGGCGATCTCGTTGGGAATGCCCGGTTCCAGATACACGATTCCACCGTCGCGCATACAATCGCCTGTTGGAGTTGAGGAGCCGTCGTGGCTGAACCGGAGCGCATCCCCTGCTTGCTGTGCGTCCATGCCAAAGTCAATCAGGTTGACCAAGACCTGCACCTGGCCTTGCGGCTGTTGGTCTCCTCCCATCACGCCGAACGAGAAGACGGGCCGACCTTCCTGGGTGACGAAGCCGGGGATGATCGTGTGGAACGGCCGCTTGTGCGGCTCAAGTGTGTTGGCGTGCTTGGGATCGCGGCTGAACAGCGCTCCGCGGTTCTGCAACGTGAACCCCAGGCCCGGTGGAACGATCCCCGAACCGAACCCGTAATAGATGCTCTGGATGAGCGACACCGCGCTTCGATCGCCGTCGACCACCGTTAGATAGACGGTGTCCCCTCCACGAAGCCGAGGAGGCTGCGGCGGAAATTCAAGCGCTGCTCTTTCCACATCGATGCGCTGTCTCTGCTCAGCAGCGTACTCGGCCGATAGCAGCACGTCGAGCGGCACGCCGTAGAAATCGGGATCGGCGTAGACGCGGGCCCGGTCCTCGTAGGCCAGTTTCTTCGCCTCAATCAACCGATGAATCGTCTCCACGCTGTTGTGGCCGAGTTTTCCCAGATCAAACCCCTCGAGGATACGAAGTATCTCCAACACGGCGATGCCTTGTGTATTCGGCGGAAGCTCCCACACGTCGACACCGCGATAGGGGACAGAAACGGGTTCCACCCAAGTAGAAGCGTGATCGGCTAAGTCCTCAATAGCGAAGTATCCTCCCAGCTTGTGCGAGGCGGCAACGATCTCTTCCGCAATCTCGCCACGATAGAAGGCCTCCTTCCCACCCTCAGCAATCAGACGAAGCACACGTGCAAGGTCAGGGTTGCGAAAGACCTCGCCACAGGCGGGCGCGCGTCCACCGGGCAGGTAAGTAGCTGCCGCTCCTGGGTCGTCTGCAAGAAGGTCTGTTGCTTGATACCACATCGACGCGATCACTGGGCTGACCGGAAAGCCGCGCTCGGCGTAGTCAATCGTCGGAGCCAGTAGGTCTTCCATCGCAAGCCGACCGAACCGATCGTGGAGGGTGAACCAACCGTCGACACAGCCGGGGACACTCCACGACAGCGACCCCCGCAGCGGGATCCGGTCCAGCCCTTTCTCGGCAAACTCATCAAGCGTTAGCCCGTACGGAGAACGCCCGCTTCCGTTCAGGCCGAAGAGACTCTGTGTCTGGACATCCCAGATGATGGCAAACAAATCCCCACCAATGCCGCAACTCATCGGCTCGACCAGGCCAAGCATGGCGTCCACCGCGATCGCCACATCGACTGCTGATCCACCCCGCTTGAGAATGTCTACTCCTAGCTGGGTAGCAAGAGGCTGACTTGTAGCGACCATTGCTGTAGGCGCAATCACGACCGATCGACGACCGGCATCTGCCCGTGATCTCCCGTATAACCCCATCTTGCTCCTCCTTCCAAACCACGCTTGCGCTTCTTTAGGATAATCAAGAGATCGACACAACAAAAAGTCCGGCCTCTCGGAGGGAGCTACCACACTATACTCTGCCACGCCCTCCTGCATCAGAAGATTTGGTGGAGCGGGTGGATAGGGCGTGTATAATGAGAGACTCGGCATTCTCGGAGGGGCAATGGAAGAAAAGAAGGTCATCCTGCGCGATTTGCTGCTGAAGGATCCGGCGGACATCGCCGAGGTGCTCTCCCAGCTTTCCGAAGAGCAGGCCGTCGAGCTGGTGCATCGCCTCTACTTGAGACGCGCGGCTGCTGAGACGCTCGGTGAAATGGAGCCGGAGGATTCCGCAGAGCTCCTTGCCAAGCTGGATCGCGAGGAAGCGATCAAGATCCTCTCCCGCATGGACCCCGATGATGCCGTCGACCTCCTAGAGGAGCTTCCTGAGGTCGTCCAACAGGAGCTCCTCGCCCGCCTCGGACGGGAAGAGGCCGAGGTGCTCACCGATCTGCTCGCCTACCCACCGGATACCGCCGGTGGGTTGATGTCTCCGGAGGTGGTGGCGCTTTCGTTGGACATGACGGTCCAGGAGGCGATCGATCTTCTCCGCCGGCGCGTCGAAGAAGCAGAGACCATTTACTACGCCTACGCTGTCGATGAACAGGGCGGCCTCCAGGGCGTGCTCTCCTTGCGGGATATGGCCCTTGCTCAGCCGCAGACGCGCCTTGCGAACCTTTTAAACCGTGACGCGGTAACCGTTTCTGTGGACGCCGATGTGGAGGACGTGGGCCGCCTGTTCGACAAGTACAACTACTTCGCCCTGCCAGTAATCGCTCCGGACCAGAAGCTCCTCGGGGTCATCACCGTCGACGACGTCATCGACGTCATCCGCGAGGAGGCGACCGAGGACATCTACGGTATGGCCAGCGTGCCGATAGAAGAACGTGTCGATACCACCTGGTTCTCCTCGTTGCGCATGCGGCTTCCGTGGCTGTACGTTCGCCTGGCAACGGCGCTCCTAGCAGCGGTGGTCGTCGGCGTGTTCGAGGAGACGATCGCCAAGGTGGCCGCCCTTGCTGTCCTCATGGGTGTGATCGCCGGACAGGGCGGTAGCGCAGGGATGCAAACGGTGACAATTATCACGCGCGGAATGGCCCTCGGCGAACTCGAACCCCGGGTGGGGTGGCGGCTGTTGAGCAAGGAAGCTGTGTTGGGGATTGTGAACGGTTTGGTCATCGGCGCGACGGTCGGGATCATCACCTACGTCTGGAAGGGTGACTACTGGCTGGGGATGGCCGCATGCCTGGCGATGCTCTTTACTCTCGTGGTGGCTGGGGTAACAGGTGTGGTGATCCCGCTTGGCTTGCGAGGCATTGGGAAGGATCCAGCGCTCGCCTCGGGAATCTTCCTCACTACCCTGACGGATGTCCTTGGGTTTGGGTTTCTTTTCTTGTTGGCGAGGCTCTTTCTGCCGGGAATCTAATGAGAACCGCCACCACACTGCCTGCTTGGTCCTACCCGCTTGTCCTTGGCCTTGTTGGAATCGTGCTTTACGTCGGTAATCTCCCGCTGGAATTGAAAGCAGGAATTGGCGTGGAAAGCCTGCTCTTCTTGGGTTACCTCGCTTACCGCGCACGACGACCGGCCCAGGCATCGCGTCCTGTTGCCAAGCTTCTTCCACTCTTTCCCGGACATCTCCTGCTTTTGTTTGCGCTCTCCCTTCTTCCGAATCCCCAGACGCCCCTGGCCATCGCGTGGACGGCCGTCCCAATTGCAACCATTTGCTATGACAGCATAGCCCGATGGCCAGGACCGACGCATCGGCTGAGAATGTCGCTTTTAGTGGGACTATACTGTATAATCTGGGTCGATCTATTTTTTCTTTTAGAGCGGGTAATCACTTTGGGAAGGAACGTATCAGGAACCGCGGAGATCATAGTAGCTGCTGTATTCGGCGTGGTAGGTACCGCGTTTATTTTTGTCGGGGCCTATCGCCATTGGCGTGTAGTAAACGTTAAGGAGTGATTGTATGGGACGTGCAGTCGGTCTGATGTTAGGGGTAGCGATCCTTGGCTTCGGTATTTGGGGGTTTGCCCAGGATGCGGGTGAGGCAACGGGCCTGCAGGGGATCATGCCCCTCATTCTTATCCTTGCCGTCTTCGCGGTCGTTTTCTACTTCATGTTGATCCGACCGCAACGCCGGCGCCAGGCAAAGCACAGTGCCTTAGTGAGCGGGCTGAAACGTGGCGACAAGGTGGTCACCGCCGGCGGGATCCACGGCGAGATCGATTCGATCGGCGACACCTCCGTCGTGCTAACCCTCGAAGATGGAGGGAAGCTTCGCCTCGCAAAGAGCAGCATCGTTGAAAAGCGGACGTCGTAAGCGATAAAGGGGTCGTCGAATGGCGCACAGCAACATGACGCGTAGCGACTGGCTGCGTCTGGGGTCGATGCTTCTTGTCTTTTTTGGCGCGCTCGCACTGCTTTACCCATTTTGGCCACTGGATCGGGCGGGAATCAACCTTGGGCTAGACCTCCAGGGGGGAGCGCGGCTTGTCCTCAAGCCAGAAGGAATCGAGCAGATGGACCACGACCAAAAGCGGGACACGCTCGATCGGATCATCACCATCCTCAACAACCGAATCGACCAATACGGTCTGGCGAACGCCGAGATCAAGCGGTTGGGGACAGAAAGAGTGCTGGTGAATCTTCCCGGTGCCAAGGACCCGGGCGAGGCTCGCAATCTGATCGGCCAGACCGCCATTCTCCGATTTCACAAGGTGATTGAGGCGGGTACCCGCGAGACCTCCGAGCTGGTCAAAACCTCTGAGACTCAGGAAATCCTGCTCGATAGGGATCGCATCCCTTATCTGTTGGAAGGAGAACCGCTCCTTACCGGGGCGGCCCTTGCCGATGCCCGTGTGCGCACCTCGCAGTCCGTACAGGCTGCCGGTCAGCTGTACATCGCTCTTAGCTTCAATCAGGAAGGCGCACAGCAATTCGTGAATGCGCTTCGAAAGCTGCAGGTGAATGACCGGCTGGCGATCGTCCTCGACAACACGATCTATAGCGCGCCAGTGATCTCCGAGTCGATAAAGGACGCCGCCAAGCAGGGTTGGCGAGCGGTGAAGGACTCCACCACCATTACCGGACGATTCACCAAGGAGGAGGCAACCCGAATTGCGATTGTGCTGCGCACTGGTGCCCTTCCGGTGGCAGTCGGATTCGCCGAGGAGTCGCTCGTCGGCCCAAGTCTTGGGAGCGACTCGATCCGCCGGGGGATGATTGCCATCGTTACGGGATTCATCATCATCCTTCTGTACATGCCGATTTACTACCGAATCCTCGGTATCGTGGCGGATATCGCGTTAGTCTTAAACATGCTGATCGTCTTTGCCGCGCTGGTGTTGTTTGGTGCAACCCTCACCCTTCCCGGCATTGCCGGCATCATCCTGACAATCGGCATGACCGTCGATGCCAACGTGATCATCTTCGAGCGGATCAAGGAGGAGCGACGTACCGGAAAATCGCCGCTTGTTGCGGTCCGCGCCGGATTCGAAAAGTCTCTGTCGACCCTGATGGATGCCAATATCACCACCCTATTCATGGCAGTGATTCTTCTCGTCATCGGCACTGGGCCTATACAGGGTTTCGGGATCACTCTGGGGATAGGTATTGTGGGGAGCTTATATTGCGCCCTTGTCGCGAGCCGATTGTTGCTCGAGCGGGCCGGCTTCTCCGGATTTATCCCGGTGCGGGTGACGCAGGAGCCGTAGCCGCGAGGATCAATTTCAACAGCGCATCCCTTGGGCGAATTTCTCCGCGTTTGATCATCAGGTCAAGCGTGATTCCTTGATCAACAACAGCGGACAGATCTCGTGCCGAGCTGCGGTTGGCTTGATTGAGAAGTCGCTTGACAAGCCAGGCCGGTGATCCCAGAAGCGTGGCGGCCTTCGCAGCTTTTACACCTTCATCGGCAAGGACTCGAACCATGACCAGACGCGTTAGATGACGCAGAAGCACGGAGAAGATCCTTCCCGGGTCCTCGCGAAGGTCAGAGAGCGCAGCAAGTGATGCTCGCAGGTTTCGCTCGCCGAGCCTGTCGAGCATCGGGTAGATCGACCGCTCGCCCGCGGCAAAGCGCAGTCGGGCTAATACATTTTCATCCAGCGCCTCTTCGGGGGCAAAGGCGTGCAGCTTCCTCGCCTCTTGAGCGACGGAAAGGAGATCCCCGCCGCTCTGGGCGACCAGCTCTTTCAACGCCGCCGGTGTGAGCTTGAGATCCTGCTTGGCCAAAATCTCAGAAACAGCACCCTCCAAAGCCTTGCCCTTTACTCTTGGAAGTGTCTCAACACTCCCACCGTCCTTCATCGCCTTGAAGATGGGATTTGACGGCTTTATTTCCTCGGCAACGAGGGTGAGGAACGTCGCCTCTGGCAGCTCCTCCTTGAGCAGCGCAGCAAACGGCTTGGGTGCAGGAACTGCCTCAGCATGGCGGATGACAAAGTGCCTCCCCTGTACGAAAAGCGAACTTGAAAGAACCGTCATCCGCAGAGAAGGAAGGTCAAGCTCGTCCCCAAACAAGATGTTCCGTTCGGTGTCCGCAAACTCGGCGAGGATCGCGGCATGACGGGCGGCGAGCGCATGCTCGCAACGGTAGGGATCGCCAAAGATTAAGACACGTTGCGGTTCAGGCATACACATCCTCGCAAATCAGTTCGGATGCCAAATCATAACCCTAGCGCTGATCCCAAACAAAAAAGCAAACGAACAAAAATCAGAGTGGAGCTAGTCCCATTCTTACTTGATTGCCCTCAAAACGAGGATGAGCACACTCCAGGCAGGCCTTCGTTCTCTGCGAACCGGCAACAGACGGATCAAATCTCTTCTCCCTCAATTGCAGGCTCAGTCAGCTCATTCATCCCTCCACAACCGCCTTGGCTAATGGGAACCTCGCACAGCTGGCGGTAGCATGAGCCAAACGTGGTCAGGTTGTAGTGTCTCGGATTGAGCCCCCTTTCCTTGAGTTCACGAGCCACATAGTAGTCGGGCCGGGCGAAGTGAAGCCATTGAAGAACTGCCGCGCGAACCTCCTCCGCGGTGTATCCCTTATCGTGAATGAGATAGCTGGCTAGCCCTTTTCCGCTCCGAACCAGATTGCACGCGCGCTCCCCTTTTTCACAGCAACAGCGGAACATGGTGTTGTCATCGCAACAGGGAGCCACAAGCTCGACCAATGCATCGCGCAACACGTCCGACTCTTTGGTGTCTAAATCGATCTCGTAGTACCAGTCGAGAAACTGCGGCAAGTTGGTCAGGCTTAGAGAAAGGCCATAGCTTGTCTCAGTTCCTTCACGCGGGATGATCTCCTCAGTGATTGTCTCCAACAGAGTCTCATCTTCAGGGCTCGATACGGATGTCACACAGGTTGTCACCGCAATCATGCAGGATAAGGAAAGAACAACAAGCCGAACAGGATGCGTCCAATGGGTTGATCGGAAGAAATCTAGTACGACTCTATACATTTTCCGGACCTCTTTTGGACACTTCCCGTCTTTGGCTCGCTGGCTGCTATGGCTCGTGTTGACCTACCAACAACACGGGAGCAGCCCATCGCAACCAGCAAGCACGGCTACCAACAGACCCAACCCAATGACTAGGAGGAAGCACTGCAAGAGTTTCCTAGGAGTAGTCAAGCCTCGTCTCCGATTTCCGGTGACCACCTGGCCATCGCCAACATGCCGAGATACAATTCCTCGTTTCACCTCGTGTCCTCCTTTCCGGGTCTAGTGTCCTTTATCCTCAATACGTCCCACTTATTTGAGATTTGCCCATCAAGCATCTCGACGAGTCGTTTAGCATAGCCATCTCCTTGAGCTTCGTAGATTGCAGACGAAGCGTTCTGCACACTCAGAAATAGCGCCACCCGGCGACAATGTCGCTGGCCTCGATAACCAAGCTGTCACCATCGACTGTTCGACGCAAGGGGACAGGGTTGCAGCCGCCGCTGACCTCGTTGATCTTGTCCGCTGGAAAGCTGCGACCGCATTCGTTGCAGATCATCGCGTTTCCGTCTTGGCTGTAGCCCTTCTTGGCTTCATAACAGATGTCGCAGGCATCAAATGCGGCTCTGACCACCCCATCGGTGCTTTTGAGGACGAAGAACTTGATGAGGCGACCTTCGTTTGCATAGGTGTAGTAGTGAGCCTTGTAGTCATCAAACGTGGAAAGAGGAAATGTCATGACGTCAGCATCTTCTACCACAACCTGCTCCCTCTCAGCAGGAGGGGGTGGCTCCTCAGCAGGAGGGGACAGCTTTGTGCAACCAGCTAGAACGAATACCACCAGCGCGAACCCAATAAGCAAGTACAGGGAGCGTCTCTTGGTGCTTGTCGTGCGGTACGGTAGAGACTTGCACGAGCATTGACTTGTTCTCACACCGTCTTTTACTCCACGGGATACAATCCGACTCGCCATATCAGTTCCTCCTCCGAAGTAGCGCAACCTGTCAACCAAGTTCTTTGCCCAAATCATTCGCGTACCTCACCTCCTCGTACGCTTTCTTGTCATCAGCAACAAGTATTCCTGTGTTGCAGTAAGGAAAGAACCCAGCCCTGCGCTAGTTTAATGACCAGTCTTCGGTCCCCTCCACCGCAACCTGCGGACGTGGGGCCTGGTGGAAAACGCCCCTTGCTTCGGCCTGCTTTCCAACACTTCCTTTGGGGATAAGGCGGTCGAGAGCCTTTCCTACCAACTGCACCGAGATGACTCCTGTACCGTCGTCCAAAGCGAACTCGCACCCACGCACGCACTGAGTGATGATCGTTCCCTTGACGAGAACCCAGCTTCCCTCATATTTGTTCGCATTCTTGATTAGCTCCTCGATGGCCACTTGAGCCACCGTGCCGGTCGCGTCCTGCTGCACCAGCGCTGTTTCGGCGCTGGTCGTGGGCACGGCATCTCCCTGGGATTGCTCAGCTGGGTTAACTCCCGCAGTTACTTCGGCCACCTCCTCTGAGGCGTTTTCGGTTGAGCCAACTTCGCGAGGGTCTTCGGATGCTGCCGCACTGTTCTGAGCCTGCTCCACACCGCTGCTTGGCGGTGTCCCTTCGATGGAGCTGGCCGCGGACGTGGCGTTTCCTTCTCCGGGTCTGAGAACCCACACCGCAGCCAATCCAGCCCCTACGACTACCAGGCCTACCATGATCCACATCACCACGTTCTTCATGAGATTCTCCCGTCGCGCACTTGGATTTGCTCCCTCGCACAAGAGGCGACCATTTCGTCGTGCGTCACGACGACGATTCCGATCTCTTGTTGCTCATTGAGATTCGTCAGCACGTCCATGATCCTCTCCCCCGTCTCGGTGTCCAGACACCCGGTCGGTTCGTCTGCAAGCACAATCTCTGGTGAGTTCGCCAGCGCTCTGGCGATGGCACATCGCTGCTGCTCGCCGCCGGAGAGCTCCGAAGGATACGCCTTGAGTTTGTGTCCCAGACCGACCGACGCTAGGGCCTCACCCGCCTTCTTCTTGCGATCCCTGACCTTGGCGAGTTCCAGGGGGAGCAGGACGTTTTGCAGCACCGTCATGCACTCGTTGAGATAGTACTGCTGGAACACAAAGCCGATTCTGTTTCGCCTGATCAGGCTCAGTTGTCGATCGGTAAGGCGGTCTATCGACTCGTCATCAACCAACACAGTTCCTTTCGTCGGCTTGTCCAGGCATCCCAACATGTGGAGCAGCGTCGATTTCCCGGACCCCGAAGGTCCTACAACGGAGACGAAGTCGCCGGCCTGGATCATCAGACCCGCATCCTGGATCGCCCAGAAGCGGGCCTCCCCTTCGCCGTATGCCTTCCAAACACTTTGCAGTTCGACGATCATAGTTCCCTCAACGTCTTAATCGGCTCAGTTCGTGCGGCCACCATCGCTGGGTAGATTGCGGAAACAGTTCCCACAGCGACTGCGACTAGAACACAGATTCCTACATAGGCGAGCGAGAAGTGCGGCGTCGCTTGGAGACCAAAACCGCTTGTGCGCGGCAGGAACTGTGACGCGACATACCCAAGTGCGATGCCCAATGCACCGCCCGCAAGCGAAACCAAAAGGGACTCCCAGACGAAAAGCCCAAACACATCGCGCTGGGTCGAGCCGACAGCCCTCAAGATGCCGACGTCTTTTTTGCGCTCGTGGACGGCCATCGTCATCGTGTTCATCGTGGTGAGAATTCCCGCCACGATGGCAATCCCAGTGATCAGGATCAGGGTCTGCTTAACAGACCCAAAAAGCCCCATCAGTGTGTCGAACACCTCCGATGGCGGGACAGCCTGTATGTCCGCCATCCTTCCAAGTGCGTACCGGGTTTGCGTCGTTTCGTCGATCTCCTCCACCTGCACCAGTACGGCGCTCAGGCCGTTGCCCAAACCGAGGACCTCCTGAGCAACCGTGAGGGGAAGGAAGACAAACGTGTCGTCCCGCCCTCCTGTGGCCTGCAGCACCTTGGTCACCTCGAGGCTCTCCTGCGCATAGAG
The DNA here is from genome assembly GCA_964582975.1 of uncultured Thermotogae bacterium. Classification (GTDB taxonomy): domain Bacteria; phylum Bipolaricaulota; class Bipolaricaulia; order UBA7950; family UBA9294; genus CAZDDA01. The sequence continues at coordinate 13,554 of CAZOUO010000010.1, read as the reverse complement.
GTCGAGGGTGATCCGCTGCCCTCGAGAGAGCTGCAGTTTCTCCGCAACGTCGCTCCCAACGACGGCACCTCTGAACTCTTCAATTCCCCAGCTTTTGACCCGGAGCACGTCCTCCGTAGTCCCGTAGATGGACGCGAGCTGTCCGTTGACCTTCACCCTTCCGACGACCGCAGGGACCGCCGATAATACGTTGTCCACCTCTCTGATGTGCGAGAGACTCTCTTCGGGGATGTGCTCGAGCGTGTCCGCCCCCTGCATCAGAGCGAGCGTGAGCTCGTACGGGCAGCCCTCGGGAAGCAGGATGATTTGTGCTCCCAACCCCCCAATCTCTCGATCCAGTGCCCCTTCAATGCCGGCACTGAGAGAGAGAAGGGCAAACAGTGTCGCCACTCCGATCGCAATCCCAACAATGGTCATCACCAGCCTGGCTTTCCTCTTCTTCGCGTTGGCGACGATGATCCAAACCATGTTCTCCTCTTCCTACCTGTTGTCCAAAGTCCGTTCTGAAACCAAGTCAGTACGTACGCCGCTTGGGACCGGCATCGATAATTTTTCGCGCCGCCCGTGGGGACCCCTGTTCGACCCGGGTCTGGCTAGCTTCACAGCAAGAAGTCGGCCCGGGGCATCCGCCGACATTGTGCCGGCCTTTTCGCGGGACACGGCCGCCGTGGAAAAAACTCGCCCCGCCACAGGGACGGAGTGCAACCGGGCGGCGCGCTCATTTACAGACAAACCCAGACCCATTCTACGTATTCCGGCGAAACAATGACCTCCACATCCGCGGTGAGGTGGATGTGCGATCCCTCGCAGGTGTTGGGAGACAAGTAATCCTTCAGAGTCTCACTTCCAACCTGATGCGTGAACGTGCAGGAACCGGCGACCTCTGGCGAGAAGCCCTCCCCGACAATATGATCCACGAAGTAGTTGGCAATGGGATCGGCGTCTTCTGCACGGTCGCGCCAAGTTAGTTTCAGCGAAGAGAGCTTCTCCTGTTCACCAAGGCTCAACAGAACATCCAAAACGGTTATCACGCCAGGCTGGAAGACGTCCGCTCGCGTGTTGTGCGCGGTCATGATGACCTGATCGAAGCTCAGGCTTGACTGGAAACCACGAACGGTCACCTTGGGGATGATCACCTGACCACCGTTGTCCTTGCGGCGGACAATCTCCTGGCGGAAGTTCTTGTGAATCGCCGTGAGCCGCTTGGGGTCCTCCAGATAGAACAGGATATCCATCCCGTCTTTCACCGGATAGTGATCCATACGCACGACCGTACGCTCGAAGTTGCCTCCGGCGTAGTGGGCGTCGTACCACCATCCTTGAAGACCATTCAGGGTCTTGATGACGTACGTGTCTGCGGATTCGTCGAACTCGTACTCAAGCTCGATCGTCTCCTTATCGGCAAGATGGACCAGGACGTCGAACACCGAGAAGTATCCAGACTGAAAGACGTCCGACCGTAGCGACTGGATCTGGGAGGGGTCGAACTCAAGCGAGCCCGTCCCGCGAATCTCCACGGAGCCTTGGGCGGTGGGAGAACGTCCCACGTGCTCTTCGGCTGACGGCAACCAGCCTCCCTCTTCATCGGGAAGAAAAAGGCTGTTGGTCTCCTCTGCCAACGCCCAGAACCACAACGCAAGCACAGATCCAACCAGGACTAACAACACGGGGCGCTTTCGCGGAGCGAAGTTACATGTTCGCATGACTACAACCCCCTTGTCGTCCCAATAAATAATGAAGTCAGAGCAACCGTGATGAGCTACAGAATTACCGTACGGATGTGAAGATCCCGTGGAGAACCTATGGGTATCTTGTGAAGAGTTGAGTATTCTTATCAACTATTTTGCTCGCGAGAAACCACCGATTAGTGGCTGATAAGAGTAAGGCGCAACCAGCTAGGGATTCCAACGGCAGTCACAGGTGGCCATGAGCGGTAAACTGCTTGTGGCCAGTGGTGTTCCTAGCCTGTAGCCAGTTATTCTATCTGACTATGCAGCCTTATATAAGGCTCTGCGCACCGGCTCATGTCCAATCGGTCTGCTCGGCGCCAGTTTCGCCTGGTGGAACTTTGTCAACCCAAAATAATACTCTCGCGTGCTTCCTCACCCGCCTATTTATCACCAGCTGGCTTGATCGCTCGCACACCGATGCTTTCTACAGTTTGTGCCACCTCTTCTAAGGTGCCCGATGAGATCCCAGTTGTCTTTGCCGCTTCGTCCACAACGGCACCGGAGAAGGCTGCCCTGGCGGACACCTCGCTTAGAACCTCCACCTGTTGAAACCCTGCATTCTCTATTGACGCCAGGTAGTCCTGTTTCATCGCCGCACCGGCAATGCAACCGACGTACGCCTCGACCGAACTTCTGACGGCGTCGGGCAAGGCTTTCAGCAAGACGATGTCCGAAACGAGCAATCGTCCTCCTGGCCTCAACGCCCGGTAGGCCTCCTCAAAGACGCGCGCTTTGTCGGGAGAGAGATTGATGACGCAATTCGAGATCACCACGTCAACGGAGTTGTCAGCAACCGGTAGGTTCTCGATCTCCCCCAATCTGAATTCAACGTTGTGGTAGCTGCCCTGCCTGGCATTCTCTCTTGCCCTTTCAACCATCTCGGCCGTCATGTCCACGCCGATGACGTGCCCACTCTCACCCACAGCATTAGCAGCGAGGAAGCAATCAATTCCCGCACCGGCGCCAAGATCGAGCACCACGTCGCCTTCCTTGAGAGAGGCAAGTGCAGTGGGATTCCCGCAACCTAGCCCCAGGTTGGCTCCCTCGGGAACCACCTGAAGCTGTTGCTCCGTGTAGCCAATCGCCTTGCTCACAGCCTCCTGAGAAGTACTGGCACATCCACAGCCACCGGTAGGACTGCAGCAAGAGCTACCTTGTTTAACCCTTTGGGCATAACGCTCCCTTACCGCTTTTCTGATGTCTTGCTCGTTCACTGGTAGCACCCCCTTTGGTTACTGATCTTCCAGGATCTCTTTTGCCACCGGGCCAAGCGTGGCCCTCACCATATCGGCGAGCTCTTCTGCTTTGGTCAGAAGAATGCAGCACACATTCCCGTCCTTCTCCAAGCTGGTTATGGCCAACTTGTCACCGCCGCGGATATTGGCCTTCTGCCGAATCTCTTTGGGAAGGACCATCTGCCCCCTGTCATCCACACTGACGAGGCCCTCCACCTTGCAGCATTGCTCTCCACAGCCTACTGTAACTTCTGAGGAGTGATCTTCCGCGTGCTTTGTCATTGTGGGTCCTCCTTTTCTCAGTATATTCTGACTTTTCAGAGTATTATTATAAAGCTGATTATTCAGCTTGTCAAGCGCATCGCAAACACCGAAGCGATTTTCTTGCCAAGAGGTTGAAGCGACATGTCAATGTAAACAGCGTCAACTCGGTGTTACGAGTATAGTTGACAAAAGTAGTCAACTAGTATACGATCATCACATTTGGGAGGACAGCATGATGCGAATTTCAACGCGAGGACGATACGCGCTGCGGGCAATGGTAGATCTGGCTCTGCACACTGAGGCGGGCCCGGTGTTGCGACAGGACATCTCTACCCGCCAGGAGATTTCAGCCGACTACGTGGCACAGCTGTTTCGGCAGCTTTGCGCTGCCGGGTTGCTGGAGGGAGTAAAAGGACCGGGTGGCGGATATCGCCTGGCTCGCGAGGTCGAGACGATCCGAGCAGGTGACGTGGTACGAGCGGTGGAGGGCCCTGTCGCAGTGGTACACTGCACCCTCCCCAGCGACGAGCCCTCCTGTAATCGTGTGGATCGCTGCGTCACCCATTGGCTATGGAAGCGATTGTCAAAGGTTATGGCAGAGTTTCTCGATTCGGTCACTTTGAAGGATCTGTGCGATGAAGCGCGGAAACTGTATGAAGTGGAGGAATGACACAATGGCAGAACAATGCAACTGCATTGCCGAAGCACCGATCTTCTCAAGCATGAGCGTACGAACCTGTCACTCGATGAGAATCCTTCGAAGTCGTGACGATCTACGCGGAGGACGCGGTGTGGGAGGAAAACCCTACTGTAGCGGTGTAGCTTTCATGTAGATCGCTGCACAATTCATCTACCCCGGATCGACTGACTTCGTGGATTTTTCGCACCTGAAAATTCGTGCAGCAAGGCGCAAGCACCACACTAACTTCCTCAAGATAAGGAGACAAACCGTGTCGCAGATCTACGAAGACATCAGCAAAACTATCGGGATCACTCCCGTAGTTAGGCTAAACCGAGTGACAAAAGGACTGAAGGCCACGGTGCTGGCCAAGTTGGAGTCCTTCAACCCATTAAGTAGCGTGAAAGATCGTATCGGCGTGAGCATGATCGACGCGGCGGAACGGGCGGGCTTGATCCGAGAAGACACCGTGATCCTCGAGCCCACGAGCGGCAACACCGGGATCGCCCTGGCGTTTGTCTGCGCTGCCAGAGGATACAAGCTGGTCTTGACGATGCCCGATACGATGAGCGTAGAGCGCCGGCGTTTGCTGCAGGCGTTTGGTGCAAAGTTGATCCTGACACCTGGTGCAGAAGGGATGCCCGGCGCAGTACGGAAAGCTGAGGAGATGGCCGCTCAAGATGCTCGCTACTTCGTTCCTCAGCAATTTAAGAATCCGGCGAACCCAGAGATCCATCGCCGTACCACAGCCGAGGAGATCTGGCACGATACCGACGGAGCGGTTGACATCGTCGTGGCAGGAGTGGGGACCGGCGGAACCATCACCGGTGTTGCCGAGGTGATCAAGCCACGCAAGCCCAGTTTCCGGGCTATTGCTGTTGAGCCAGCTGCCTCTCCAGTACTCTCCGGCGGCGAGGCCGGTCCCCACAAGATTCAAGGAATCGGTGCGGGCTTCGTTCCCGATGTGCTGCGCATGGAACTGGTTGATGAAGTGATAAAGGTGGCTGAAGACGATGCCGCAACGTCGGCCCGTCGCCTAGCAAAGGAGGAAGGGATCTTTGTTGGCATCTCTTCGGGGGCCGCTGCTTTTGCCGCTCTCCAGGTAGCGGCAAGGTCAGAAAATGCAGGCCGGCTTATCGTCGTCGTCCTCCCGGACACGGGGGAGCGGTACTTGAGTACAGGCCTTTTCACCGATGAGTGAATTGGATCGCTACAGCCGACAAACCCTTCTGTCCGAGATCGGAACCGATGGCCAGAAACGCCTCCTGGCATCGTCAGTGGCGATCATCGGTTGCGGCGCACTGGGAACGGTCATCGCTAGCGGATTGGTACGTGCTGGAGTGGGAAGAGTTCGAATCGTGGACCGCGATACCATCGAACTGAATAACCTTCAACGTCAAGTCCTGTTCGACGAAGAGGACATCGCCAAAGGGTTACCCAAGGCAGTCGCCGCCGTGGAGAAACTAAAGAAGGTCAATTCCCAAGTTAAGTTGGAGCCTGTTGTGGCTGACGTTAACCCCGATAACGTGGAGCGCATGATCAGTGACGTGGACCTCGTTTTGGATGGGACGGACAACTTCGAAGTCCGCTATTTGGTCAACGACGCTTGCGTGAAGCACAACGTGCCTTGGGTGTATGGAGCGGTCATCGCAGCGTATGGCATGACTATGGCCATTATTCCCCACCGCACCCCATGTTTTCGATGCTTCTTGCCTGAGATGCCTCTCCCCGGCAGCACGCCCACCTGCGACACGGTGGGGGTACTTGGCCCGGCAGTGAACGTCATCGCCTCGCTAGAGCTAACGGAAGGATTCAAGATCGTTATGGGCAAGAATGAGGAACTTCATGGAAAGCTCATCTACGCTGACGTGTGGGAGGGAACCGCAAAGCAGCTTGAAGTCTCACAGGGAACTGCCGTTTGTCCAACCTGTGACCAAGGCAAGTTCGAGTTTTTAGAGGCCAAACAAGGCTCTTCGCTGACCCGTCTTTGTGGACGGGAGGCGGTGCAGATCAGTGTGCGCGGAGAGAACAAGGTCTCTTTCTCTGACCTGGCCAAGCGGCTCAACCCTGTGGGAGAGACAACTTTCAATGATCATATGCTCCGCTTCCGAATCGATTCATACGAACTGACCGTCTTTCCCGATGGTCGCACCATCGTCAAAGGCACCCCCGACGAAGCCGTGGCGCGCACGCTTTTTGCGAACTACATCGGTCTATGAAAAAACCGTCGATACAGAGGAGATTCTAAAAAGTGAGACAAACACTTCTTCTAGACGTTGACAGCGTACGTGCCGATTTTCCAATTCTACAACGAGAGATTGGGGGCAAGCCATTGATCTACTTCGAGAATGCGGCAACAACTCAGATACCCAGACAGGTGATGGGCACGATCCAGGAGTTCTACTCGACCTACAACGCCAATATTCATCGCACGCCCCACGTGCTTGGCCAAGTGGCCACGGATCTGTACGAGCAGGCCCACAGCAATGTCGCCCGTTTCATCGGTGCTGCTGGAAGCAGGGAGGTCATCTTCGTCCGCAACAGCACGGAGGCCATTAATCTGGTGGCGTACTCCCTATCCCTTGCCCAAAATGGCAGGTTGCGCTTGCGCCGGGGCGACGAAGCGGTGCTCACGTTGATGGAGCACCACTCGAATCTGGTCCCTTGGCAACAGGTGCGGGAACGGACCGGTGTGATCCTCAAGGTCGTGGACATCCGCGCTGATGGGACCCTGGATCTTGAGCAGTTGAACCAATCCATCACTGAACGAACCCGGCTGGTCTGTTGTCCGCACGTGTCCAACGTTCTCGGGACGATCAATCCGGTACGGGAGATTGGTCGCTTGGCTCACCAGGTAGGGGCCTTGTTCCTCATAGACGGCGCACAGTCCGTGCCGCACATGCCAGTAAATGTGAAAGAGCTTGAATGCGACTTTTTGGTCTTCTCCGGTCACAAGATGCTGGCTCCCATGGGGATTGGTGTCCTGTACGGAAAAGAGGAACTCCTAGAGAAGATGCCTCCCTTTCTCTACGGCGGTGACATGATCGCCGACGTAAGCGTCGAGAGTGCGACCTGGAACGAGTTGCCGTGGAAATTCGAGGCCGGCACTCCCAACGTCTGCGGTGGAATCGCCCTGGGGGGAGCGATCGATCGGCGTAACGATTGGCGGTTGGAGGGGGCGGTTGATTACCTGGAACGGATAGGGATGGAACAGGTGCGTGCTCACGAGCAGGCCCTGACTGCGGTTGCTCTTGAGGGCTTGGAAGCAATCAAAGGAGTGCGACTATACGGCTCGCGCGACCTCAATAAGCGAGGCGCGATTATCACATTCAACGTCGAAGGAAGCAACGCCTACTCAGTGGCACAACTGCTTGATGACGAAGGGATTGCCGTGCGGGCCGGTGGCCATTGCGCTTATCCCCTGACCAACCGTCTGAAAACAGAAAGTACTGTACGGGCCAGCTTCTACATCTATAACACTTTGGATGAAGTAGATCAGTTCCTCAAGGTTATGGATGACATCGTGTGCCACAAGCTTTTGTAGGAAAAATGCTAAAGGGTATGAAAAAATGTTAGAACGGATCAAGGAAGATATAAATACTGTCTTTGCGAAAGACCCGGCCGCTAAGACTGCCTGGGAGGTGTTGTTTTGTTATCCGGGGTTGCATGCCATCTGGCTGCATCGGGCGGCTCATTTCCTGTGGCAAAACGAACTTTTCTTCCTAGGCCGGCTTGTTTCGCACTTTGGCCGTTGGTTGACCGGCGTAGAGATCCACCCGGGGGCAAAGATCGGTCGTCGTATTTTTATCGACCACGGAATGGGAGTGGTCATTGGAGAGTCTACGGAAATCGGTGACGACGTCTTGTTGTACCAGGGTGTCGTGCTAGGAGGGACTAGCCTGGCGAAGAAAAAGCGACATCCAACCATCGGGAACAACGTCGTCATCGGTGCTGGGGCAACGGTTCTAGGTCCGGTCACTGTGGGAGAGAACGCTCGAATCGGTGCCGGTTCTGTAGTGGCCAAGCCGGTACCCCCTGGTGCAGCAGTAGTGGGCGTCCCCGCGCACATCGGAGGACGAAAGCGGTCAGAGAAGCTGGGTGCGGACCTGGAGCATGGCCAGCTGCCCGACCCCGTGTTGCTCACGCTGAGCAAGGCGTTGGACCGGGAAAGTCAACTAGAAGAGCGAGTACACAAATTAGAACACATGCTTTCTCGCATCGCACCCTCGGCCCTCCCTGTGCAGGAGCGCAGTCCCTCACCGCTCAGTGAGGCCGACATCCGCGAGGCGTTGAAGGAAGTGATTGATCCCGAGGTCGGTATCAGCGTGGTGGATTTAGGCCTGATCAAAGAGATTGTCCTCAACAAACGGGACGTGGAAGTGCGCATGGTGTTGACTCGTCCCGATTGTCCATTGGCGGGACATCTTGTCGAGCAGGTCCGGCGCAAAATCAAAGGGGTAGCGGGCGACAGACCGGTGGAAGTGGTGCTTGTGAACGACGTCTGGAGCTGGAACGACACATTACCCCACTTGATCTGGGGGGACGGGATATGAGCCCCAAGGCGATTGCTCTGCTTTCTGGAGATCTCGATTCGACCCTAGCGGTGCGGCTGATCCTGGATCAGGGAATCGAGGTCGAGGCCCTGAATGTCGTCACCCCCTTTTGCACCTGTAACCGCATGGGAAGGTGTGAGGCCAAGCACGTTTCCGACGAGCTGGGCATACCTTACCAGACCATTGCTGCCACTGAGGAGATCTTTCAAGCGATGCGTAAGCCCAGGTACGGCTACGGCAGCGGCATGAATCCGTACCTCGATTGCCGCATCCTCATGTTCTCAAGTGCAAAAGAACGGGTGGAAGAAATTGGTGCCTCCTTTGTCTTCACCGGCGAGGTATTAGGACAACGGCCCATGTCCCAACACCGCCCCGCCGGGCGATGGAGATCATCGATCGCGAATCGAGCCTACAGGGACGTGTGCTCCGTCCCCTCTCGGCCAAATTGCTTGATCCCACCATTCCTGAACAGGAAGACCTGATGGACAGAGAGAAATTGCAAGCGATTCAACGGCGTTCCTGCAAACTGCAGATGGCTCTGGCTGAGGATTTCGGTCTCACTGATTACCCGTGCCCAGCTGGCGAGTGTCTGCTCACCGACCCCGGCTTTGCCCGGCGGATACGAGACTTGGTGAGGTTTCGTCCGGACTTTGATCTCAATGATGTCAACCTGCTGAAGGTGGGTCGCCATTTCCGCCTTTCGGCCAGGACCAAGGTCACAGTTGGGCGAAACGAAAACGAAAACTACCGCCTGCAGAACTTAGCTCGGGATGGAGATTGGCTTTTCGAAGTCAAAGGTTGCGGGAGCCCAGTCACCATTCTGCAAGGTGAGCCACGCAATGAAGAACTCAACCTTACCGCTGCAATCACCGCACGGTATAGCGACGCAAAAGGCGATGAGATACAGGTGCACTGCCAAACAGATCACCGGGCCCTGGCTAAGGAGATCCTGGTCTAACCACTTGGTCAGGAAGTCCTGACCAAACTGCGCATCTGAGTAATGGATTCTAGTCAATCAAAGGAGGAAAGATGCTACGAATGAGACAACTTAAGAAGAGGAGCTGCTCAAAGCGGCGTGGATTGTTAGTATCAGTTTTTGCCATTCTCGTAGCCTTGGTTGGGATTATCGGAAACAGCTACGCGCAAGAAGCCACAGACATTGTTGAGGCGTTGCATGCGGAGATCGTACCCGCAGCCGGAACGGAAACGAGTTATGGAATTGGGCTTTCCCTGAGCAACACCCAGCAGTTCATCGATTGGTACTACACAACACCGCTTCTGCCAGAGGAAAAGGAGATCATGAAACAGGCCCTTGAGATGATTCCCGCGCCCTGCTGCGACGATAACTCCGCTGCCACCTGCTGCTGCGAGTGCAATCTGGCGCGGAGTGTGTGGGGCTTATCGGCCTATCTGATTCACGAAAAAGGCTACGGCATTGAAGCGGCCCGTGAGGCAGCGCGGCAATGGCTACAATTCGCACGGGGTGACTACTACATCGCGGCAGGACTCAAGGCACGTGGGTACTTCCCAGAAGACTACGCCCTCACTACCTATGGCTCCTGTTACCGCGGCATGTGCGAGTTCCCTTTGACCCAAGGCGGCTGCGCTGGAATGGAAGCCCTAGTCTCTCCGGATCTCCCAGTTGGTGAAGCGGTACTCATCCCCGATGAGGAGAACGAATGCCTGACAGATACGGAGTTGCCAGGTGAGCTTGGCCAAGCCAGGATCCCCGCATTTGGCCTCATCACGCCCAGTGAGGCAGCCGGTCTGATTGAAACAAACCTTGGCAACCCAGCGTTTGTCCTCCTCGATGTCCGCACGCCTGAGGAGTTCGCCAGCGGCCACATAGCCGATGCCGTCAATCTGGACTACAAGAGCCCAGACTTTCAAAAGGATCTTGAGAAGCTAGATAAGAGTTCGATCTACCTTGTCTATTGCCGCTCCGCAGTCCGAAGCGGCCGCGCAGTTGCCCTCATGAAAGAACTGGGGTTCGCCAACGTTTACGACATGGCAGGAGGAATCCTGCAATGGCAGGAAGAGGGCTTTGAGGTCTCGCGGTGAAGAAGTCAGCATAAGAACGCTGTTCTTTATCGGCTATTGCAGGGTGAAACCTCGCCGTCAATTCGCCATTGCTGTCCGGCTTAAGGTAGAAAGGAACACCATCCCTAGATATGCTGGCCTGCCACCCTTTGAGCGTTATCGGTCCGTTTGGGCTGCTTTATGCATCCTTACAGGGGGATTGGTATCGGCTGGCTGCTGCGCCTGCCGCACAGCATCGCAGCTCCCGCATCACAGATCGGGCCCAGCAATTTCTTCGAGCTCGCAGTGGCAGCAGCGATTTCCCTTTTTGGCCTCGAATCCGGTGCAGCACTTGCAACGGTAGTAGGGGGCTTAGTGGAAGTTCCGATCATGCTTACACTCGTCTCAATTGCAAACAGAACTCGTCACCGATTTGTTGGACCCGCTGTCCAGACCTAGCCACAGCAGCCGCTGCAAAGAACCGCTCTTGATGCGCGAATTCCGGCCACATTCGTACGCCAATAGACGACCCGAAACTCCTTGACAAAGCCACAGAAACTTCACCATTTAACCACCCCAATCAGGTAGGGTAACAGGAAATCTCTTGGAAAGGGGAGAGAGACGATGTGGGGTTCTGGATTAGGACACGGATTCTTGATGATGGTCGGCTGGCTTCTTGGATTGCTTGCTCTCGGAGGAGCAGTGTATATCGCCGTACTACTGGCAACCCGCCGCAGGGCTGAGCAAGTGGCGCGGGCTTTCAAGAGAGCGGTCGGCATATCTGATGAAGACCGGAACGAGTAAAGGAGTTCAAGCATGTATGAAAAAAGGCGATGGTTTGGAGCGTTGCTGATTGCTATGGCCGCCATTTTTGGAATAGCCTTCGTGGCTACTTCGCTTCATGGCTGGTATAGAGGTGGGGTGATGGCTCCTGGATGCCGCTACGGGATGTGGGAATATGGTCCTTCATCTGGGGAAGCAATCTCGCACGACCGAGTAGAAGGTATTGCGGAGCAGTACATCGCAAGCTACGGCAACTTGGATTTGGAGATCGCTGAGATCATGGAGTTTGACAACCACTTTTATGTACAAGCACGGGAGAAGAGCACCGGTCTCTACGCGTTTGAGGTTCTCATCGATCGATTCAACGGAGGGACCCATTCGGAACCAGGCCCAAACATGATGTGGAACAAAAAATACGGGCACATGGGTCCAAGTATGATGGGTTTGCGCCAAAGGCCTACAAACTTAGACCCAATGCCTGTTACTGCTGAGGCAGCGTCCGCTAGAGCTCAAGAGTATTTAGACCGCTCTATGTTTGGGCTGACAGTAGACAAAGAGGGAGATGCTTTCTATGGCTACTACACGTTCCATACCCTGCGCAATGGCGACATCGTTGGGATGCTTTCGGTAAACGGTTACACAGGAGAAGTGTGGATTCACTCTTGGCACGGAGAATTTCTGGAGTTTGTTGGAGAAGGACACGAGCACTGAATCGCAGAGAGGAATTGGAGGTGAGAAGCATGGCAGAGAAGGTTAAGGATCTCGTTTGTGGAATGGAAATTAACAAGGCCGCCGCAGCAGCAACCTACGAATACAAAGGGCAAACGTACTACTTCTGTGATCCCGCATGTCAGTGGACGTTTGAAGAAGATCCAGAGAGGTACCTCGAAAAGAACGACGGTCCGCCTTTGCGGGCCGTCCAGGCAGGCGGAACGCTGCGATCTAATGAGTGACTAGCAAATCACCTCCAGCCTTGAGCAAACAAGGAGAGGAAATCTAGCAGTTACATTGTCCTCCCTGCACTGACGCCTTTGCAGGGATTGGCGGCTGTCGGGGAGCCGCGACTATAGTGTTGACATGTGAAGGTTCGACGAGGTTTAAGACCGCCAAGGAAGATCCGGTGGATAGTGCTGGTACTGGGAGCTGTTGGACTTGCACTGCTGACAGTTTTCGTGCTTACCAAGCTATTTAGCCTGTATTCATAGGGGGAAACCTGCTAGAACACTGGTAGTGATTCTTCCAGGAACTCCTGCGGCAAAAGCAATTCTACGCTTTGAGATCTGCAACTCAACAACAGCGTGATGGCCAGGGAGCCCATATCAAAGGAATTCAATCTGCTCCCAAGACTCTCTGCCATCGAATGAGATGTATGACCAGGGAGAAATCTGCCCCTGCTAGACTATAACGGCCGCGTGGACAAATCGACTTCTCAGTTGGGTGCCATTACTCACTCAGGGAAGTACTCGCTTACGAGCCAGGTCATCAAATAGTTGACCTGGATGTGGGCTGTTATCAAATCCGCATCTGCATCACGAAAGGCGAACGCCGCGAGGTACAACGCGTATGGTGTGCCTGCCATCACCAGGAGTTTCTTCGCGTGATCCTCCGTCTCGCACATACGGGCAGCCTCAAAGTAAGTGCTCTCTGCCAAAACGGCCAGGCCTAAGAACTCCACATAAGCCTGGTCGATTGTCATTTCGCCCGCGCCAACCTTGCTTGTTATATCGGAAGCGCGTTCTTGCCACTTCGTCATCTCCGACACGTAATCATCGAACACACTCTCGCTCTCGGCAGCCAATACGACACCAACACCAAAGATCACTACTAATGCAAACAGAGCAACTTTTTTCATCTTTCGTTCCGCCTTTCAGTTCTTCCTTCAGAGGTTATAGTTTCCCTGAATATCGAGCAGATTCCAGTCCTGTTATAGACAGTCAGAAAGGCAGTTGGCCACGTGCGAAGTGAGAAGAGTACAAACTGGCGTCTACATCTACCATCTCGACAGGCCAATCGCAAATTGATGGGACCGCGCCAATTCTCTACCGAGATGCTTTTTCGCGCGGAGCTGCACTGCACCAAAAGCATGAGCCTTAGACCAATATGGCGACAAAAGAAGACTACTATTTCAGCAGACATCCTGACCCACTGACGATGAGTTCGAATCCTGCCCGCGCTCCTTCGGCAACCAAACCGCCGCTATCCACCCGGACAGAGGAAGTAGGCACTTGCAGGGTTAGTGAACCGCCCCGGGATTGCCGGAGAGTGTTTTTGTTGAGAGGATGGAGTTATGA
>CAZOUO010000009.1:0-35871 GCA_964582975.1 uncultured Thermotogae bacterium | reverse complement strand
GCGATTAACTGCGAGTTGATGTACTGGCCGCCGATTTTGGCTGCTGCGGGATAGGTATTGGGGGCCATACGTCGCCACGTGCTCACTCCCGCGTTCACGCCCTTTTCCAGCGCCTCCGGTCCAAGGTAGGTTCCCATCTCTGTTGTGATGATGGCAACGTGCGTGGGACAGCACTGTGCATTGACTCCCAGTGTACCGACACCGCGGAACACCACCGGCCGAATGTAACAGGCCGTGTGTCCGTTGGCACAGATCGTGTCGAGAACCGCCTTCCGAATTGTGTCTCTATCATAGGGGATCTCCAGGCGGTAAATCTTGCTGGAGTCCCACAGTCGGTCAAGATGGGTATCCAGACAGAAGACCGCTGGGCCACTGGGAAGCGCGTAAGCACGAATTCCCTCAAAGACGCTCGAGCCAAAGTGAACCACATGGGCTGCCACGTGCACCGACGCCTCGTCCCAAGGAACCATCTTCCCATCGAACCAGATCTTCTCCGAAGGTTGCATCGCTACGATATCCTCCTTCTTACACAAGCTGGCTGTTGATGTCTTACATTCGTCGTCGAGGTGGTTCTCCTATGGGTCTTTCTGGAACGCGACCGGCCTCGATGCGTTGTCGTGTGTAGGAAACCAGACCGCCAGCTCTCAATAACTCCATCATGAATGGTGGATAGGGCCTTGCTTTGTAGCCCTCACCGCTGGTCAGATTGCGTATCTGACCCGTTTCCAAATCCACCTCCAGTTGATGACCCGTTGCCAACTTCTCGACCGCTGCAGAGCACTCAAAGATGGGCAAGCCTGTGTTGACTGCGTTTCGATAGAAGATACGCGCAAAACTGCGTGCCACCACGCAACTGATGCCGGCTGCCCTAATGGCCAGCGGGGCGTGCTCGCGCGACGAGCCACACCCAAAGTTTTCGCCTGCGACGATCACATCGCCGGGCTGCACCCTTCCCGCAAAGGACGGGTCGAGGTCTTCCAGGCAATGACGCGCCAATTTTTCTGGATCGGAGATGTTCAGGTAACGGGCCGGGATGATCACGTCGGTGTCCACGTTGTCGCCATATTTCCACACCGAGCCCGTCAACTTCATGCGGCAACCTCCTGCGGTGAGACGATGCGGCCGGCTACTGCGCAAGCCGCTGCAACGGCCGGCCCGGCCAAGTAGACTTCGGAGTCCGGATGGCCCATCCTTCCGCGGAAGTTCCTGTTGGTCGTGCTCACTGCCCGTTCGCCAGCTGCCAATACGCCCATGTGGCCGCCAAGACAGGGTCCACAAGTCGGCGTGCTAACAGCCGCTCCAGCCTCAACGAAGACTTCGACAAGGCCCTCGCGCAACGCATCCAAGTGGACCTGTTGACTACCTGGGATGACGATGCACCGGACGCCGGGATGCACCCGGCGGCCGCGCAGCACTTCGGCTGCGACCCTTAGGTCCTCCAGACGGCCGTTTGTGCAGGAGCCGATGACGACTTGATCGATCCGCACCCCGCCGGCTTGGGCTACGTGACGAACGTTCTCCGGTAGGTGGGGGAAGGCGACCTGCGGTTCGATCAAACTGACGTCAATCTCAACAACCCTATCATAACCGGCATCATCGTCTGCCTGGTACTCGCGCAGTGCGCGGGAGGTGCGACCATCCACGTAGGCCCTGGTGATATTGTCTACGGCGAAAAGTCCTGCCTTGGCCCCTGCCTCGATGGCCATGTTGGCCATGGTGAACCGGCCAGTAATAGACAAATTCTCGATCACCGGCCCGGTAAACTCGATGGCCTGATACAGCGCACCGCTGACGCCAATCTGCCCGATGGTGTACAGAATCAGATCCTTGCCGCCGACCCAAGGCTGCAATTGCCCGTCGTAGACGATGCGAAGCGTCTCCGGGACGCGCATCCAGATACACCCTGTGGCCATCGCGACGGCGATGTCGGTGGAGCCCATGCCGGTGGCGAATGCCCCCAACGCGCCGTAAGTACAGGTGTGCGAGTCGGCCCCTACGACGACGTTGCCCGGCGCGACCAGGCCCTGCTCTGGGAGCAGCACGTGCTCAATCCCCGCGCGTCCCACGTCGAAGTAGTGAGTGAGCCCTTGCTCTCGTGCAAACTGCCGCATGAGGCGGCACTGCTCGGCGGACTGGATGTCCTTGTTCGGTGCGAAGTGATCCGCCACCATTACCACACGGGTGCGGTCGAATACCTGCTTCACCCCCAGCTTCTCAAACTCGCAAATGGCGATCGGAGCGGTGATATCATTGGCCAGCACCAAATCCACCGCCACTTCCACCATGTCGCCGGGCTGCACCTGGGGGTGCGCCCCTTGCGCCGACTTCCCCTCGGCCTCCACCACGTGAGCTGCGAGGATCTTCTCTGCCAGCGTGTGTCCCATGCCGGTTACATTCCCAATTCAGAGGATTCCGTCAACGGGCAAGGCAAGAAGCCCGTTCTGCTGGTCCTGGGTTGTGGACAGCGCCTGCCCGTTCCATCGGAGCGCCCAACCTCGGAGTTCCTCCACCTCTTCGTCCATTTTCTCATTCTTCACCGACCATTCCGCCGTCATTGACTGGGATGGTCCTTCCGGGCAGGCTGGTTTCTGAGTGAGCCTTTGGTGACGGGTTTGGACGTCCATGTTGCTCCTCCGTTCATCATTGTGGTTTCCCGTCTGCTCCTTGAAACGTGCGCTCTTTGTCTTGCTTTTTTCCTTTTCAATCAACAACCGATTCAACGCGCTGAGGTAGGCCTTGGCGCTCGCTACGATGATGTCGGTGTCGGCTCCGTACCCACCAGCCACGCGGCTGTTGGGGAGTTCGGAGGCCAATCTCACGCTAACTGCCCCTTGGGCGTCAATTCCCTCAGTCACAGCGTAGACTCTGTACTCCAACAACGTGCTCGGGATTTGGATGATGTTATCCACGGCCCGATAGGCAGCATCCACCGGGCCGGTTCCCACCGAAGCGCTGACGTGTTCCTTGCCCTCAGGGCCTCTCAGCTTGACGGTGGCGGTAGGCATTCCCGGCCGTCCTGCCACTACAAGCAGATCCAGCAAGTGGTAGACCTCCTCGGGCTGGTAGAAGAGATCAGCGATGATGGCTTCTAAGTCTGCATCGGTGACCCATTTCTTCTTGTCGGATAACTCTTTGAACCGATGGAAGGCCGTTTCGAGGTTGTCTTCGTCCAGTTCATATCCCATCTCGGTCAATCGCACCCGGAAGGCGTGGCGACCGGAGTGCTTTCCCAACACCAGGTGGGATTGAGTAAGGCCTATCGTCTCTGGGCGCATGATCTCATAGGTGGTGTGATGTTTGAGCATGCCATCCTGGTGAATACCGGCCTCGTGAGCAAAGGCGTTGGCCCCCACGATGGCTTTGTTGGGCTGGACGGGCAGCCCAGTTAAGTTACTGACCATCCGACTGGTACGCGCGATCTGAGTGGAATCAATGTGCGTGGACAGTCCGTAGAGTGCCTGCCGCGTGCGAAGCGCCATCACCACCTCCTCCAGCGCAGTGTTCCCCGCTCGTTCACCGATGCCGTTGACGGTGACCTCCGCCTGACGAGCCCCTGCCTTAAGTCCAGCGAGTGTATTGGCGGTAGCCATTCCTAGGTCGTTGTGGCAGTGAACGGAAATGGTCACCCTTTCGATGCCAGGCGTGTTCGCGATGATTCCCTCAATCAGATCGCCAAACTCGTGCGGTGTGGCATAGCCCACCGTATCCGGGATGTTGACCGTCGTCGCTCCGGACTCGATGGCTCCCACAAGCACCTCGTAGAGGAACTTTCGGTCAGTTCGGACAGCATCCTCGGGTGAGAACTCCACATCGCTGCAAAACTGCTTGGCGTAGGCCACCATCTCTCTTGCACGCACCAATGCCTCGGCCCGGGTGATCCGCAGCTTGTGCTTCATGTGGATGTCGGAGGTGGCAAGAAACGTATGAATGCGAGGTTGAGAAGCCGATTTGACCGCCTTCCAAGCAGCATCGATGTCGGCTCGGGTAGCCCGTGCCAGCGCACAGACGGTCGGTACATGATGGGCTTCTTCGTTGGTTGGGTTTCCTACCACTTGGGCAATGCGCTGTACCGACCGCAGATCATCGGGTGAAGCCGCCGGAAAACCAGCCTCGATGACATCGACCCCAAGCCTGGCAAGCTGACGGGCGATCTCCAGTTTCTCGTTCACATTGAGTGTCGCCCCAGGCGACTGTTCGCCATCACGAAGGGTCGTATCAAAAATCGTTACGGCATTCCGTGAGGCTGCCTCACCACCATTCACGTTCTCGCCACCTCCTTCTCCACTGCATGAAGCCTATTTCTGCCAGTTCTCCGGTCGCAAGGCGCGAACCGCGGCACCGGCCTGCCACAGCTCCGATTCGCGCATCTCACGAAGTTCTGCTTCCAGTCTCTCCTGGTAATCGGGGGCACTGTTGGACGCAAGAACAATCCGCGTCTCTTCACCGGAGACAACCCGGCGATAGAGGTCCTCGAACACCGGCGCTACCGCCTCACGGAACCGGTGCCGCCAGTCAAGTGCACCGCGTTGCGCCGTGGCACTGGTGTTCGCGTACATCCAATCCATTCCATTTTGACCAACGAGACGGATCAGACTCTGGGTCAGTTCCTCGACGGTTTCGTTGAAAGCCTCACTCGGGGTGTGCCCGTGCTTGCGAAGCTCGGCGTACTGGGCCTCGATGATGCCGGCCAGTGCACCCATCAATACACCGCGCTCTCCGGTCAGGTCGCTGTGCACTTCCTTTTGAAAGGTGGTGGGGAAAAGAAATCCAGACCCGATCGCAATACCGACAGCGAGCGTTCGTTCGGTAGCGCGGCCGGTGTAGTCCTGGTGCACAGCGTAGCTACTATTAATACCGCTTCCTGCAAGGAAATTGGATCGCACATTGACCCCCGACCCTTTCGGCGCGACCATGATGACGTCGATGAACTCAGGTGGGACAACACCTGTCTGATCACCGTAGACAATTGAGAATCCATGCGAAAAGTACAACGCATCTTCCTCTTTCAAATGAGGCTTTGTTCGCGGCCACGTCAGCATCTGGGCGGCATCGGAGACCAAGAATTGAACAATGGTTCCCTTCTCCGCTGCCTCTTCGAGAGAGAAAAGGGTTCTGCCGGGCTCCCATCCGTCCCGCAGCGCTTTTTCCCAACAGTTCTTATCTCCATCCCACTGTCCTACAATGACGTTGATGCCATTATCCTTCATGTTGAGTGCTTGTGCTGGGCCTTGTACCCCGTATCCTAACACCGCGACCATCTCGTCGCTTAGCACCTCACGCGCCTGCTCCATCGGGAACTCGTCTCTCATGACGACGTCTTCTATCACGCCACCAAAATCCATCTTTGCCATGCCCACTCTCCTTATATGAACTACGGTTTCGTTTTATTATTGCCGCCGCGGACCATGGCAACCCGACCGGTGCGCACCATCTCTGCGATCCCGAACGGCCGAAGAACCTCCACCAGCCCATCCACTTTCTCCTCAGAGCCCGTGACCTCGACCATCAACGTGTCGAGCCCCACGTCTATCACCTTCGCCCGGAAGGTCTCCACGATCTGCAACACCTCCGGTCGGCTTTGGCCGCCGTTCGTCTCCACCTTGATTAGAGCCAGATCCCGCATCACCGTCGGCTGGTCCGTGATGTCCTCGACTTCAATCACATTGATTAGTTTTGAAAGATGGTGTGCAACCTGTTCGCTTTTCGTTCGGGTGCTGTCAACGACGATCGTCATCCGCGAGATACCCGGCTGCTCTGTGTGCCCCACGGTCAAGCTCTCGATGTTGAACGCCCGCCGTCGAAACAGACTCGCCACGCGCGTCAACACGCCCGGCTTGTCTTCAACTTGAGCGATCAATGTGCGTTTCATCCAGTTCCTTTCTTAAGTTTCATCTTTCCAGTTTCCGTTGGCCGCCGAATCATTTCGTTCAACGCTGCTCCCGCTGGAACCATCGGATATACGTTGCCTTCCTCACCCTCCTGGGCGGTCTGGAACTCGATGAGCACGGGGCCGGCGTGGCAACGAGACTCTTCGATCGCCTGGCAGCTCTCCGCCTTGGTGGTCGCCCTCCAACCGCGAATGCCGTAGGCCTCTGCCAGACGTACGAAATCAGGGTTCACAAGATGAGTCGCTTCGTACCGTTTGTCGTAGAAGAACTCCTGCCACTGGCGCACCATACCCAGGTAACTGTTATTGAGTATGGCAATTCGCAAAGGCAACTGTTCCTGAACCACCGTGGCCAATTCTTGGACAGTCATCTGGAAACCACCGTCTCCGATGATGGCCCACACCTCCTTGTCGGGAAGGGCGATTTGCGCGCCGATGGCCGCTGGCAAGCCGAAACCCATCGTCCCAAGCCCTCCAGAAGTGATGAGAGGGTGGGGTCCATCGAGATGGTAGTACTGCGCGGTCCACATCTGGTTCTGCCCGACATCGGTGACCACGATGGCCTCCCCGCGTGTGGCCTCCCAGATGGCATTGATGATGTGGGGAGGTGGAAGCGCGCTGTTTTGAGACCGATGCACGACGTCACGGACGCGCGATTCAGCCTTCCAGTGATCAATCTGCTTCAACCACTCTGGACGGGAGGTCGATTCCACCATCGGAATCATTTGCTCCAGCACCTGACGTACATCTCCGAGGATGGCAATGTCTACGGACACGATCTTGTTCAATTCGGCGACGTCTAGATCGACGTGGATCCTGCTCGCCTCCGGGGCGTAGTCCTCCAGCTTCCCTGTCACTCGGTCGTCAAATCGCATGCCCAAGGCAACAAGAAGATCGGCTTCTTGGATGGCGTAGTTTGCACAAGCCTCTCCGTGCATCCCCATCATTCCTAGGCTTAAGGGGTGAGAGGGGGGGAATCCCCCCTTTCCAAGCAACGTAAAGCTAACCGGGGTCTGTGTCCTGTCGGCAAAGGTAAGCAATTCACTCTTAGCCCCGGACATGAGCACGCCATGGCCGGCAAGGACGACAGGACGCTCTGCCTCATTGATCAGATCCGCAGCCTGTCGCACGAGCTCGGGATCTCCTGGACCGATGGCCTGGTCACCGGGCAGAGCCGAAGCTTTTTCAGAGAACACAACGTCAGTCTCTGCCTTCTGGACATCACTGGGCAGGTCAATCAGTACCGGTCCAGGCCGACCGCACCGCGCGATGTGGAATGCCTCGTGGATGACGTGGGCGAGATCATCGACCTCAGTCACCAGGTAATTGTGCTTGGTAATCGGCAGGGTGATCCCGGTGATGTCCGCCTCCTGAAATGCATCGGACCCGATCACCGAGGTGGCTACCTGGCCGGTGATACAAACGATCGGAGAGGAATCCATCATCGCCGTAGCGATCCCGGTCACCAGGTTAGTCGCTCCCGGGCCGGAGGTGGCAATGGCCACTCCTACTCTCCCCGAGGCTCTGGCGTACCCGTCAGCTGCATGAGCTGCTCCTTGCTCGTGGCGAACGAGCACGTGTCGAATGCCATACTCCTGGCGCGGGTGATAGGTGGCCATGATCGCTCCACCGGGAAGGCCAAAGACCACCTCCACCTCTTCACGCTTCAGCGCTTCCCAGACAATTTGCGCTCCTGTCCTTCTCATTTTTCCTCCCCGAGCCAATCACAAAAACCCCGACAACTAGCCCGCTACAAAAAGTTAAGGGCCGCCCGTCGGGCGGCCCTTTCTTGGACCTCTTGTTAGGGATCTCCCGCCCAACGGGTCATGGCCCCTCCCCAATAATGAGAGACAGGACCAGGTTAGACAGGATAACCGCCACAAACTCAAGGTCTTTCATTCTAGAACAGGCACCTTCTACAATCAGTATAAACGATATATATACCAATTCGGTCTGTTTGTCAAGACCTTGTGGGTCAGAAACCTTCCAATCCGCTCTAAATGGCGGTTCTCACTATCCAAGTATCTCACCCCGGTCATAATACGCCTGACCCACAGGCAACAGGAGCTTGACAAGCCCAACCAACTCCGTTAGGATTCGTAAGATTGGAAGGAGTCGATGGTGCAAGCCGCAATCCCAACACGAAGGACGGATATCGTAACCTGGTTCTATTATTTCATTGTGATTCCGTAGGTCGGTTAATAACTAGAGCAAAAGCTAGCGACTAAACCGGCCCGAACACCGAAAGCCTAAAAGAGGCTAGCGGTGTTTTTTTATAAAGAGAGGTGAGGAGTTTGTTATTCATCGAAAAGCTTTCCAAACGGTTTGGTGGGTTGCGCGCTGTGGACGGTTGTTGTTTTAACGTTGAGCCAGGGACCATCACTGGGCTGATTGGACCAAATGGGGCCGGCAAGACCACCGTGTATAACCTCCTCACCGGTTTTCTGAAACCCGATAGCGGAGAAGTCCGCCTGGAAGATGAGAACATCACCGGCCTACCGCCCCATCGCATTTTCCATAAGGGAGTCTGCAGAACCTTTCAGATTCCGCGCGAGTTAAAGGAGATGACCGTCCTAGAAAACCTGATGCTCGTGCCCCCTCGACAGCTAGGCGAGAAAATCTGGAACCCATTCTTCCGACCACGGAGAGTTCGTCAACAGGAGCGTGCGATCTGTGAAAAAGCGCTTGATGTCCTTGAGTTCTTGCAGCTTGCCCATCTGAAAGACGAGTATGCCGGCAGTCTCTCCGGCGGCCAGAAAAAGCTTTTGGAACTGGCTCGAACGATGATGGTCGACCCCAGATTGATCCTGCTCGACGAACCCGGAGCAGGAGTGAATCGCACCCTTCTGAAACGTTTGGCCGACTCCATTGAACGGTTGTGCAAGGATATTGGGACAACCTTCCTGGTTATCGAACACGACATGGATTTCATCATGAGACTCTGTACTCCGGTCATTGTGATGAGTGAAGGCCGAAAACTGATGGAAGGAACTCCCGCTGAAGTCCAGCAAGATCAACAGGTACTCGACGCCTATCTTGGGGGACAGTATGTCGCTATTGACGGGTGAGGCGATCCACAGTGGCTACGGAGACATGGAGGTGCTTCACGACGTCTCCTTCTGTATAGAAGAAGGGGAGATCATCTCGATCATTGGCCCAAACGGCGCCGGAAAGTCAACCCTGTTGAAGACAATCTTCGGGTTGCTCAAACCCACAGAAGGAAGGGTGACCCTTAAGGAAAACAGTATTACCGGACTTGCGCCCGACCGGATCGTCCGGCTAGGGATGGCCTACGTTCCTCAAGTGGAGAATGTCTTCCCCTCACTTACCGCCCAGGAGAATCTGGAGATGGGCGCCTTTATTCGCAAGGACGACTTCAGCGGCCGGTTGGAAGAGGTCTATGAGCTTTTTCCCTTTCTCAAGGAAAGGCGACGGCAGCGGGTGGGGAAGATGAGCGGGGGGGAGCGGCAGATGGTGGCCATGGGCCGAGCGCTGATG
This sequence comes from uncultured Thermotogae bacterium, assembly GCA_964582975.1. GTDB lineage: Bacteria > Bipolaricaulota > Bipolaricaulia > UBA7950 > UBA9294 > CAZDDA01. The sequence goes on along the minus strand of CAZOUO010000009.1, from coordinate 26,486 downwards.
CTCGATCCGGAGTTGCTGTTGCTGGACGAGCCCTCCGCCGCCTTGGCACCGAAGTTGGCGGAGATAATCTTTGAACGGATCATCGCAATCAACGAGACCGGGGTTTCGATCCTCATCGTCGAACAGAACGCCAAAGAATCGTTGAAGCTGGCGGACCGTGGTTATGTGTTGGCTGAAGGAGAAAATCGCTTTGAAGGAACAGGACAGGAGCTTCTGAGCAATCCCGACATCGGCCGCCTGTACCTTGGAGGTTGAAAGTGAATGAGCATCCCCAAGCTTGCTGAATGGCCTTTGCAGAGGGAAGCCATTGACTTTGCCTGGCCCAAACCCTGGAGTCAAAAGATGGAAACGGTATTTTGATCGACATCAATAGGTTGAGAAAGATCCTGGGCACCAGGAGCCTTCTTATTGTCGCTTTGATCGGACTCGTGGTCGTTCTGGTCTTGAATGCCCAGGCAAAGAACATCTCCGGATTACTCATTCTTCGCTTGACCGTTTACGGGGTGATGCTGGGAAGCATCATTGCGCTTGGTGCGATGGGACTTTCGCTTGTCTACGGTGTGTTGAGATTCGCCAACTTCGCTCACGGAGAGTTGATGGCCGTCGGAGCATACGTGGCCTTGGCACTAATCGTCGTATTGCCCAAAGGAAAACCGCTAGGCCCTCTCTCTTTTGGCTGGGAGCTTCTCTTGGCGCTGGTGGTGGCGATGATCGCCACTGGAGTCATCGCTTACGGGATTGACTGGGGGCTTTATCGGAATCTGAGAAGACGGGGTAGCCCCAGCGTAATTTTGGCCATGTCAGCCCTGGGAATGGCCTTTTTCGTACGGAGCATTCTTTACCTGGTTTGGGGTGCGGACTTCCGCTTCTACTATTGGGGCCGTTCCCGTCTCGCCCTTCATCTTCCATTGGGGATAAGAGTTAGGCCCGATCAATTCTTCATCTTGGGGCTCGCTTTGATCTTGATCATGCTTTTGTACCTCTTGCTGGAGAAAACGAAGATGGGAAAAGCGATGAGGGCAACGGCAGATAATCCGGAGTTAGCAAGGGTCACTGGAATAGATACAGGCAGGGTCATCCGCTGGACGTGGATGATCGGTGGTGGTCTGGCGGCGGCAGGAGGGGTCTTCCTGGGCCTTGACGCGCAACTCCGCCCAGAGATGGGTTGGTGGATGCTTCTGCCGATGTTTGCCGCTGTCATCTTAGGGGGCATTGGAAATCCCTACGGGGCCTTGGCCGGGGGTCTGATCATCGGGATGACCCAGCAGATCTCGACCGCGTTTATTAAGACCACCTACAAGCCTGGCGTCGCTTTTCTCATCATGATTGTTATCCTGCTGGTTCGTCCTCAGGGAATCTTCGGAAGGAGGGGCGGACGGTGAGCGGCGTTCTCATCAAGGCGGGACTACTCGGTGTCCCGCTAGGAATCCTGATCGGCAGTCTCGTAATGACTCGCTTGCGCCTGGGCAGCTGGGCCTATCTCGTGATGCTCCCTGTGGGATTTGGTGTGGGCATGCTTCTTCTTTGGCTTGTTCCTTCCGGCATTCTGGGCTACGTAGTTTCATTCATCATCATGGCCTCGATCTTCTCAGTGATCACCCTGGGGACAAATGATCAATGGGGCTACACGGGGCTTATCAACATTGGAATCGCTGGCTTTTTTGCCATCGGCGCCTTCACCTCGGCCCTCATCACCATGGCCATGCCCATCGGTCCAGCTGCCGCCTACACCAAGCAGGCATTCGGGCTGGAGCTGCCCTTCCTGCTGGGAGTCCTTGGAGGAGGCGTTGTCTCTGGAATCATCGCTTTTTTGATCGGCTTGCCTGTATTGAGGCTACGCGAAGACTACCTCGCAATCGCCACCATCGGGATCGCGGAAATCATCCGACTCATTTTCCAGAGCGAGCGCTGGCTCGCCAACGGGCCCCAACCGCTTCGAGGAATCCCGAGACCTCTCTACTGCTTATTCCAGCAGCCCCCGTGTAGCTGGGTTCCTCACACAGTCCAGGGATGGCTGGAGCCTCTTAAACCTATAGATTATAACTATTTATACCTGGTGATCGTTGTCCTCTTTGTGGTCTTCATTTACCTGGCGATTGAGAGAGCAATCCGCTCCCCCTGGGGACGGGTGTTGAGGGCGATTCGAGAGGACGAAACCTCAACAGCAATGTCCGGAAAGAACGTCTTCTCCTTCAGGATGCAGGCACTGGTGTTAGGAGCCGTCATCATGGGGATCGGGGGAGGGCTCTACGCCCACTACATGGTCTCCATCGATTACGCGCACTTCACCCCTCTTTACTCCACCTTTCTTGTCTGGGTGATGCTCATCCTCGGCGGCAGCGGCAACAACCGCGGAGCCATCTTGGGGGCCTTCCTCATCTGGGCGGTGTGGATCGGGACGACCTTCCTTACCGATGTGATCAATCCGCTGCTGGAGGCGATCGATCCGAAACTTCCCGCGCGTAGCCCCTACATTCGGTATTTGCTGGTTGCTGTGTTGTTGGAGGCCATCCTGCTCTTCCGACCCCAAGGGATTCTGGGCGAGGAGAAGAAAGTCTCACGACTCATCGAATAAACACAAGCGGAGACCTCCTTGAAGAGGCCTCCGCGTCCAAATCCTATTTTTGTTCTTGTTCTAGAACACCGTCACAACGAAGAGATCAACAGGAGCACCCTCGCTGTACTTCCAGACTCCGATCGGGGTAATAACGTCCCCGACTGCATCGAAATCCACAGACCCGGCCGCACCTTCGTAGTTGATGTCCTTGCCGTCCTTCAGGAGTTGCATGGCGTACTCGTATTTACCGACGGTGATGACCACGCCCGGCGGATTGGCAACGACCCTCAGGCGATCGCGGACGTTTGCTCCCGTTACCTCCACTCCATCGACCACGCACTTGGCGATCGCTAGCCCGAACGCGACCGTCGCGTCGTACGCAGCATCGATGAACGGCAAAGGCGGCACCCTTCCGTACTCGGCCTCGTACGCAGCTGCGAACGCCTTGTACGTGGCACGTCTGGGATCGGCCGCCGGTGCCGTGCCCAGCTGACCCTCCAGGACTTCAGCTCCGAGGGCCCTACCTATTTCCTCGGACTTCGTCCCGTCGCAGAACAACCAGTTAGTGAAGTCGAAGAGCTCCATCGATTCCTTGAGGTAGATCGTGGCGTGGCCGGGATAGCTGATAGCAGCTAGTACTTCTGGATTTCCTATAAACGCTGCCTCCAACTCGGAGACGTAGCTTGGGAGCGCCTCTTCCGGATGGGGGATCAACGCCATGACCTTGCCACCCAACCGCTCGAACTCCGCTTTGAACGCCTCAGCGAGTCCCTGGCCATAGGGGTTATTGACGTACAGTGCGGAAGCCGTCTTGAATCCTTGTAGAATGGCGAGCTTGCCGAGGACGACGCCCTGCAGGGCATCGGAAGCTGTAGTTCGGAACAGGAAGTCCTGACCTTCGTCTTCGGGAAGAACGGTAATCAACGGCGACGTCGAAGCATTGGAGATCTGAGGGACTTGAGAAGGGATGGACACATTTATTGCGACTGGGATCGTTACCCCGCTCGCCATCGCGCCCACAATTCCGACAACGTTGTCAATCTGAACCAACTTCTGTGCTCTTTCGGTTCCGACCTTGGGATCTGTCGCCGCGTCCTCACGGACCAACTCCATAATCGGCGCGCCCAACACCGCGGTAGCTGCCGCATTGAGCTCCGCAGCTGCCAGCACAGCACCATCGTGTTCGGGCGCACCAAACTCCGCCAACGGGCCGGTATAGCTAAAGAGTGTTCCCACCTTGACCACGGCAAATCCACTGAGGCCAAGGCCCAGCACCAATCCAACTGCCAATAAGCCGATTACTATTCGGCGCATCTTGACACCTCCTTGTCTTATTTGCACCTGCTAAGGCTATAGAAGTCGCTTCGCCTTACAGACAGGCACCTCCTTCTCTTTCGACCTAGTGGATGAGGCCGGAAAAATTAAACTACAGGCATTTACCTGTAGTTTTCCCACCCTGTCCTAGGCTTTGCCCGCCGCTAGGACAAGGCGGGAGTAAACATAATCCAATACAAAAGGCCAAGGATATCAGCAAGCACGTATTTAGAAGCTCTGCGAGACCCTTCCACCTCGATCATACTAACTCACAATTATACAAGACTTTCCGCACTTGTCAAGCGGGGTGTCAAACCCTATCTGCACTTAGGGGGGTTGGGCACCCTTCTCGCTAGTTGGAGTCAAGAACAAATCCCACCCTGCTTGCACCTTACTTATGGATGGCGATTTCCAAAGTCTTGTCTGGATGGTTGTCCTATGAGATAATCTACTGTCGTACTTACTGGTCTTTGTATCATGAATCTGCACAGGAGGATAGGATGATGAAGCGTGCCTTAGTGATCGCTTTTGCTGTCGTGTTGTTGGGCAGCGCTTCCTGCTTCGTCTTTGCTTGCACGAGCTTTGCCGTCTACTCCGGCAGGACGCTCTACGGAATGAATTTTGACTACCCGCCGTGCGAGGTCCGCTTTGTCCTGGAGGAGCACGAAGCTGGGCTTGTGTTCATCGGGAGCTTCTGGATGGGGGATCATTACGGTCGGACCGTTGGCATGAACAGCCAAGGATTACTCTCCTCCTGCCAGATGGTTTCTCCTGCAAAAGCAGAAGTTGAACAACCCGGTCCGGAGGAGCTGTACGTCTGGAACGCGTTTTACGATGGGCTTCAGAACTGCTCGTGCGTGGGAGAAGTAACCGACGTCATTGCTGACAGGCGGCTGGTTCAATACCCCTCTCTCACCTTGCACAACCTCTACGCTGACGTCGAGGGGAGCGCCGTGGTTGTTGAACCGGGTGAGACCGGGAACGTAATCACGGAGATTGATGGACCGTTCATAGCGATGACCAACTTCCCCAACGGCGATTTCCAGGGCGTGGATTACCGCGAGGTCCGCGGCGACGGTGCGCATCGGTACCGAACCGCCTACGCCACCATCGAAGAACACTTCGAGCACTTCGACTTGGACGATGCGTTTGAAACCCTTGAGCAAACCGTTCAATCCACTGGTGAATATCCGACCCTCTATTCGCTGGTATTTGATCCGATAGCACGAGAGATCTACATCGTTCTCGAACGTGATTTTGATCACATTTGGAAGGTCTCGCTTGACAATCAGACGATCGAGACATATCAAGGGTTCGACAAAGCCGTAACCCTGCCAATGGCCTCTGAGGGTGTTCTTGGCTCCGATCTGCAGTCCTACGAAAGTGCAGAAGCCAAACAAGATTGGCGGCAGCCGGCTAGGATCATCGTCGGACTACTCGTGCTAGCCGCCGGGTTGGCGGTCATTCTCGCGCGAAGCTAGCGGTTCTTCGCTTCCCAAGGCGCTGGATTACCCTTCGGCTCCGGCCGCGTAGTACGCTTGCCAATCGACCTGAGTTATCTGAAGAAAATTGCCGTCAGGATCAACGAAACTAGCAATACGCCCACCCCACTTGGCCTGCGTGGGCTGTTGAGTGAAGAACACCGCTTGCGCCCTCAATCGCTCGTAGGTTGCACCCACGTCATCAACCAAGAAGTTGATCACGGGCTCCCCAGCGCGTGAGGGGTTGAGTTCTCCCCACGTCTTCAACCCCAACCCGATGCCGCCACAATCGAAACCCGCGTAATCCTTGTAGGCATACTTCTTCGGTAAACCGAGCACTGTTTCGTAGAACCAGGTGGCGTGCTCAAGATCCCTCACCGTCAACGTTATGTCCCAGATCCGCCGAATCATCTCCACCTCCGATCTCTTGTTTGAAACAAAGACAAGTGTAGTCCTCAAACTACGAAGAGAAAATTCGCGATCGCAAGCGCACTCTCAGATTCATTAGACGCAAGCCCTCTTAACTGAGCCTCCTCGTGGGCGAGAATGTCATAACCCGCCACTTCAGCCCGAACCGTGTAGCCTTGGGAAACAAGGAGCTCGCGGATCGGTTCGTAGAGATCCGTCTCGCGTAATGGTCGTGACGACTTGTCTCCTTTCATCGATCCCCTCTAGAAGCGCTTCTTGCTGCTAACGGACAGGTGATCTCCCGGCACGTGGAACTCTCAGCTCCGCTCTACCCTGTGTAATGAAAGTTACAAACTGCTCACAGCACAAACAAACCAAGCACGCGTTATGCCCACGACCATCAAGATCAGAAGAACAAGACCTGCTCCTGTCGTTCACAATTGCGCTTGGTGCGAGAATGCGCTGCTGTGTATTCGCCAGGGTTGCTGTCGGAAGGACTGAGAGTACGATTAACCTAACCGAGGAAGGTGGCGGCATGCTAGACATTCTCATCAAGAATGGAACCATAGTGGACGGGACAGGAAAGCGCGCTTTTAAGGCCGATGTGGGGATCGCTCGGAACTGTATCGCCTTGGTAACAGAAACGATCGATCAGGAAGCCGCACGGATTATCGATGCGAAATGCCTTCATCTTGCCCCTGGCTTCATCGATGTACACTCCCATTCCGACCTCACTCTGCTCGTGAATCCCCGTGCGGAGAGCAAAGTGCGGCAGGGAGTGACTACTGAGGTCATCGGTAACTGTGGCTTTTCCGCTGCGCCGCTTCAGGGGCAAGCGGTGGAGGAGATCGGCAAAATGGCCGAGCACTTGGATTTGGACGTGACATGGGCAAGCACGGAGGAGTATCTCAATCGGCTGCAGACCCCTGGCACGGCGGTAAACGTGGTCCCACTGGTGGGACACAACACAGTACGCGGCTCGGTACTCGGCTACGGCGACGCTCAACCGGGTTCGATCAAGCAGGCTGATATGGAGCACCTCGTCGCAGAGAGCCTGGCCCAAGGCGCATGCGGCCTTTCCACTGGGCTGTACTACCCGCCTGGACAATTCGCTCGCGCCGAGGAGGTCGTCGCTGTTGCGAAGGTCGCTGCGCAACAGGGCGCCATTTATGCCAGCCACATCCGAAGTGAAAGCGACCGACTGTTGGACGCTGTCGAAGAAGCAATCAGAATCGGCCAGGAGGCCAGCATTCGCGTTGAGATCTCTCACCTCAAAGTATCCGGATATCGGAATTGGGATACCGTGGATGAGCTCATCGGACTGATTGAGGGCGCAGAAGAGAAGGGCATTCTCCTTGGCTGTGACCAATATCCTTACCCGGCCGGCAGCACGTGGTTAGCGGCTCTCCTTCCCTATTGGGTCCAGGCTGGAGGGTACAAAGCGATTGTCAAGCGTCTTGGCGATCCACAAATTCGTGCTCAGATCAAACAAGACCGGATCGAGCACCGCAGCGAATGGGAAAGCCGCGTTGGGATAAGAGATTGGTCTGATGTCGTCATCTCCGACTGTCAGGCCAAACCGGAGGTGGAAGGAAGCACCCTAGCCGATATCGCCAAGGCGGAGGACAAGGATCCGCTTGACGTCGTGTTCGATCTCATCGTCGCTAACGAGGGCCAAGTCGACTGTGTTTGGTTCACTCAATCCGAGAAGGTCGTGAGAAAGCTGTTGTGTCACCCACTCGTTGTTGTCGGAAGCGACGGGTCGGCCCTCTCACCCGATGGGATTCTCGGAAGGAACAAGCCGCATCCCAGGAACTATGGCACCTTCCCGCGCGTACTTGGCCGCTACGTGCGGGAAGAGAAACTTCTCACCCTGGAAGAAGCGATCCAAAAGATGAGTTCGATTCCTGCCGCTCGCTTCGGATTGGCCAATCGGGGAGTGATCCGCGAATCCGCGTGGGCCGATCTTGTCCTCTTCGACGCCGAGATTGTCATTGACACGGCTACTTACACCGATCCCCATCAGTATCCTGCTGGGATTCCTTACGTCATCGTCAACGGCGAAATTGTCATCGACCAAGGTGAGCATACCGGTGCCCTTCCGGGGTGTGTCCTATAAATCCCCTGAAGCGGCTTTTGCTCCTTTGTGAGGGCCAATTGGCGCATCAACAGAACGTCACCTTTTATTCTGTGTATATTCGTTCCATGGAGATCTACACCATCGGTCATTCCACGAGGAGCTTTGCGGAGTTTGCCTCCCTCCTTAAACGATACGGAATCGAAGTTCTCGTCGATGTGCGTGCCTTTCCCACCTCGACGAGAAATCCTCAATTTGTTAAGGAGACGCTGAAGCAACACGTCGAGGTCGAAGCGATTGACTACGTCTGGCTGGGGGAGAAATTAGGCGGCTATCGTCGTGACGGCTTGGGCGAAGAATCGCCGAACAAGGGTTGGAAGACTCAAGGGTTCAGAAACTACGCCGATTATATGATGACCGCACCGTTTGAGCGACAAATCGAAAGGATCATGAAACTTGCCTCTTCTAGGCGGCTGGCCGTTATGTGCGCCGAACGCTTCTATTGGCGCTGCCATCGACGGCTCATCTCCGACTACCTCGTTGCGAAGGGACATGCGGTGATCCACATCGTCGATGCAGAAGAGACCATTGAGCACAAACTCTCTAAGTTTGCTAGAGTCAGCGAAGGGACGCTACGGTATCCCACACATGAGTCTTCTCAGGAAAGGTTGGTGCGATGAAAGCACCAAGGGAGTCAAATGTCCGAGAAGGCCTACTTCAGGAGACGGTTGATCGCCGGGCCAATGTCCGCTGCCTGACCTGCGAACGACGATGTCTGCTCGGTCCTGACCAAACCGGCTGGTGTCACACGCGCGTAAACCGCGACGGGAAGATCTATACTTTGGTCTATGGGCTCATTTCCTCCCTTTCGCCAAATCCGATCGAGAAGAAGCCCCTGTTCCACTTCCATCCGGGAACCGTCGCCCTGACCGCCGGCACGTGGTCGTGCAACTTCGCCTGTCCTTGGTGCCAGAATTGGGAGCTCTCCAAGTCTCCGCCTAAGGACGAAAGCCGCGGCCACGGGACCGTTTCCCCGGAGGAGTTCATCGCGCTTGCCAAGCGCCATCACTGTCAGGGCACCTCGATCAGCTTCTCCGAGCCGACCCTGCTTCTGGAATGGTCGCTCGATGTCTTCAGACTTGCCCGAAAAGCAGGGCTCTACAACACCTTCGTCACCAACGGATACATGACGAAGGATGCACTGCAACTACTGATCGAGGCTGGCTTGGATGCAGCCAATGTCGACATCAAAGGCGACGCCGTCGCAGTGAAGCAATATTGCCAAGCCGATGTTGAGGTCGTCTGGCGCAACTGCCTCCTCCTGAAAGAGAAGGGTGTGCACCTGGAAGTGACAACCCTCGTCATTCCCGAAGTGAATGACAATGAAGGGATCTTAAGATCAATTGGCAGGCGCATCGCCGCGGAGTTGGGGAAAGACACACCATGGCATCTGACTGCTTATTATCCCGCTTACCAGTTCCACGCATCGCCGACTCCAGTGACAACGCTGGAACGAGCCCACGCTTTTGGGAAGGAGGCCGGACTCGAATACGTCTACCTCGGCAACGTCCCCGGGCATCGGTTTGAAAATACGTATTGTCCACGCTGCGGCGCCCTCCTCATTGAGCGGAGAGGATTTTCCATCGACTCTAGATTAGGTGTGGCGCGCTGTCCTGATTGCAGTAAGGCTATACCGCTAGTTATCTAGGAAAAGCAATGTATCAATCACCGCCGAGATGCTGGATGAGACCTCCTTTTGTGAGTGTGACGCGCATCGGGTTTATCCCTTTAGGGAAGTGGAGATAAATTCGCTGCACTGATTCTGTTTCATGTTTCTTGCCTTCGGTGTGTTTTTCATGTTAACCTTAAATTGTATTTGAGGAGGCTACGATGACAATCGAGTTCGACGATAGTGGTCTCAAGAAACTCAAGAAGAAGCTCGAAGAGATGCCAGAGACCCAAAAGGTGCCCTTCCCACCAGAACTCGTGCGGAAATACACGGACTACAAATCCATGGAGGATCTTATAGCTGCTAGCGGCTTCTCAGCCGAACAGATCCGCAGCTTCCAGGACAACGCAAATGAGCAATGGGAGCAGTTTATACGAAGCCACACGCGGTTTGACAGCTGGCGAGATTTCATGTGGCAGTTCACATTGGAGCACCTTCGGAAGCAGTTTCCTGAGTTTCAGTAGGCAATGCGCGTCGTCACGTTCATAGACGGGTTCAACGTCTATCATGCGCTTGATGATCCTCATGGCCTGTTCGTCAAGCCATATGAATACTACAAATGGATAGACTACCGGAAATTGGCTGAGCAATTCGTCTCATCTAGCGATTCGCTGGAAGCTGTGTATTTCTTTACTGCATATTGCCCTTGGAGCAGATCGAAGCGTGCCCGACACAAGAAACTGGTTCTTGTACAGGAGGACCATGGCGTAGTTGTCAAGAGGGGATACTTTCGTCCAAAGACTCGTATCTGTAGGGCTCGGGGAGGATGTCACCTTCCGTACAATGACTATGAAGAGAAGCGCACAGATGTTAACATTGCAACACAGATGCTATCGCTGGCGTTCCAGGGTCAGTATGAAAAAGCTATCCTCGTATCCGCTGACAGTGACTATAGACCAGTGATCGAGGAAATCCGCTCGCTGTTCCCCCATATCACCATCATCAATGTTTTGCCAATCAAACGTTCTGGCAAAGCGCTTCGGAATGTGGTGCACTCCCAGCTTGAGATGAAGCTGCGTCACCTGAAGGCAAGCCGTCTTCCCAACAGAGTCACCCTCGCTGACGGAACTTGTGTCATGTGTCCCACGGAATGGATGTGAAATGTATCCGCGCCATCATTCGATGGCGCGGGACCCCCAACTAACGGGGGGATATGATAACAAAAGCATCATAGCACAAGAGTCTAGGTGAAGTCAACCCCACTGGGCCATCTGAAATATTCGTGCGAAAAGGGCCTTTCCTCCTCAGCCAGCGTCTCCAGTCTGGGATTAGCTCAGGCCGTAATGATATTGGGCAAATCAGAAATAGTACGCGATGCACTATCTATTGAACTCGCAAAGAAGCCTTATCGACCAGACTAGTCACTCTCTCGCTTAGATGGGTAAGGGAAAGGCTCCGTTCCGATACGCATTCCTAAATAGATGCCCACAGCAAAACAAAGGAACAGAAACGCAAAGATAGACATGGCTATTGCGGCAGCAAATGCCCCTGGATGATCCCATGCAGTCTTATATCCAGTCCAAAAAGCCGCAGCGGCTGTCAAGAAGAACGAGAAGAGCAAAGACGATATCGAGAACCAATTCAGTGAATTCATAGGCACTTCGTAGATTTTGATTATGCGCTTCCGCATGAAAACAACCTTTTGAGATATTTCTGCTTCCGCATTCTCGGGAACCTGATACTTGCCGCGCTCCCTATTCACCGTCACCCTCCGGCACAGGCCCCATGAAGATTGACAAAGTAATGAACACCGATTTCGATTTTCGATGCGGCACCGCATGGCCCTGGATCCAGTAGCCAACGAGTGGGTCTACATCACTCCATGCAATATATGCCGGCTGAGTAAGGGACATATACTCAGTATGGCCGATATGCTTGATGATCACGGCCAGGCCAGCATCATCCGCTTTCCAGTCCATGCTTGGATTTCCAGAGCCAGCAAATACCGCCAGAATGAACCTCAGCCGCCCAACAACTCCAGGAAGCTTGATACTGGCCTCTTTACCCTCTTGAACTGCAAAGGAATAGGTGCCAACAAGCGTGAGCTTATCTACTGTGACTTCAATTTTCTCTCCGTCTCTCATGACATGTACATTTTAGCACATGTCAGTCTTCTACTTCCTCCTTCGCAACAAACAGTGTACTGATGGGCTTGATGCTCTAAAGGGATAAAGCCGATGCACGTCACCGTTGTAACCATCTCGGATCCCAGCAACTGGGCTGCCCCAACGACATCAGGGAATGAACAGACGGCTTTTGTGTTGCCAGAATGTGTACGCTATCATGCCGGAAGTTTTAGGAAACGTGTAGTCGATAAGGAGGATTGCAAAGCTGTGAGTAAGAAAACGCAGCAGTGGATTCAACAATTGATTGCGGGATTGGACGAGCACGTGGACAAAGAGACGTGCGCCAAGATCCTGCAGGAGTGTGGGCGGCAATGCACGCCAGTTAGTCTAGTGGAAAAGGCGAAAGCGCTGTACGAGGCTTCGAGCGACGTGGGTGAATTCTTACAGAAGCTGGGCGAGGTGTTCGAAGAGCTGCAAATAGAAGATGACGGCGTGTACGTCGTCTATCCGAGGTGCTACTGCCCGCATATCAAGGGCATTGCACCAGGGAAGCTTTCGGCAACATACTGCAACTGCTCCCGCGGTTGGATCAAGCAACTCTTTGAAGGAGCAACAGGACAAGAGGTGAGCGTTAAGCTGGTGAAATCGATCGTCGACGGCGCCACGCAGTGCCGCTTCAAAGTCGAGCTTTAGAAACCGCTGCCAGAAAGAGTGCAATCAAGCCTGAAGGACAGGAGGTCACTGGATGAACTGGACGCAGATGCTTCAACAGCAGGTGAACGATGCCTACCACGCAACGGAAGGACTGCTTGAGCTCGTCGATGATGATCAGCTTGACTGGAAACCCGAGACCGGCAGCAACTGGATGACCACTGGGCAGCTGCTCAAACACCTCACGAACGCGTGCGGCTCAGCCATGAAGGGGTTCGTCACCGGGGATTGGGGGATGCCAGAGGAGATGTCCGAGGAGGACATGTTGCCGCCTGCGGAGAAGCTCCCCACCGCGCCCAGCGTGGCGTGGACCCGAAAGAAACTCGCCGCCGACAAGCAACTCGCCCTCGACATGATCGCCCAAGCCGGTGAGGAAAACTTGGCAAACAAAATGGTCTCCGCGCCGTGGAACGCAACTCCACATCCGCTCGGCTATCAGCTCAGCGAGATGATTGCCCATCACGCTTCGCACAAGTCGCAGCTCTTCTACTACCTCAAGCTGCAAGGAAAGCCCGTCCACACTGGAAATCTGTGGGGAATGTAGGGATGCCAAGTACAGACCTAGTTCAGTCTTCTTCAAGCCGTTTACCCAGGCTCACGACGTCGTCCATCTCGTAGCCGATGCTCTGGTAGAACGCGATGACACTCGTGTTGGACGTCCTCACCTGAAGGTTGATCTTCGGACAGCCGAGCGCTCTCAGTCGCACCTCGACCTCTTCCATCAAGCGACGGCCGATGCCGCTGCGCCGAAGATCGGGTGCCACGGCCAGGTAGTTGATCCAACCCCGGTGGCCGTCGTATCCGGCCATGACCGTGGCGACCAGGCTAGTCTCGAGCAAAGCAACGAGGAACAAGTCAGGCTGAATCGTCAGTTTTCGTCGGATGTCCTTGTGCGGATCGTTCCACGGCACGACGAGGCCGCAGTCCTCCCACAGCCGGACTACCGCCTCCTCGTTTGAGGTCTGATAGGCCCTGATCTTCAAGTTACTCAGCTGCATGGTGCCCCTTTAGTCTTTTTACGAGATATTGATCGGGCAGGCGTGGTTGGGTCTCTACCAACCGTCGACATGGATTCTCTCATCGAGGCGAACTTTCTTCTGTCTGGTTCTTGCTGCCGCCTTATTCGGATACCCTAACACTAGACAGCAAGGAATCTCGTAATCATCTGGGACTCCCAGGAAACGCTTCATCGTTTCCCTCTCGGCCTCAAACGGAATCCTCGTCACGCCAAAGATCCCTTCCGAAGCCGCCGCGACAAGAATGTTCTCGATGCAGCACCAGATGGACGCAAACCCATTGAGCGACGAGAGCGTCTCCGGATGAAGAAGCGGCGACTGCTGACGGAAGCAGGGGATGATCAAGCAACCGGCCTCCATCAGCATGGAGAACTGCTTGGGGATCGCGTCGATGTACATTGCGCGCTGCTCCTCATCCGTCATCCCCCAGCGGTCTACGATCTGCGTGGCTTCCTTCTTGCCGCGTTGCGTGATCGTCTTATCGAGCAGGTCCTTTCGCTTTGACTTGTCCTGAAGGATGAGGAAGTGCCACTGTCGCAAGTGATTGTGCGACGGCGCCTTAAAACCTGCATCGAGAAGCTTCCTTACCACATCCATTCCGATTTCTACTGCTTCAAAATCTCGAATCGTCTTTCGTTCTGCGATTGCCTCGTAGACGTCCACGGTCCCTCCTTTTTCCTTGGCTTCTAAGACTGAGTGTTCACTCGCCGCCGGTGGCACTGAGATTATCGAAGATGCGTCTCAAGTACCGTTCGAACTCGTCGATTCCCTTCTCGGAGAATCCGCGGTAGAACAGTTTTGTCATCTCCTGTGAGACCTGGACGTAGACCTTCTGCCAGGCTTTGTCTTTCGCCGTCCGCTTGATCAAGATCTTTCGCCGATCTTGTTGAGAAGGAACCCGCGCCACGTAGCCCGCCTCCTCCAGCCGATCGAGCATACTCGTCAATGTCGATTTTTCCAGCGACGTTTTCTTGGCGAGTTCGCTGATGGGGATCTCGTCGTTTCGCCACAAAACGAACATAATGCGCCCTTGAGCCGGATTGATCTCAATTTCGTACTCTTTGAGCATCCTGGCAAAGATCCGGCCTGACAGCTGGTGGATCTTGGCGATCAGGAATCCGCCCTCGCGCTGCGTCTTCATGCGTCTTCCAAGCGGAACTCGAATCGTGATGACTCGTACCAGCCCGCGGCGTACTTGGGAAACAGGCAAAGCACGGTGAAATCGGGATCATCGACCCCGGCCGGGTAATAGCGTTCCCACCCCTCGTTCCACAGCGCCTTCTTGACGTTTGAATCACTGACGATCTCGATGTCACCGACTAGCATCACACCGTGGAACTGCTTGGGATTGCAGTAGTAGACCGACACCCTCGGATTGGCCTTGATCTCGCGGATCTTATTCGACGACGTGTTCGTAGAAATGTATACCAGCAGATCCTCCTGATGCGATGCGAACAGATTGACCTGCCGCGGAAACTGCTCCTTGTTTCTCAGGTTGAACACGACCCGGGTGTGCGGGTAACCATCCTCGCCGATCGTCGTCAAATACGCCTCGCCAGCCGTTTCCATCAATGCCGCAGTCGCTTTCTTCAATTCATCAGTTTTCATCCTGCACCTCCTATCGCGCCAATATGGTTCTATAACCAATAGTACGATATAAAACTAAATCTGTCAAGTAATCCTCGGCGTAAAACCTGAGGAACCACAAGTCGGAACACACTGCGCAAATCCCATCTAGCTGCCGAGCGGGTGTACTGATCTCTGCAGGTTCTTCCCGACCCGCCGTCAAGGCTAGCGATAGACCTCGCGACGGTGCTTGATACGGTAGATATGAACCGTCCTGGTGGAGTCATCCACTGTGTAAAGAACGCGCCAGTCACCGACTCGCAAACGATAATGGGGAGGCTTCAGATCTCTTAGTTTTCGAGCCCCTCTCGGTCGAGGGGCCTTTTCCAGACGGAGCAAGCCCTTACGCACTCGACGGGCCGCCGCGGAATCAAGTTCCCTGAAGTCTCGTTGGGCTGTCTGCTCCAAAACGACGCGATAGGAAGTCATTCCCCAGCGGGGTGGCCTTCCGCTTTCAGCATTCGGAGAAACTCGCCCAGCTCAATGGCCTTATCTGGATTCGATTGAGCAATCGCCTTCTCCAGGTCGATCGCGTCCTCGAAATCCTCGAGCAGCTCAAGGACGACCTCATCGGGAAGCTGATCAATAAGCTGCTTGACGCGCTCTTTGACGGCACTCATTCAGTAAAGCTCCTTTCCAGTTTCATTATAGCAGAAAAGGCCATCAGGACCCGTTTCTATTCGTACTCGGACGCAAACAGTTCTATCTCGGAGAGGGTTTCCCCGTGGGCCATCGACTCCCGACCTTCCTGCCGACGGCGCTTGAGTTCATCAGTCCGCTCAGGACTAAGCAGCAACTCCAAGGTCTCCAGTTCTCCAGGGCTCAGCATTCGGAGAGCTTGTGCCAGTTGCTCCAGCTCTACTTCTACCTTGGGCATCGCTTACTCCTCCTTCAAGTCAGAAGCATTGTACCACGAAACTGCTGGAATAGGTGACGATCGCATCAGCCTCGAGAGGTCAAGTGCTAGTCCTCTCAGCGAGGCATCGACCGCAGCGAAGCCAGAGTGGCCACACGAAACGAAGTATCGACCCAGTTCTGGCGCAAGATCGGCTATGAGCCGTACACGGAGAGGATGTTTAAGGAGCTATAAGTCAGGCGTCCCGAAAGGGTTGGGCTTTCGTTGTGAACGCAATGAAAGTCACCAAACTGCCAATGTCACGGAGTTAGAGCTAATCTCTGGTCCCGGCGGCCCCCGTCAAGTAAGGAAATAGGTATTACGTCCCCAGATTTCCCCAACGGCAGCTTGCAATTCGTGAAACAAGTTTTAAGTCTCCGAAATTCGTATCCGAGGATTCCAGGAACACGTTTGCCTGGCATCATGTGATTCATCAGATTTTGGGAACTATGGAGTGGGTTGCCGACTTCTACGGAAGCCCCAAACTGCCGCAGCACCAAATAGCACAGTAAGAACCAGTCCCAAGATAGCAAGAGCTATAGACCAAGTATTTTGTGAACGGAGTCGTGCCAGCGTATCAGCTCTAATCTTCAAAAGATCACTTATTTCGTTCAAATTTGACAACGCAATCTCTGTGTCGTTGTTACGAACTGCACTCTCCAGATTTACGAGGATCCTTCGCTCCTCCGGAGGAAGTTTCGAGTACGGTTCCTGGAGCCGCTCTTTTTCCAGTATGGGGATTAGGCTTGTAGACAAACCATCGTTTTCCGTATCTCTATCTGTAATTATTTCAACTAGGAAGTCCTCCAAAACACACACATAGCCGTACCTAGTCAGTGCTCCATCATGTTCTCTATCAACACTGTTGAAAATCATTCGCAAAGCTGCTGCTGCATCCAAATCGACAGCACTTTCCTTAAGATACGTCTCTGCCGCCTCAAAGAAATCTCGCTTGTGAGTTGCGGTTGATGAGGGCCTTTCAAGAACGTAACGATTAAGCATTAACGCATATGCAATAGTGAATGCAATGATCACTAATGTTGTAATAAGAAGCGGCCAACGCCCAAAGAAACTTGTGCCTTTTCCCTCGAATACATTCCGCAATAAGTAACTCAGTCTCCTCAACAAATCGCTGGCCAAAGCACGCTCCTCGACTTACAGGCTATAGTTACATTTATTGGATATCGATACTATATATCACTCCTCCGCCAACACCATTAGAAAAATTCTGCGATCCTTCCAATTATTCTACGGAGAAAACGGAAGAAAGCAACTGCTTCGGCAGTTCGGGGTGACCAAGCATCACGTGTGAAAAGAGCTGTGGAACTAACTTGTGCCGTCAGAACTCCCTCTGCTGGCTCCTCACCCATTCGCAGTCCAAGACTGTCCTTCGCAATCGTCTATCACTCTTCTTCTGAACTTTCGACATCTATTGCATCAGTAGATTCATCAGAAACTACAGGAGGCAGAGATTCCAAGTGCTCTAGCCACTCATCGAGTTTTCTAACAACTCTCTTTGGATAGTCCCGCAAGCTTCGAAGTGATTCCCTCCCTCGATCTCCCATGGCATAAGAAAACAGAAATAGAACTGTTGACAGAAACATCACGGCATTCAATAGTTCAAGAGAGTGAAGTACATATCCTAATTTTCTAACCGGCACTATGCCTGATACAGGCGCGGTTGTCGCAACGGACAGACTATAGAACCAGCAAAGGCCAAAACTTGGTTGGCTTCCAATTCCATTCAGAAGATCTCCCGTTGCATTCTGAAACGCGTAATATGATAGCGCATAGCCGGTCACTAAAATCACAAAAAGAGCCACAAACACAAATGCGAAGAAAGGACCTACCGCTAACCTCAACCTTTGAAGCCCTTTTAGGTTGCCATTTTCATCGAGAATCTCACGGGTAAGGAAACCTCGAGTTGAGATGACAAACTTTTTCCAGGTTTCTACCATTGAGTCAGTTCCGTGATTCTCCTTCGCCATATTTTCCACAAACCATTCAATACCCCTCCAGAAGGCAGAGAAAGTCCTGAGCATTGGAGCAAGAGGATCGCAGGCCCAACTTAGAGCACATATAAAGAGCATATTTACTATGCCGAGATCAATAAAGCCCAGAGCAACAAGCCATCTAGGCTGTCGAATCCCAGGAATAACAAAGAGCAGAATAAGAAAAACAAAGAAACTCAGTACAAATGCTGTAGTTGAGGTAGCGAAACGAAATACTCTTGGAGGTATCCGAAATAGCCGACGTACATACCTTGCCGTTACCGCTATGCCTATAAAGGGAAATATGATGAAGTGGTAAAAAGGCAATCCAAAGAGAGCTAGGAACCCGCGCCACCACCGCGGTGGTAGAAAATGGCGAAAAACTGGGGCGAATGCAAGAATGCCAATCCAGTTTAGACACGGAATTGCTAGCTCCCGGGATTGCAGTGCTAGAAGCCAATACCAACAAGCAAGTGCAGGAACACGCCAAACGGACCATTTATAGAGCTGTTGTAATATTCGCCTGCCAACCGGTTTCCGCGTAGCTCTCTGCGTGGGGTGTGTCCGCATCTAGCCTAGCTGCATCATCATTAGTGCCTTCTTGCTCAGCTAACAACGTCACCTCCTCTCGGAGTAGAAGTGCATTCGAAACGCGGCCAGATTACTACTTCTGAGGGGTAGTGTTTCTTTTTCAGCCCGCCTCATGGAGCACTATCCTATCTCCCTACTAAAGGATCTTACTACCAAATCGCTAAACCTGTTATCCTCCGTATCATTGTATGGAGAAAACAGAAGAAAGCAACTGCTCTGGCCAAGCATCTCGTGAGAAGGTTAGCCCTTTCTGCAAAAGGCGTTGATCATCTTTAAAAACACATCTGCAACAACCTTTGCCCCAGCGCTGTTCAGATGCACGCCATCGAGGGTAAGATGCAAGCCTCTGTCGCGGGCGGCCGCGTCGATTTGAGCGGGTGTCCGCAATGACAACATGTCGCGAGCAATGCGAATGTTGCTTTTGGGGATGTAGTCGGAGATGACTCTTCCCTCTAACTCTTTGCGGAAGCGGGCTCTCAGGTCAAGGTAATGCACGTTACCGAAGGCTGACGATACGGAGGCAACGATTTCGCACAGTTCCGCGAGCTCTTGGTTCCAGGAGTTCTCCAGGTCTTCGCCGATCAGGAGCGGTGAAACGGTCACGACGTTTGCCGCCTTCTGACACAAAAGATCGAGCGTTAGGGCGTAGTAGTCGCGGAACTCGGCGTGGTCCTTTGCCCAGGGTTGTCGCACCAGTCGCTTGAGGATCGAGTGAGCCAACGTGACCTTGGCAAACACATCATTGACTCCCACCCATAGGAAGGCAATATCCACGGGCAGATCAAGTTGCCTCCGAACGATTCTCCGGTAGAGGCTGATGCCGGTGTCCCCACCTTTACCGTAGTTGATCAGCTCGTGCTCAGGGAGTTTCGCACCGAGGATTGGCAAGAATGCCACGCCTGGGATGCCCTCGGTCAGACTATCGCCGTAGAACGCGATCTTCATTGAACCATCCCCCTTTTAAGCCTGACGCGTGATCGCCTATATCTCAAGGACTTTTGCCGCCGGGTCAAGTCTGCCCTTCGAGGGCCTCGCCACCCAAGACCGCGCTCGCAAGTGTGAAGGGCGACGGCGGAGAGGCGCATTTCCCCAAACGCTACGAAGCAATTACACTGGGCTGGAATGCTCGTTGAGGGAAGACAGGTATCGTGGCGAAACAGGATCAATTGTTTGGAAGTTCCTTGCTGCAGAGCCTGGGAGGCAACGTGCTTTTCGCCGCTCTAGTTGTCGGCTTAGCTTTCACGGACGTTAGGGCAGAGCCGATCGTGGTCCAGGCTGGAAAATCTGTTCAGGAGGCAATCGATCAGGCCGCTACCGGGGCGGTCATCTCGCTTTCCGCGGGTGTTTACCGGGAGAGTCTCGTTGTAGACAAGAGCCTCACGCTGCGTGGGTCCGATTCTCAACAGGTGGCGATTGTAGGACTCAAACAGGGAAGTGTCATTCGAATCCTGGGAGACGAAACGGTCGTTAATCTGGAGTGCCTTACCGTCCGGGGCGGTGTCGGATTCGCCGGTCACGGAATCGAGGTCGAAGGTGCCGCTTCTGTTACGTTGTCTCATGTTCGAACGTGCGACAACTCTTGGTGCGGGGTGTGGGCGAAGGACGAGAGCCACGTCTTGCTGCAAGACAGCGAGTCCTCGGGCAACGGTACCTTCGGACTGTACGCCCAGGACTTTGCAGCGGTAACGCTCGAACACTCCACAGTGACCAAAAACAACACGCACGGACTGTTTATTCTTCACTACGCTGAAGTCCTTGTCCGCGACTCCACGGTCTCAGAGAACTGGTCGGGCCTGTGGATGTGGGACGGTTCGCGGGTCACCGTAGAGAACTCAGCCGTGTGCGACAACATCGATGTTGGGATTTCGGCACGGAACGCGGGACTACTGCGTCTCCGTGGCGCAGCGGTCGCGGGAAACGGGAGCAGCGGTATCTGGCTCGCCGAATTGTCACGGGGCATCCTCAACGATAGCTCGATCGCCGAAAACGGCAGCGACGGCATTCTTCTTCAGGAAGATGCGATCACAGAGATCTCCGGCTGCACCGTGGTTGGGAACGGAAAGGCGGGGATTCGCGCGTGGACGCCGTCATGCGCGAAAGACTTCAATCCCGACCACACCTTCGCAGGGACGGTGACAGGCAAGAGCAACTACATTCCCGGACCCGACGAGGAAAAGGGAAACGTGGAGGCCTCCCTTTGCCCTCAACACCCGGGTTCCTTGTAGCCACCGGACTTCCTCACCACAGATTCATCCGAAGGCTAATCAGCCAGCGGTCTCCTATGCCTATTAACGATCTCCGTCATCTGATCAAGTTTTGACTCGATGTCCTCTACCAGCCTGAACTGAACGCGGCAACGGTTGAGGTTCTGCCTTTCTCGGTGGATCTTGAAGTACACATCCCCTTGGACATAGTCGGTCAGAAAGCGCATCCCAAGCTCAAGGGCGATCAGCTTCGCGGAGAGAGGAAAGAGGTTCAATTCACTTGGGGTCAGTAGATCACCAGCGCCTTCTCGATAGCCGCTGACGCAGCGCTCAAAGGCGGAAAGGTCCAGTTCAACCCTTGAGAGGTCTCGCTCATCTTCGGCAGCGGGATTTGCGGCGGAGCGGACGAGATCGCCGAAGTCGTAAAGCGAAAGGCCGGGCATGATCGTGTCAAGATCGATGATCCAGAGGCCTTCGCCTGTTCGGCGATCGATCATCACGTTGTTGATCTTTGTGTCGTTGTGGACTGCGCGCTCTGGAAGCTTGCCCTGGGCAAGGAGATCAACGAAAAGTAAGACATCGTCGGCGCGTTCCTCGACGAACGCGATTTCGGGTTCGACCTTGCTGGCACGGTCTTTCACGTCTCGTTTTATTGCCTCGGTTAGTGTCTCGTATCGCTTGGCCGTGTGGTGAAAATCCGGAATCGTCTCGTGAAGTTGTTCCAAGGGTAGGTCGCTCAGATATTTGAGAAATCGGCCGCACGTCTTGGCCACCTCGGTAACATGATCCAAACTCACAGAAGTATCGTAGGTCCGCGCGCCTTCGATGACGTAAAACGCACGCCAATAGTCGCCCTTGGCCGTCTTAGCGAAGGCGTTTCCCTTCTTTGCGGGAACAAGGGTCAGCGTTTTCCGCATCGGATCGCCTCCGGAAGCGGCGATCTTCGCCTTCAGATGCGCAGTGACGCGTTCGATGTTCTCCATCAACCGCTCTGGCTGTTGGAAAACGGTTGTGTTGATCCGTTGGAGGAGGAAGCGCTGGACTGACCCGCCGGGGCTTCTGAACCGAACGACAAACGTGTCGTGGATATGACCAGTCCTGTAGGGGCGAACGCCCAAAAGCTCCCCCACGAACTGGAATCGGTTGATTATCGGAGTGAGGTCGTGGTTCATGCGCCCCTCCACTTCGAGATGCTTCGGTAGATCCAACACCCTGCCAGATCGTGATTGCCAATCCTGGTATAAGAGACGATGCCCTTGGCCCTTCGTAACCGATATTAGAAATCCCAGTCCGGCTTGGGATCAGGAAGACAAAGCAAACGGTCGAGCTGCTCAAGCAAATCCTGTGGGCCGGAGAGCTCGTCGGTCCAGGCAAGCCCTGTTGCCGGACGCACGCCCAGCCACATTCTCGTGAATGCTCCGACCGAAGCGTTCAGCGTGGGAAGTGAGGCGTCGCTTCCGGGCTCGGCGGACGATGTGGGTCCCAACGTCACCAGATACTCCCCGGCAACCCCGCGCCACGGAGCACCCTCGTCCAGGAATTGCTCGATGGGATCGGTGAGAACAAGATTGAAGGGAACCTCTTCCCCTGCTAGATGTGTTCGATCTAGGCACCCCGACAAATCGCAGATCCGGGCTTGCCAATAGGCACTCGCGACAATCTTGTTTTCGTACTTGGACTTTTCGGACACCTGGCGCATCTTGTGAGGCTGTTTGAGAAAATCCTGTAACTGAATGCTCTGAGGCTCCCGCAGCTTCACCAGCCGGACCTGGTCGCCAAGGTTTTTTAGAAGCGCCAACAACCCCAGGAACTGCTCCCGCGTTCGGCAGCTCATCCACCACACTTCATAGGGACCATTCTCCACGTCCTTTGTCTCGCACCAGAGGTGATGAGTCAGCTCGCCGTTCGGCCCATCGGCATAGCCAAGCCCGAAGCCGTTTCGACTCCAGAGCATCTCTGCGTGCGTCTGTTGGGATGCTTCTAGGTTGCAGGCGCCGTGGCCGCGAAGGCGGGCAAGGCGTGAGGCGTGGACAGCCTCCCAGTCGTCCGGCGTAAGCCGCCTCGGCACACGAGGCTTCAGGGAGACCTCCAGCTGCGCCGGATCGAACGCACACCAGTGTTCGTAACTTCCATTGCCAAATCCAAGCAAGTTGTAGTAGCCCTGTTCGAACACACCGAGCAGCGACACCAGAGCCCCATCTGCGGCGTCGCGTGCCACCGCATGTGCCGTCAGGCGGCTTGCCAGTCCCTGCTTCCTGGCGACCCGACTTGTAGTCACCCCAGTGACCCCCGAAAGCGGCAATTCCTCGTCGAGGTAGCGAATCGTTCCAGAGCCCGTGTTTACCATGCACTCAGGCTCACCGTTCACTTCTGCGACGAGATTCCGGCCGCCCTCAAGGAAGATGTCCATCGCCTCGTCATCCTTTTTCTTTTCGATCCAGCCGATCTCGCGCCAGATGCGATGGACGGCCTCTTTGTCTCTGCTCGGGTCGTACTCACGAAACGTCATGTCGTCCTCTCTTCTCTGCCTGGCAGTTGCGAGTTCAAACACTGGTCTTAAGCATTTTACCGCAGCGGGTGCAAAGATGCCTTGAGATCAAGTATTGGGCTTGCGATAAACCCTCTGCGGTGAGTGGATCGGAAACTATGGCTTCACATTTAGCGCATGTAGATCCCGCCGTTGGCATTGATGGTCTCACCGGTAATGTAGCCGGCCTCCTCAGAGGCGAGGAAGGCTGCTAGTGCGGCGATCTCTTCCGGCTCGGCAACGCGCTTCGCCGGAATCTTGGCCCGGATCGCGTCCCCGTGCTTGGCCAACGCCTCGGCGTTCATCTCGGTGTTGGTGTAGCCGGGGGAGATGGCGTTCACCGTGATGGCCGGGGCAAGCTCCAGCGCGAGCGACTTGGTCAGCCCGATCACCCCCGCTTTCGCTGCGGCATAGTGGGCACCGTGATCGGATCCGGTCATCGCCCGCAACGAACAGACATTGACGATCCGTCCCCACGGCTCCTGCCGCATGTAGGGAAGGGCCGCCTTTACCGTGTATAGGGCGGCAGAGAGATTGACTGCCACCGAGCGATTCCAGTCCTCGATCGTCATCTCCTCAATCGTACGGTGCTGGGAGAAACCGGCGTTGTTGACGACGATCCGAATGCCACCGAATCGCTTCGCCGTCTCTTCCACAAGTGCCTGTACGGCTTCGACATCGGCCACGTCTGCCTGGAAGGGGAAGGCGCTTCCGCCTTTCGTCTCGATCTCGTGTACTAGTTCTGAAGCGCGTTCGCGGTTTGTCAGGTAGTTGACACTCACTCCGTAGCCCGCCGCTGCAAGCCGCTTGGCGATCGCCGCGCCGATTCCGCGCGCGCTTCCTGTGATCACCGCACCTGGCGCTCCAGTAACACGTTCTCCTTGCGTCATAGTGGCCGAATTATAATGCAATTGCGAAGAGCGCTCACCCGTTGATTTCCCTGAAAAAGGGACGGCAGTAGCCAAGTACTGTGGATGAGCTCGCTTACAGGTATTTCAGTGCCTCGCGGGCAACGTCGACCCGGCGTTCATCCTCCAGCCAGCGGGCGAGTTCTGGCCGGACAATCTCAGGCTTCTTCCGTCCGAGCTTCCACATCGCCGAGGCGACCGCCCGCCAGACGTAGCGCCGCTCGTCGAGCGACAGTTTGCGCAAGATGATCAACGCCTTCTTCACCAGGCGCGGCCCAGCAGAGGCAGAAAAGGCCATGGCGACATTCCACAGAACCTGCTCGTCGTTCGAGGTGGACCACTTGATGAGGTATTCGAAGGTCATATCGGGATAGTAGCGAAGCAGAGCGGACCCAAGGGTGAACGGACCCAGATTTCGACGCACGGTGGCGTGTCGATCGGAGAGGAGGGGTTCAATCAGCTTGAGAAGCGGCTCGGCCCACTCTAGCCGACGTGTTTGCGCCGCCTTCGCCACCGCGACGAGGACAGTACGACGTACGTTTGGCGAATCATGCTCACGCCACTCGCGCAGACGCTCCATCACCCTCGAATGATCTTTTCGAAGCAGCTTGCCGCAGGCATCGCCAGCAGCCTCACGGACCGTCCGGTCTGGGTCGTCAGCCAGTTGAAGAAGCAGCGCGAGTGTTCCTTTGGGATCGCTGGGGTAAGCCTTCGGAACAAGACCACAACCTACCTGTCGCGATGCCGGTTCTGACCGAGAGGCCAGCCTCACCGCGTGGTCAAGTAGAATCTCCTCCCTCTCCGTGGAGCCAGCAAGCTGCTTGACGGCGTAGCGAAGTTCCGGAGTCCGCGCTCCCTCCAGTATTTCGGCCAACGTGTCAAACGCCTGCTCCTCGATGACTCGATCGATCGCCTCGCGCATAATCCCCCTCCTTGAACCACCAGAATTCAGCTTCTCCCATTAAATGGTGAACGGTCCCGTTGGTCAAATGGTCAAAAGGAAGCATCGGCTTGCCAACGCGAGGAGAGACAATCTAAGATGGACCAAGCTTTGATAGGAGGAAAAGACATGAAAAAGATCGGGCTCTTCACGGTGATCGCGGCGCTTGCCTTAGCAGTGGCTCACCCCATCCTGGCACAGGAAGAGAACCTGTCCGAAGGGCGGTCGTTTGGAATGGGAATGCAGGTCGGACTCCCGTGGGGTGGGCTGGTCAGCGGACGCTATTGGTTCTCTCCCAACGTAGGTGCAGAGGGGATTGTATTTCTGTGGGGCAATCTCGGTGAGTTCGAGGGCATTGCCACCGCACGATTCCTATACCGGGTGAGCGACACGCCGGCGGTCGACTTCTACACCGCAGTGGGGGCGTCGGTCCCCTTTTCACCTTACGGAGAGAACGAGGCGATCTTCTCCGGCGTCGGTGGGATCGAGTTTAGCTTTCCGTTTGCCAGAAGCCTTTCCTGGAACGTGGAGTTTGGCGCTGCGCTTTCTACGGAGGGCGAAGTGATGATGGCAATTGGGACCGGGATCCACTTCTACTTCTAGCCATTCTGGAGAGTCCCCAAAACCGGGAACTCCTTCGCTTGGCTTTGGAAGCAGTAGTCTAGGCATCTTCTTTTTGGGAAGTCGTATCCTCTCGGCTCACCCTTGGCAAGGTTTTATCTCCCCATGGTATACTCCTGCAAGAGGTGGGGGCGATGATCAGGCAAAGGTGTCGTAGCTTGAGGAAAGTCGCTACCAAGTCCGATAACGATGTGTTGCGCCCCATCCTACTTGTTGCGGGTTGCGATGCGGAGGCAGATCCACTCAAAGCCGTCCGCCGCAACATCCCAAGACCGCGCTTCCGCTTTCTGTAGAGCACCTCCGAGTCTTACACAAAAATCCCCTGTACCTATCTCAACAATTACCCTGCTCAAATATTTATATGTACTATTTGAAAGGAGGATAAGAGTGAATAACAAAAATGCTCACAAGCCATACCGTATAAAAGTCGTCGAACCTATCACCCTTCTATCCCGTGGCGAACGAATCAAGCGGATCCAACAGGTAGACTACAACGTTTTCTACCTCCGCTCCGAAGACATCTACGTGGATCTTCTCACCGATTCTGGAACCGGGGCGATGAGCCAGGAGCAGTGGGCAGCGATGATGCGCGGGGATGAGTCCTACGCCGGCAGTCGAAGCTTCTCACGCTTCGAGGCTGCCGTCACCGATATCTTCGGATTCAAGTACCTGCTTCCCACTCACCAGGGCCGCGCCGCGGAGAACGTCCTTTTCTCGGCAATGGTGAAGCCCGGAGACATCGTCCCTAACAACATGCACTTCGATACCACACGGGCAAACGTGCTAGCAAATGGAGGGGAGCCGGTCGATCTGGTGATTGACGA
>CAZOUO010000008.1:0-37847 GCA_964582975.1 uncultured Thermotogae bacterium | reverse complement strand
CCCTACAAGCAGTACAAATTCCGAGTCAAGTGGGATGGGAGATACATCGCCGGAATCAACGAAGTGAGCGGACTGAGGCGGCGAACAGAGGTCATTACACACCGCGAAGGCGGAGACGCCAGCATTGTTAGGAGATCTCCAGGGCTTACAACGTACGATCCGATCGTGCTCAAGAGAGGACGAACTCACGACACAGCGTTTGAGCAATGGGCTAATAAAGTATGGAATTTCGGTGCGGGAATGGGTACCGAGGTGTCTCTTAAGGATTTCCGCAAAGACATCATCATTGAGCTGTACAACGAAGCGGGCCAACTGGTGATGGCATACAAGGTTTACCGGTGCTGGCCCTCGGAATACGTGGCCTTAAGCTCGTTCAATGCCAACTATCCGTCAGTAGCCATCGAGTCCCTCACCTTGCAGCATGAAGGCTGGGAAAGAGATTACGCTGTCACGGAGCCGGAAGAGCCCAGATACAGTGAGCCGTGAGGAGGATGATCGTTAGTACGTCAGGGCCTCTGAGCTTGGGGGACTGGTTGTAGAACTCGTATGCTGGCGGTAGCGTGGTGACGAACACAGGCTTCAAACCCAAAAGCCCAAGATAAGCTGTTTCTATCGATGGGAAACGGATAGATTCTTCTCCGGTTTTGTGGCCAAGAAACATGATAGATCGGGAGGGCTTGAGGGTTTTGTAGCTTGGGAAGGAGGGATGATCTTGTACGAATCCCCTTGGACTCCAGGAGACTGATTTCTTGATTAGGAGAACCAATACTATCCATCATCAAGGGAGGTTGCAGCTCTGCCGTTACCTTAAGCATTACCACTTTATCCCTTGCCCACACGAGCCTCTCGGATCTTCGTAGCTACTTCTTCAAGATCTTCGTCATCGTAGGGAGGGAGCCAGTTACACACCTGCTTCCAGAGTGCATCTGAAACAGGCCCAACTTGTTCTTCGACGGCCCTTCTGAACTCATCCAGCCTATCGTAATCCTTCATGTTTGGTCTTACTGTCCAACTCCTAGCTTCGCGAGGCAGACAGGCAACGAAGCATGACCTGCCCCGAGTAGTTGTTTGCTCTCAAGAGTTAGTCTAGATAGCCTTGCATCGACATGTGTCAAAGCAGGTGACCAGATTGATGATTTGGACACCTGGCGCAAAGTAGCGGCGGAATCGAGGGTCAAGCACACGCGGTGCCTGGCCCGCAGTCACGGAGTATTTGCGCAAGGAGGTCTATCGCTGGCATGGCAGGAACCTTCCCTTCGGGAGGGTTGACTCTGAGCGCTTGGATAATCTGGAGCCTGAGGCCTGTCGTAGGACCATGGGTGGTCGCCTCCGAGTGGATAGTGAGAATCGAGTCCTCAGCCTCCCAGAGATCTTCGTCCCAAATCAACGCTTCCTGATCCACTGAATGTTTCCATATGTGTGCCACTTCGGGGTCATCCTTCCGGCAGAGCACAGGTCGGGGCAATACGATGGGAATGTGCGTACTCGATCTATCATTCTTTTATCGGTAGTCATTGCCGTAGTTCTCGGAGTTGCTGTTTTGGTGTTCCTCCACGAACACTCGGAAGCTTCGAGCGTGAAGAAGAAATGCTCGATCACGATCGTTCTCGACGCGGGACACGGTGGGAAAGATCCAGGTGCTGTGGTCACCGGTGTCAAAGAAAAAGACGTCGATCTGGCTGTAACAAAACGCGTTTTCTCCCTAGCGAAAAAAGATGACCGGCTGGATCCTGTGATGACACGCAATGCGGACATCTACATCACACTGGAGGATCGCGCCCAGTTGGCAGACGAGGTGGATGCCGCCCTGTACTTGTCCATCCAGGCGAATGCGTGTGACTGTCCGGACGTCGAGGGAATCGAGACGTGGGTCGACGAGATCCATTCGCCGGGAGATCCGAGCTGGCAATTCGCGGAGATCCTCCAGTCATCGGTCGTCCAAGCGACGGGAGCTGCGGATCGGGGGGTACGCTCGCAGGAGCTTCACTTGCACGCCACGAAGCGTCCTGCTGCGCTGGTGGAGATCGGGTTTCTCACAAGCAAGGAGGAGCGCAACAGACTCACAGACCCTGTCTACCAAGGAATGGTAGCGCAGGGGATCTTCGATGGAATATTGGCATTTCTCTCGCACATCGATCGATCTTTTTCGCATCCATAAGGCAGTGTGTCCCCATTCGTGTTTGGAGATTATCCCTAAGCTGCACCCTTTGGCTCGCTTGAGGAACCCGGGCCCGGCTGTAGAGCCTGTAGGAGCTGTCCTGGAGCACTTTGTGGCCATCTGTTAATGGGTGACAGAGCAACCCCTTGAGCTATGGAGCCTGGGGGACTGATTGTAGAACTCAAGTCGTGGCTCTCGCGTGGTGACTAGCTCTACTCGCAAGGGTAAGTAGCCAATTCAAGGTGCTTTCAGACGACAAAGATACGCGGACGTCGTGGCCTTCTCTGTCCCCCGCAAATGTGATGAAACGATCAATAAATCATATATTCGCGAAACCACTCTTCGCCATTCTTGCTAACAGCGTCACACTCACTCCCTAGGCGGGGGGTGGTGAGCACCTACTGGGGCAGGCTCAACCTGTCAAGGAGCAACTCTTTAGTTGGACAGGTTTTCAGGGGCAAGGTCAGCGGCAGGGCATAAGTAACTATCTCTAAAGAAGACGCATTGCCAAGTCGCCATGCTTCACATCACTCATGCAAGACTTCCCTTTGGTCTGCTAGCTCTGTCCTGTATCTTTCCTCGTCCAAAGCTTGCTCCATACCAGTCGCCATCTTAATCGCCCGCCGGGCAAGGATGTTTAGTGGATCAAATATTGGGCAGGAGACGGTTTTCTCCACGTCGAGAAGTGAGAGCTCTGTGCATCCAAGGATCAGACCGCTGGCTCCCTGGGCAATCAATCTCTGGATCGGAAGCAGAACGAGATCCTCAACGCCGTTATTGCCCGCCTTAATCTGAGAGATTGCTTCCATGACTTGATGCTGTGCCTCATCATTGGGGGTCAGCGGCGTAATGCCTACTGCTATCAGAGCGTTCTGGTAGAGGGCTACGCGGATCGTTCCCGTTGTAGCAAGGATGCCAATCTTCCTCAATGTGGGCCGGTGTGCAGCAATCTCTTTTGCTGTTTCTTGCACCATGTCCACAATTGGAATCCCCACTTGTTCACGCAGCTTTAGAAGCCAGTAGTGTGCGGTGTTGCATGGGATTATCAAGAAATTGGCACCGGCTTGTTGCAGAAGTTGGGCAGATTGGATGAGTGCAGGGAGTGGATCTGTGCCCCTCCCCAGGATGGCGGCCGTTCGATCAGGAATCTTTGGATTGTTGTCGATTAGAATGCGGAGGTGTTGTTGGTCCGTCTTAGCTGGGGTAGACGCAAGAATAAGTCTGAATAATTCTAGGGTTGCCTTTGGACCCATGCCTCCTAAGATACCGATTATTCGCCCGCTCATTTTGCTCGTCCTTTGCTAAGGTATTTTCGTTTTGTTGAGATCAGTTGCTGTCTGAGATCTTTTTCCTTTTCGTCTTTAGCTCTGGCAGTTTTTATGGTTCCCGCGAGCAATCCTCTTTTCAGAGCCGGCTAGTCCGAAACGTTGGCTTGCTATATCCTACATGATATACTTTCTATTGACAACGGAGGTGATCAGCGGTACGACAACGCCCGTGCAATGATTGGCTCGAGGATTAGTTGTGCTGACAACAGTGAATGCGCTCAATCTGCTAATTGTGCTTAACAGACTACTCCTAGAGACGAGGAAATCTGCTTCATGACGTAGAATTCGCAATGTATCTTAGCGGATGAAACAGGCATTGTGAAGTCAGTTACAAATCCATCCATTGGAAAGGAGGGTACTAAGTTGGATCTCGGGCTTGCAGGGAAGGTTGCTGTGATAACCGGAGCGAGCTCCGGTTTTGGGAAGGCCTGTGCGAAAGTACTTGCGAAAGAAAGGGCGCGTGTTGTGATCTGCGCCCGAAATGAGGGGCGTCTCGAGAGAGCCAAGGAAGAATTACGGGAACAAACAGCGGGAGAGATAATGTCTATCAAGTCAGATCTCACCAAGCCTGACAACATCCGCGCGTTGATCAGCAACACGGTAGCAGCATTCGGCTCAGTGGACATCCTTGTTACGAACTCAGGAGCTCCCCCAAAGGGACGTTTCATGGAACTGTCCGACCAGGACTGGTATCTGGCTCTTGACCTGTTCCTTATGAGCGTAATTCGCTTGTGTCGTGAAGTGATTCCATTCATGGAGAAACAGGAATGGGGTAGAATCATCAACCTTACGTCAACAGCGGTGAAACAACCGCTGGGGCCAATGGTATCGTCAAGTGTAGCACGTATAGGCGTTCTAGCGGTTTCTAAGGCGCTTGCCGATGCCTACGCATCAAAAGGAATCTGCGTTCATACAGTCTGTCCCGGTTCGATTATGACGGAAGGACACCGTGCCATGTTTGAGCAACGGGCCAGCGAAATGGGAAGAACGCCGGAGGAAGTATCGCAGTTGTGGCTTGGGGAAATCCCTATGCGAAGACACGGCTGCACCGAGGAGCTAGCTAGCGTCGTTGCCTTCCTCGCCTCCGAGAAATCATCCTACATGACAGGCGGGGTGATCCAGATTGATGGGGGTCGAATCCGATCCTACTTCTAAAAGTGCCTTACTGACTGTTTCGTTGAATGCAGGCACCATCATCTTGACAAGGAGGGCGAGGGAAAAAATGGTCACACTGCGAGATATTGTCAAAGATCTTAAACTGCTAGCACGCGAGACACTTCGGCCAATTCGCTTCTTCAGCGATGAGGAGTACGCCAATCGGCTGAGCAAGGTCCGTGCTAGAATGTCCAGTCAAGATCTGGACCTGCTTCTTATAACAAACACCGAAAACATCCGCTATCTGACCGGTGTTCATACCTTCGGCAAGGCGGATCAGTTTCTGTTGTTACCTTTGGAAGGGGAAATGATCCAAGTTCAGCGGTTCCTGGAATCGTTTCTGTCGAAAGTCTATTCTGTCCTTCCGGATGATCACATAGTGATATACGAGGACATTGACAATCCCTTCGACATAGTTGCCAACACGATCAAGGAAATGGGCCTCGCAAGTGCTCGCATCGGCCTTGAGGGACTGTGCACGTCTGTCGCAGTGAAAGAGCAGTTAATGATGGCAGGCAGAGAAACGCTGTCAAGAGCCACGTGGGTTCGTGGGAAGGAAATTGTCGAAAGGGTTCGCGACATCAAGTCTCAGGCTGAGCTGGACTACATTCGCAAGGCAGGAAAACTAAGCGTCCAGGGGGTCCATGCTGGACTGGCGGCCGTCAAAGCTGACACCACTGACAACGCTGTCTCGGCAGCAGCGGCCACGAAGCTTGTCTCCTTGGGCTCCGAACCGTTGCGACGCAGTCCGATCGTTACCTCGGGATGGAGATCCGGAGTTCCCCACACCACTTTCGAACGACAGAGGATTGAAGTTGGCGACACCGTTCTGCTGGAGTTGTCTGGGGTTTATGGCGGGTACGTTGCCCCAATCATGCGCACAGCGGTTGTTGGAGAGCCAAACGCGAAATTAAGGGAGATGGAGGCTGTCGTGTTGGAAGGTCTCCAGGCCGCGCTCGATGTGCTAAAGCCGGGAGTGACGTCAGGTGACGTGGATGCAGCTTGCCGCACGATTATTGAGAAAGCTGGCTACTACGACAATTTCCGAAAACGAACCGGATATTCCGTGGGGTTGGGCCGAAACGAAGCCCTGAGCCTAAGCAAGGAAAACCCGCGGATGCTCCAAGCGGGTATGGTCTTTCATCTACCGGTGGCCCTCCGCAGCTACGGAAAAGCTGTTGTCGGGCTGAGCACGACCGTTGCACTGACAGAGGAAGGGATTGAGGTGCTTACGGAGATCCCGGAAGGGCTCACAGTGAAATGAGATCGCGCCGACAGCATTCATTTTTTGAGAATACAGGTTCACCGAGGAATCAAGCGGCTTTCGATCGTTCAAGTTGCGACCATTTGATCCGGCTGATCGTCACTCCAAGGGACTGGACGACTGACCAGAGGAGGGATGGGTGAGCAGGATCGAATATCTGGTGAAGGAGAGGAAAGTCGAGATGCTCCAGCTCCTGCAGCGGCTCGTCAACATTGACAGCGGAAGCGATTATCCAGATGGCGTAAATCAGGTTCGAGCGATTTTGCAGACCGAGTACGAGCAGATGGGGTTTGCTGTGCGCATTCTTCCGGGGAAGGACTACGCTGATCACCTGCTCGCCGAGTATGGCTCTGGGGAGCCTTCCGTCTTGCTAATCGGACACATGGACACCGTTTTCCCGGTAGGTACTGTAACACGGCGGCCCTTTGCCCTGGATGAGAGGAAGGGGAAGGCATTTGGACCCGGTGTCCTCGACATGAAAAGCGGCTTGGTCATCATGCTCTATGCGATTAAGGCCCTCCTCCATGACCGCCTTGAAGCACATTCAGGGAGCATTCGGGTCTTTCTGAACAGCGATGAGGAGCCAGGATCCCGGGAAAGCAGAGAATATCTGCCGCAGTGCCTGCGTGATGTGAGATGGGCACTTTCATTCGAGCCTTCTTCACCTGACGGTGCAATCACCACCCAGCGAAAGGGGGTCGGGGTATACTGGTTTACAGTCCGTGGGAAGGCCGCCCACGCGGGCGCAAACCCGGCGGACGGCGCCAACGCGATCGAGCAATTGATGCACGTGCTCATCGAGCTGACCCACTGTGCAAACACGGAGAAAGGGACAAGCGTCAACGTGGGATCGATCGAAGGTGGGGAGAAACCGTACATCGTCCCTGAGCTGGCGCGAGCGACCCTCGATCTCCGGGTAGCCTCGATGAGTGAGCTTGAGCGGATGCAGCAATGCGTCGCAAGGGCCGCTTCGAGTTGCTACGTTGAGGGGACAAAGACCGTCGCTGAAGGTGGCTTTCACCGCCCTCCAATGGTTGCCGTTCCAAGGCTTGAATTAATGAAAGAGGCCGTAGTGAGTGCAGCCCGGAACCTGGACTTCCCCGTGCACTTCTCGGAGTCGCCGCGAGGAGGGGCATCTGACGCGAACCTCATCGTGGCCCTGGGTTTCCCTTGTCTTGACGGCATGGGGGCAGTCGGCGCTGGAGCCCATACAGATAGTGAATTCATTGAGCTGCCGTCACTCTATGAGAAAACGTCCCTTGTCGTGCTCCTGCTTCGCTCCTTGTTGGGGTGGCAAAGGGAAGGGACTGATTAGATGTACATACCGAAGGATGGCTGTAGGGCTTCTTTCCTCGATGCGGTGTGTGGAGGAGCGTTCATACTTCGAGCCGAAAATGTTCCCTGTAGCTCTGGACAGACTTGCTAGAGTCGGGGAGGGCAGAACATCCGTTCTCTGCGGTCGCGGTTGAAAACAGCAACTTTTTCCGACGCAACCCGGTATGCAGAGATGAATTGAATAAGGAGCGTACATGAAGATGGCAAAAGAAGGGCATGCAGAACCCCT
Source organism: uncultured Thermotogae bacterium (assembly GCA_964582975.1). Lineage (GTDB taxonomy): Bacteria > Bipolaricaulota > Bipolaricaulia > UBA7950 > UBA9294 > CAZDDA01. The sequence goes on along the minus strand of CAZOUO010000008.1, from coordinate 30,378 downwards.
GAATGAGAGCAAAGGCGAAGGGAGACTGCCCGACCTGGGCCAGCTTGAGCTGCCCAAAATGGACCTAGGGAGCCTTTTGAAGCACTTCGGCCCTGGCCTGGTGTTAATGATGACCGGGATCGGGACCAGTCACCTTGTGACCGCCCCCACGGCTGGAGGCCGGTTCGCCTATGCTCTTTTGTGGTGCATTCCGGTGGCGTACATTTTCAAGTACTACGGCTTCGAGATGGCCTTCCGATTCACCAACGCGACCGGACGAAGCATGATCGATGCGTACAGCTGCGCTTGGCGAAAGTGGCCGCTTCTGTATCTCCTTGCAGTGACCCTGCTGCAGTGTGTGGTGGGCCAGGCGGGTCGCATCGCAGCCGCTGCCGCCGTCCTCTACTACGCGCTGAGTGTGCACGCAAACCTGCAGGTTCCTTTGTGGATCTGGGGAGCATTGCTCGGCGTACTGTCCTGCGCCGTTATTCTGGGCGGGAAGTACAAGGCGGTGGAGATCGCCACCAAAGTGTTGGGCGGAATCCTTTTTGCCTCGGCTGTTAGCGTCTTTCTCGTACGGCCCGCGCCGCTTTCGTCGCTCTCGCACTTTGTGATCTTTGAACTACCCCAGGGATCGTGGTTAATTGTCACCGCATTCCTCGGCCTTCTTCCCACGGGAATCGATGTATCGCTACAGGCATCGGAGTGGGGCAAGGCCAAGCGAGTCGGCATGGGGCGAATCCGCGAGGCCCTTGAGAAAATGGGGGTGGTGGACCGCTACGATCCGTTTATGCCACGCTTGAAGGATCTGACGATCGATGCGACCGCGCTTCCCGAGGACGTTCAGCAGTACGTGCGGCGTTGGTTCAGAATCGGGATGTGGGATTTCCGAGTGGGATATGTCGTGTCGTTCATCATTGCCTGCATCTTCCTGCTTTTGGCAGCGGTGTGGCTCTATCCCAACCCGGTGGAGGGACAAGCGGTGATGGGGGAGATCGCTAAGATCTTCACCGAAAGCGTCGGCCCGTGGATGATGGGGATCTTTCTCCTTGGCGCCTTTGCAGCGACGTTCTCCACACAGTTCAACTACTTCGACGGGTGGCCGAGGATTGTCGGGGCCTGCTGTCGAAATCTCTTCCGGCGTACCGCGCAGTACCCGCTTGCTGACCGTGAGACCATGACTCGGGACGCGAAGAGAACGTGGTATTCCGAGTACAACATCTATCGGATGACGATGGCGTTCTCACTGATCGCAGCCGTGACCATAGTCGCTGGGGCGCCGAAGCCAGTATGGCTGGTCCTCGTGGCGTCAGCGCTGGCGTTCTTCATTGCTCCGGTCATCTTCGCGCTCAATATGCACTACTGCCTACGAGTCATCCCGAAGAAGGACAAGCAGTTCTATCCCTCCCTGTTCGCGCGATGGTTCGGCTGGGGGAGCTTCCTGGTGTTTACTGGGCTTACGGTAATTCTTTTCTTCGCCCGAGTGCTGAACATCCCGCTATTCGGTGGATAGCCGGTGAGCTCATTGTCGATCATGAACGAGGCAGGACTTGACCAGCTATATCATGCAGGATATATTTGTGCGGTGTGGTAATGACATGATGGTAAAGCGGATCAACAGTTCCACGCTGAGAGAGCAGGCGTATCAGACCATTAAGGAGGCGATACTTAGGAACGAACTCCTCCCCGACACGGTTTTATCCATCGACGCGCTTGCCGACGAGCTGGGCACAAGCCAAACCCCGGTTCGAGAGGCACTAGCGCGACTAAGCGCGGATGGGCTGATCGACTGCGAGCCACACAAACAGCCCCGCGTTTCTTCAATCGCTACCGATGAGATCCAGCAGGCCTACCAGACACGCAAGCTCTTAGAGCCCCATATCTTTACTATCGTCGCAAGCCGAGTCCCAAACGATCAAGATCTTGAAGCTTCTCTGCGCGATTTGCTTCGCCAAACTGAATCGACTCGCAATGCGGCTTCTGAGGGCACGCTCGACCTGGCACTCCTGGGAAAGCTAGTTTTGGAGATGGATCTTGGCCTGCAGCGACTGATCCTGGAGGCCCTAGGAAACACCCTTATTGCAAAGACCATCGCTTTTGTCAACGACCACTCCTTGCGAATTCGCACCTTTGTCGAACAGGCGACTGACCCGACGACTCCTGTCGTCCTCACGACAATCCTCGACGAGCACAGAAAAATCCTGAAAGCGCTGCTCGATAGCAATAGGGAATGCGCCAGGGAAGCAACGCTGGCACACCTCAACGCAGCTGAAAAAAGAACGTTGGAGACGCTCTCAAGAAGGACAGGAGGGACTGACCAGGATGACTGAGCATCTGATAGTTAGTGCTGATGTGGTCGTCATTGGCGGTGGGTTGGCTGGATTGACGGCGGCCGTAGCGGCCTCTGATACCGGCGCTGACAGCGTACTTGTGCTGGATAAATGCGAAATCGGTAAGTCGGGAGCCACTGTGCAGGCGAAGCGTCTCGCTGCAGTGGGGAGCTGGTCTTTCCGCGAGGACTCCGCGGATCAGCATCTACAGGACACGCTCGCATCGGGGTGTCGCATCAACGATCGAAGACTTGTGCGGGCCATGGTTGACGATGCGGAGAAAGTTGTACTTGACCTTGAGGCCATCGGGATGCACTTCGAGGAAAAGGATCCCTCCCGCTATGCATCGCCAGGGAAAAGCTGGGCGGGACACAGCCACTATCGCCTGCTTCAATGTCAGGACAGCACGGGAAAGGTGCTACTGGATGTAGTGCGGCGAGAGGCGTACCGAAGAGGCGTGGCTACTAGAAACGATTTTACCGTCACGAACTTGCTTGTGGACCCCGAAGGGTGTTTCGGAGTTGTGGGTCTTGACTACCGAACGGGAGACGTCAGAGCCATCCCGTCCGGAGCAGTCATCATCGCCACAGGAGGAGCGGGGTACTTGTATGCTCGCACTTCCAACCCACCGCAAATGGCTGGAGATGGGATGGTGCTCGCCTACGAAGCTGGCGCGGAACTGATGGATCTGGAAATGGTGCAGTTCTATCCGACGAACTACGTCTACCCCCCTGCGCTCGAGGGTAAGAACGTCGGAAGCTACGCTGAAGCAAAGCTATACAACTGCCATGACGAGCGCTTCATGACGCGCTATGATCCCGAGCAACTGGAGAACACAACACGTGACAAACTCTCTCAAGCCATCGCCACCGAGATTCGTTCCGGAAACGGTACAGAACACGGCGGTGTGTTCATCGATCGAACGGGGCTGCCAGAGAGCTACTACGCTCAGTTCCCGGTTGAGGTCAGGACCTGCTTGGAGGCTGGACTTGATATTCGGACCCAGCGGGGTGAGGTCAGCCCGGCCTCCCATTACTCGATGGGAGGGATCCGCATTGACGAGGAGGGTCGGAGCAGCGTTGAGGGACTGTTTGCCGCTGGTGAAGTTGCGGCGGGGGTTCACGGAGCCAACCGCCTCGCCGATAACTCACTGACCGAAGCGCTCGTTTTTGGCAGACGAACTGGACGTGCTGCTGCTCGGCTCGCCGGCTCGCGTAGCGGTGGCACAAAGAAAGACACTGTGGACGAACAGCTGCAGCGGGACCTCGCCCACTTGACAACGCTCTTAGAAGGGGAGAAGGCGGAGAAAAGCGTGTATGACACCAAGCGTGCACTCCGATGCAAAATGTGGGAAACCGTTGGTGTCATTCGATCCCAAGCCTCTTTGGAAAGCGCGATCAGCTGGCTGCAGGATCAGCAGGACCAGATCCCATTATCGATCAGATTCACCTCAAAATCCCTCAAGGCCAATCCGGAACTCCTCGAAGGGCTCGAACTCTTGCACATGCTCAAGCTGGGTGAACTAATCGCCAGATCGGCCTTACACAGACAGGAGAGCCGGGGCGCTCACTTTCGCGAGGATTATGCCACAAGAGACGATCAACACTGGCTGGGAAACGTGATGATCAGAAGGAACTTCGATCACCCAAAGATCAGATTCCGCCCAACTGACATTCCGACAGAGGCAGAGTAATGAGCAAGACGCTCATAGTGAAGGTATTCCGATACGATCCGAACCTCGACAAAACCGGCCGCTACCAGGCTTACACGGTCCCTTACTTCGACAACATGGACGTCATCGATGCCCTTCGCCACATTCAGAACCAGCTGGATCCCTCACTGGCGTTCCGCTACTCTTGCGAGGAGGGCAAATGTGGCCTGTGTGGGGTGCTTGTCAACGGAAAGCCCGCGCTGGCCTGCAAACATGTTCTCGCTGCAGAAGAAATCGTCACGATCGATCCCTTGCCAGACTTTCCTGTTGTCAAGGACCTCGTCGTAAATCGCGATGCGTACTATGAAGAGCAGCAGACATTGCAGCAGGCGATCGAGGACAATTCAGCTACTGCGGATCGATCCGCCTTAGATCGATTCGGAGATTTTGCAGCATTCAAGGATTGTGTGGAGTGCTCGCTTTGCACCGCGGGCTGCCCGTCGGCACCCGGAGTCAGTCATCCCCACGCGGGTCCCTCGGGCTTTCTTCAGGCTGTTCGGGCGGCACTGTTTGACGGCCAGCCAAGCGATGCCGGAGTTAGCGAGCTGTTCCGCTGCTTTCTGTGTGGCCACTGTGAGTCGGTCTGCCCGCGCGACGTCCCCGTCAGAACGCTGAATCGACGCGCGCGCGGCTTCGTTAAGGGCCGTTGGCCTGATTCCGTGACGACACTACTGGATGGATTGAACGAAAGCCGGGTTCTTATGGGACGCAGCGGCATAGGCACGGCGGCCTGGCTCAGGCGCGCTCCCGATTCGACGAGGATGCGCGTACACCAGAAAGCATCGCTGGGCGTCTTTGTCGGCTGCCAGTTTGGCATGCGGCAGAGCCGGAGCCGTACTCCCATCAATCTCACCCGGCTTCTCGACGCCGCGCAGGTGGATTACACATTGCTCGGTCCCGAAGAGTGGTGTTGCGGGCACCCAGACTACTTGGCAGGCGATCTCGAGGAAGCAAAAGCATTCGCCACACACAACATCGAAGCCTTCCAGAGGTACGGCGTGACCGATGTCGTTGCTGGATGCCCCGGATGCTACACGACATGGAAAACCGAGTATGCTGAAATCCTCGGGAAAGCCCCTCCCTTCAAAGTGTGGCACACTTCTGAACTTCTCCGGAAGTTCCTTGAGGAGGGACAGATCAGGCCGAGGAATCGTCTGGCCGAAGTGACCGTCTATCACGACCCGTGCGAGCTTGGACGCTTAAATGGCCTCTACGATGCACCGAGATTTGTGCTGCAAAAGGCAATGAGGAACATCATCGAGCTTGAGCTTTCCCGAGAAGATTCCCACTGCTGTGGGGCAGGTGGATTGACCCTCGGAGCAGATCCCGAGGTCGCTAGGCAAGCTATGGTGCGTCGAGTGAAGGAGATGCTGGCAGGCGGTCCGTCGGTCATCGTGACGGCGTGTCCAAACTGCGAGATGGCCATGGAGGCTACGTTGTGGTGTCTGGGTAAGAACGCGCGTGTTCTCGATATTGTCGATGTCCTTTCTGAAACAGTGATTTGGAACAACGATAGGTCTAAAGAGGCATCGCAGCAAGGAGGCGGTGAACGCTGATGAAACTCGGCATAGAGGGGAAAGTGGCATTGCTGACGGCGTCAGGCTCAGGTCTAGGTAGGGCTTGTGCTCTCGCCCTTGCAGCGGAGAAGGCAAACGTCGTGATCTCCGACGTGAGACAGGCAGCTCTGGACAGGGCACAGAAGGAGATTGCCGAGCAGACGGGAAGCGAGGTCCTTTCTGTCCGGGCCGACATCACTCAGGCAGAGGACGTACAGAGGTTGGTCGATGCAACGCTTGACCATTTTGGAAGAGTAGACATTCTCGTCGTCAGCACAGGGCACCTGCCCAAGGGCCAGCTACTTGACCTCTCCGATGAGGATTGGACGCTCGGTCTCAATATGGCGCTTCTGAGCGCCGTTCGGCTCTCCCGGGCTGTTTTGCCCCACATGTTGGAGCGCCGATGGGGGCGTATTATTTGCCTTACTTCGACTAGTGTCAAGCAGCCCCTGGGAGAGATGGCGCAGTCGAGCATCGCACGGATGGGAGTCCTGGGATTGACGAAACTTATATCTAACCACTTTTCTTCGCAGGGTATCTGCGCTCACACCGTTTGCCCCGGCCCATTCCTCACCGAAGGCCAGCGTGGGATGATCTCGGACATGGCGGCTAAATCACAGGCAACGTTTGACAAGATGGAGAAACGGTGGATCAAAGATATCCCGATGGGCCGCCACGGAGACCCGGCTGAATTGGCGAATCTCGTCGTCTTCTTAGCGTCTGAGCGTGCTTCCTACATGACCGGGAATGCTATTCAAGTCGATGGCGGACGCGTCCAAGGTTTCTCATGAAAAGAGGATACCCTCTCCACAAGAGCAGAATCCATAACAAGAGGAGGTGGTGGAATCCGACGCAAAAACCGTGAGAGCAACGTCAAGAGGCTGACAAAGGACAAAAGGAGGCTTTCCAATGCAAAAGCATGCAAAGACAATTGCTGTTGGTATCTCATTGGTTCTGTTTGTCGGGCTGTTTACTGGTGTGGCACTCGGCGAAAAGTACACGATTTCCTTTTCATCCGTTCCCAGCATTTCAGATTTCCCATTGGAGATCGCGTTTGAGCACCTGAGAGAGCAGGGGATTGACTTTGAATCGGTGTTCTTTGACAGGGATGATTTGGGAACCGCGGCCGTTGCCAGTGGCGACGTCGATTTGGGGATGATCCTCCCGTTTGCTGCAATCGAGCAGGGAGCTGATCTGCGTATCTTCATGGAGGGAAGAGGGATCGAGTTCGTCCCGGTCGTGTCCACTGAATACCAAAGTTGGAAAGATCTGGACGGGGAAATAATGTACACCCATTCCCGTGCATCGACGACCACGTCGATGGCGCGCTTCATCGAGAAGCGGGAGGGGATTCAGTACAGCAACATCAACTTCCTGCCTGGATCAGAGGTTCGTGCTGTTGCCCTATTGAAGGGCGAGATCAAAGCGACGTTCCTCGATCTTGCCAACACGAAGGTTGTGTTGGATCAGGCACCGGATCGATTCCACGTCCTGCCGTTCGGAACGGCGGACGCCAGCACGGAGAGCTTCGTTGCCAGCACAAAGTTCCTCGCTGAGCATGCCGACGTCATCAAGGCACTGATGACTGAACTCCTCAAGGTCTACCGACGGGGTGTGGCTGATTGGACGTATTGGGTTGAAGAGGCGGAAAAGCACAACATCCTTCCTGACGTTCCCGACCGGGACCAGGCCGGCGAACTTCTCAAGGTGAGCATCCAGGCGGGTGTCTTCGATCCAAACGGTGCGATCACGCCATCGCTGGCAGTGAACAACTTCGAGCTCTACGTAGCGGGCGGCCTGCTGGAAGGGCCAGCGGAAGACTTGAAGGTTGAGGACTTCTACGACTTCACGCTCCTCAACGAAGTGTTGGATGAGCTGGGTAGGGTCACCATCACGGTGGATTACTAACAGAAAAAGGATCCAAGAGGGGCTCTGGCCTAACTCGGGGCCCCTCTTGGGCCACTATCAAACCAGCAACAAACGACTGGCGAGCACTGGAGAAATTTCCGTCCCAGTGCCGATGGCTCGAGAAGGAGAGGAAAAAGACAGCATGCGACACATTCTGAGTAGCGGGCGCAGCACCAGGTTCCTGCTTCGAGCGGTGTCCCTGATCATCGTGTTTGGGCTTTGGGAGCTCGCAGGAATCTTTGAGGTATCGTTCAACTTTCCGACGTTTTCATCGACCGTCCTGGCTCTGTTCAAACTGATTGGGACGGGCGAGTTGCCCCGTGCGCTGATAGTGAGTTTTCGTTCTTTGCTGATCGGGTTCTGCATCTCTGCCACCGTAGGGGTAGCCTGGGGAGTGCTGATCGGTACAGTTGGGTTTCTGAACTGGCTTTCAAGACCGTATTTTCTCATTCTGTACGGAGCGCCGACAGCTGCTCTCATTCCGATCCTCGTTCTATCTTTCGGAATCGGGCTTGGCGCGGAGGTCTCCGTGGTCGTTCTTCTATCGCTGCCGGTTGTTATTCTGAATACGTACGGCGGCATCCGGAACGTCGATCGAACCCTGGTGGAGATGGCCAGATCCTACATGGCGAGCCGCCGCCAGGTCTTTGTGAAGATCCTGCTTCCTGACGCGCTGCCGATGGTCATGGCCGGCCTCCGGCTCGGGTTCTCGCTCGGATTTGTCGCCATGGTCCTCGCCGAGTTGATGATCGCCCCGTTTGGCATCGGCGATCTAATTGGCTACTACTCATCGCGCTTCCGATACGATTCGCTGTTTGCGGTGGTGGCCGCCATACTGATTGTTGCCGCTCTCCTGCTCACATCACTCAAGCGGCTGGAGAACCGAATGTTGAGATGGAAGATTGGCTGAAAAGATGACAGTAAAATAATATAGGAGAATATAGGAATGAACACATTGGCAGTAAATGGACGCCACGACCCATTAGAGATCGTCATTGAAGACATCTCCCACTGCTACGGTGAAGGGGAAGACGCGGTTGAAACATGTCGGGAAGTCAGTGTGACCCTCAACGCTGGAGAGCTCACTACGTTCCTCGGCCCCAGCGGTTGTGGAAAGACGACGTTGCTGAAGATAATCGCCGGTCTCATTCCGGCACGAGCTGGACGTGTTCTTATCGATGGCCGTCCGGTCACGGGCCCGGGACCGGATCGGGCGCTCGTGTTTCAAAACTTTGCGCTGTTGCCGTGGGCGAACGTGTTGCGTAACGTTGCGTTCGGCCTGGAATTGCGCGGTGTTCCCAAAGAAGAAAGGCTCACGCGGGCCAGGGAAGCGATCGAACTTGTCAGACTCCAGGGATTTGAGAAGGCCCACCCTCACGAACTTTCCGGAGGGATGCAGCAGAGGGTCGGCCTTGCAAGAGCATTCGCTACCAACCCGCAGATCCTTCTTATGGACGAACCGTTCGCCTCGGTCGATGAGCTGACCCGGCGCGCCTTCCAGGAAGATCTTGAACGCCTCCTCCTTACTGAGAACAAGACTGTGGTGTTCGTCACACACAGCATCGATGAAGCCGTCTTCCTTTCGGACAGAATCGTGGTCTTCTCGGCTCGTCCTTCGAGCATCCGAGAAGCGATCGAAGTTGGCTTTTCGCGACCGCGTATCGAAATGAGAACCGACCAGGGGTATCTGTCAATCACAACGAGGCTTTGGAACCTGCTCATGGTCCGGGAGGGACAAGCCGATGAAGCGCAGAACAACTAACGAAATCCGGATCGGCGAAACGTGGCAACCCGGCGGCAGGAAGGCCCCGGAATTTCTTGCCCTCATCATGGGGATCGCTCTTTGGGAAATCATCGGCAGGCTGGACATCACGTTTCTGCTTCCTCCCTTCTCCCAGGTGGCCGAGGCGTGGGTCCACATCGTCACGGGCAGCCGCTTTGTTCCGGCCCTGCTTCTCAGTGCAAAGGTTTTCTTGGTCGGGGAGGGACTCGCCCTCGGTTCGGGACTTCTGCTTGGCTTCTTGATGGGACGGTACAAGGCCGTGGAACACCTGTTCGACGTCTGGATTAACCTATTCATGGCTGCTCCGATCTCCGCGCTCGTCCCGATCATCATGGCAATAGCGGGAATCGGTGACGCGACGATCGTCATCGCAGTCTTTCTGTTCTCGTTCTTCGTGATTGTCGTTGACACCATGGCCGGCGTAAAGCACGTAAGCCGAACCCTTCTCGAGATGGGAAAATCGTTCGGCGCGAATGAGCTCCAACTGATGACCAAGATCGTTCTGCGGGCAGCCATGCCGGAGATCCTGACCGGCATCCGTCTCGGTGTAGTGCGTGGGATCAAAGGTATGATCGTGGGTCAGATGCTGATTTCGCTCGTCGGATTCGGATATCTCATCACCACCTATTCCTACGCATTCTATATGGCGGAGCTGTACGCTGTCATTCTGACCGTGCTTGTTTTATCCATCCTTCTCTCTGGCTCAGTAGGTCTGCTGGAGCGAAGGCTCGTCTTCTGGGGTAGGAAGTAAAGAGGAAAAGCACGGAAGAAAGAAGTGGCGCATCCGCCTTAGCACAAAACCGCAACTAACACAATCTGAACCAACATAAGGAGGGTATTTTGCAGACAGCGCAGGACCGCGCAAGAGATATTTTGCGAGGGGCAATCGATTTGCACGCCCACACAGGGCCGAGCCTGTTTCCACGGATCGTCGACTCAATTGAAGCCGCACAACAGGCCGGAGCATACGGTATGAAGGGAGTCGTGCTGAAGAACCATCATTCTATGACGCCCGATCGCGCGACTTTGGTCAGTAAGATCGTTCCCGAGAGCAAGGCCTATGGGGGACTGGTGTTGAACCGGTATGTGGGTGGTATCAACCCCCACGCGGTGGAAGCTGCGATTAAACTGGGCGCGCGCATCATCTGGATGCCTACTCAATGGGCGCAACAACATTTGGACGTTTACGGCGCCCCCGAGTACTACCACATGAAACGGGCGACCTCCCAGTTAGCGGAGCACGGCGTTCCCATGACCGGGGTCTCCATCTTGGGTGAGGACAGTAACCTCACTTCCGAGGCCAAGGTGGTGTTGCAGATCATTGCCGATGCGAATGTGGCGCTAGGAACCGGCCACCTGGCAAAACAGGAGATCCAAAAACTCGTTCGCGCAGCAAAGGAGGCCGGGGTCAAAAGGGTGCTCATCAACCACATCACTCTGTCCGAGCTTTGGACCTGGACCGCCGAAGAACAGCGCAAACTCATTGAAGATGGTGCGTTGATCGAACACGTCGCCATCTACTGCATGAAGAACCGATACCTTATCTCACCGCAAGATGTCGCCGCCCTCATTGATGGTGTCGGGTATGAAAATGTGGTCATCGCCTCCGACTGCGGACAGATGAAGAACCCTCCTCCGGCGGATGCCCTGCATCTTTTCCTCACCATGCTATTGGAGGCAGGCATGGAGGCGAAGCAGCTGGAGTACATGATTAGGACTAATCCCGCGCGCATCCTCGGGCTCGACTAACCTAGTGTACAACGCTCACCGCCATAGAGGGAAGACGATCAGAGCCGATGAACGTAACTCCTGATCGATCGTGGGCTTGCACAGAGGGGCCTGTGCCGCGGTAGGAGGAAGCCAAGGCCTTTAAAGGGCCTCTTCTTTCTCCAGTGCGCCAACAGGAGGGAAGGGGAAAACCTACGTAACAGCAACGATTGCAACTGGTGGGGCATCCATTTGTCGGGAGAACGTCGGTTTGTGGACTGATAGTCCGCTTGCGTAAGGAGATAACCGCGTCTGAGATCGATGGATGATGCGTTCAACGATTGTGTGCTGAATGCTCCTCGTGCAGTGAGGCTTTCCCCTTGGTGGTGAAAGGTAATTTCCCGATGATGTGATCGACCGTTGATAAAACGGTTACGACTCCCGAAAGGTGAAAGGCAAATTTGTTCGGAGATTCTCCCTCATTCGATGAACGCGCGGGTTGTAGTGTCTTGTCAGTTCCGCCGGTGGCCGATTCAATCGATCGGCGTGCAAGAATGCTGAGAGGATCGAATACAGGGAATCCGTGCAGCCAAGGATCAAACCACTGGCTCCTCGGCCGATCAATTCCTGGATCGCGGGTAACACCAGACGTTTCACCGCATGATTGCCTGTCTCGACCTCGTAGATGGCTTTCATGACCTGATTCTGGTTCTCGTCTGCAGGAGTCAAGGCACCGATTCCTTCTTCTGATGGGGCGCTCTAGTCGAGGGCAGCGCGGAGCATTCCCGCTTTGGTAAGGATGCCAATCGCTTTCCAGTTGAGGTCAGTGTCTGGCATTCACCATGGCCGTTTCTTTCACCGTATCCATCCAACCGTTCACGCAGCCAGGAAGCCAGTGATGTACGGTGTTGCAAGCACGATGAGAAAGCTGGCTCCGGCCTGCTGAAGGCGTTGTGCGGTGCCAATCAGAGCAGGGAGTGGATCTGAACCGTATGCCAGAATGACCGCTGTCCGATCGGGAACCTTGGGATTATTGTCAATTAGGGGGTAAAGATGGTCCTGAACAGCAACTTCATCGGCATGTTTTCCAGAATGCAACGAAAGAGGTCCAGGGTCGCCTCTGGTCCCATTTCTCCGATGATCAGTTCTTCTGTATCCTCCCTTTTTTCTCTCCCGCAGTCAGTGCCACTCGTCTGAAAAGTGTCCCACCGTCCATCCTGGGGCATTCTACTTGGCGCTTTTCACACCGCCCATCGCTTGACAGAGTATACTATGCATAATATACTGTACCCAGACGATGCATCGAAGAAGGCGCCATTCAAGGACTGCTTGCAAGAAGAGCGACGCGCTCAGTACTGGTGCCGCTCATGCCCACAAACCGGTCAATCCGTCAAGGAAAGGGAGGTGAAAAACCTAGAGCAAAAAGAGGATGAAGCAGTGGCCAGGGTTGGCAGCGCGTCTGCCGTTTAAGCGGTAAATAGAAAAAGGAGGAAGCATAATGTTCCGCAGTCTCTCGTCACGTAGCACCATGTTGGTCTGGTTAGTGGCGTTGGCCCCATTTCTCTTGATGTCTCTGGTGGGGTTGGGTCAAGATGACGATTTACGGGTTCCATACGAGTACGTGTATCCCACAAATGAGCTCCTAGGAGCCGTAACGTGGCTGGGGTCTTTCGAGGGAAGCTGGTACGAGATGGGGGTCCAATACGGGCAAAGAGCAGCAAAGGATATTCGAAACGCCGGCGATGCCGAATGGTTCAACGGGCTAGGAAAGTTCGACAACGATCCTGAAAGCATCATAACGCTGATAACAGCGTACGAAGAACAGATCTACCTTCTCAGTCCCGAAATGCTAGACTTCATGCAAGGGATTGCTGATGGAGCAGCACCGGAAATGGACAAGTCCGTCTATGCTGAGCAGAGTTCGAACTACGAGAGAGTCCTCAACATACAGATGGATATGCTTGAGAACACAAAGTTCTTGGACCTCATCACCGGTGAGACATCTGCGAGCATGACACCAGAGCAGGAGGCACTGTACGCTTATGGGGCTGACGATTGCCAAGGATTCTGGGTAACCGGTCCGGCAACCGCGGACGGTAAGTCGTACGCCAGCCGCCACTCCCAGGGAGGTTCGTTGGGCAATAAGCAAGCGAACATGGTAGCTTTTGTCCTTATCCCTGATGACCCTCGCGCAGCTGTGACGTTCGTTCACTGTCCGGCCGGCGACGTTGGTAGCGGCCAAGAGCTCAACGAATACGGAGTGTACCTCGGCTGGGGAGCGGCATCGCCCAGTAGCTTCAGTAGGTCGGGGTTTAACACCGAGGACTGGGCAGCTGTCGGCAACCCGAATTACATCTTCAATCTGCCCGCGGTAGTATACGCGAAAACTGCACGAGATGCAGTGGACTATATTACACACGGGACCGAGCGGTACCGGCGCTTGACCGGCAGGAAGACTCTACTTCGTGCTAGAGGCCTGGTCGAGATGTGCGCAGATCCGAACGAGGCCTTCGTCGTGGAGTTCATTGCCGACCGGTACGCGGTGAGACCCGTAGGTTACCTCGGTGAGACGGCCGACAGCTTCCTAATCTGGTCAAACCAGATGCAGTACGAAGACGGCTCCTTTGACGAGAACGATGTGTTCGACCCCGATATACCCATGGCCTCGTTCAAGCCTATGAGCGAAGGGAGCAGCTCCTACTACAGGTACTGGACCGAGTGGTATTTCTTCGAGGAGAACTTCGGCAATATCACCCTTGACTCACTCCTGTACGACCTGTCGGCCGCTCACTACGCACGCGACAAGGACGGGAACTACATAGCCCCCGATCCCGAAACCGGATTACCTGTGGAAGGCGGGGTCTGCGTTCATGGAAGTTTCTCAGAGGAGTGGCCATTGGGCACGAAGTATAGCTTCAACGTGTCCGTTGCCAACCTGACCGATCTCGAGATCTACTTCATTCCTGGAATGCCGTGTCAGTATGTAGATCATGGTTGGAACGTCTGTAACCTGCGTCCATATGTAGAGTATCGGAACGCAGTCTACGGATACTGATATCAAAACAATCCAGAGAAACATGGAGGAACCTTCTGATTTGTGGCCACTCAGCCGTTCCGGCTGAGTGGCCACGCCTATTCCCGCCATCCACGACTATGAGATGGCCTCTTGCAGCAATAGCGGAGAGCGTCTTGCACTCCCGACTGGAAACCGAAGGCTAGTTCTAACGGGATGAAGGAGATTCACCTGCCGGAAGTCTTGGCAATGAGCTTCACGCAAACGTGGCGTACGAGTAAGAACATTTGACACCAGGCATCATATAGCATATACTCTGCACATGATGGCGGCTATGAATCGTTGGTGCAACGCATCACAACCAGATGCTAGCAAATGTTCAACCACGCTCTGCAAACCAAAAGACTCCTCTACTCATCGGTCGGCGGCGTCAACGTTTCCGGAAGGCCATGGCCCCCGAGGGCAAGCTGTCGCTCATAGAGCGGGCTGCGTGCCAGAGGCCTGGCACACGCAGAGTGAGCAATTGCTCAGGCAGAGGAGGCGATAAGAGGAAAACAGCTAGAAAAAGGGACGTTAGTAGTCACGGTAGAGCTTGTGTCGAGATTGGATCAGGAAAGACCACGGCGATAAAGGAGGATGTGATGTCTCGTAGGTTATTAGCACGTATAGTAGTCTGCGTCGGGCTGTTTCTCTCTTTCTTATTGACGCCCCTAGTTGGGTTGGCTCAAGAAGCCGAATTTGTGCCTCCCTCACATGAGTACTTAAATCAAGTCGTATGGATTGGAGCACTCGAAGGATCATGGAAAGAGATGGGGATCCAATACGGACAAAGAGCGGCGAAGGATATTCGGAACAATAGCGACACAGAATGGAAGGGCACACTCGAGCATTTTGACAACGACCCACAACGAGTCATACGGTTAGCAAAGGCATATGAGGAACAAATCTACTTGTTGAGTCCGGAAATGATCGATTTCATGGAAGGGATAGCTGAGGGAGCGGCTGAAGAACTGAACAAGTCTGTATATGTCGACCAGGCGTCAAACTACATGCGAATCCTAGCGCAGCAATTGGAGATGGCTTTGCGGCCACGGTATGAGCAATTCCTCGATGGTCAAAGCACCGGTTCATTGGGAACGGAGGAGGAATCGGACACGCATGCTTGCCAGGGATGGTGGGTCACTGGCCCAGCAACAAAGGACGGTGAAACCTACGTCACCCGCCACTCTCAGGGAGGCTCGTGGGGATCCGAGAACGCGAACGGCGTAGCCTTTGTCCTTGTCCCGGAGGATCCCTGCGCAGCGGTCACCTTTGTTCAGTGTGCAGCTGGAGACATTGGTGGCAGCGGACAATGCTTCAACGAGTACGGAGTATACCAGGGTTGGACAGTAGCTAATACCAGGAAGCCCGTGAATGAGTGGGCAGCTATTGGAGTTCCTGAGTATGTGTACAATCTGCCTGCAGTTGTCTTTTCTAAGAGCGCACAGGAGGCGGTGGATTATGTCAAGTATGGGACCCCGCGGTACAGGCGCTTGACCGGTAGGACGACTCTCCTCCGTGCCAGAAGCGCAGTTCTGATGTATTCCGACGAGAAGGAAGCTTTTGTCATAGAGAAGGTCGCTCGGCGACTCGCGGTGAGAACCCCGGGCTCCCTTGGCGAGACAGGTAACAGCTATCTCTGTATGGCAAACCACTTCCTGAGCACGGACGGCTCCTACGATGAGAATGACGTTTTTAGCGCTGACATACCTATGGCTGAGTTCGTCCCGGAACAAGAGGGAAACAGTTCCTATTACAGAATGTGGGGCATGATGTGGTGGTTTAAAAATCACTACGGTGAGATCACTCTGGACATGCTCATGAATGATCTGTCAGCCTCGCATTACGCCTACGACCGGGAGGGAAACTACATAGCCCCAAATCCTGATACTGGGTTACCTGAAATCGGTGCACATTGCGTCCATGGTAGTTTCACAGAAGACTACCCACTGGGCACGAAGGCAAGCTGGAACGTTTCCATCGCTGTTCCGGGGGCACTCCAGATCTACTTCATTCCCGCAATGCCTTGCCAGTGGGTGCAGCACAGTTGGAATTGCGTAGACCTGAACATCTATTCCGCCTACCGCAAAGCAGTCTATGGAACTGATTAGGGGCAGCCAGAAGATCTGGTGAAGATCCACGACCATTTGGTGGCTGCTCACCCTGTTCTGGGTGGGCGGCCGCTTTTCTTTCTTACAAGCATGCCTATGAAGTGTACTCTTCCATCAACTGTGACCAAGACTTCGAGGCGGCAACCACAAATTGACGGACTGTTCTCCTCAGTCGAATTGTCTCATTGAGATTGTTGCCGAAGTAAAAGCGTCGTCCTTTAAGGCCATTACTCGAGGCAACGAGGCACCAATGACACGAGGAGAGCTCCCTGTCTAAAGGGCGAAGCTTCCAAGACAAGCAGAGATCGAGAGTCCCGTCTCGCTCATGGTGATGATAGGCAATGCATGTATACTCGCTCATCTCTGGTGTGACCCCATCCTCTATGGCCTGCACAAAGTAGCTGTCTTCCAGAAACAGAGCGCTCGGAGAAATGCTCTTCAATATGCCCACTACCTTCGGAATCGCACGGCAGGTTGCAGACAAAAAACACACATGATCCAAGGCAATCTACTGCCTTACCATTGTCGTGATCTCATCCCGCATCCATTTGCGCTATTTGGGAGTCCGAATCAAGGGGCGGCAGATGAATTCTAATCTTGTGGGTCAAGGATCCCTCTTTCTCCTTCTTTCCTATTCGTTTGTGGGTGATATCCTATTGTTTCGGCAACGCTTGCTATTTCTCCATCGTTTATTTATGGTATCTCACTATTCAATCCCTTCCCAAACTATAAGGGCAACAGTAGGTGGCGTAGTGTTTCGTGTGCAAGAAAAGGTCTGGTGAAAGGATTGAGACATCAGGTTGCTCCTTCAGTGACATCATTGTCTCCTTGCGCAACAGATGCGAAGGCTAGGAGGCACAGTAGTCTCACCACCCGTTCCGTGTACTTTTTTGTGAGGCGCTTCGTATACTTGCGATTCTGTACTCTATATAGTATAATGTTTAAAGGCGATTTCTCTAAAGGAGGTGATTATCAGCAGGATAAGAAGATCCTTAGTATTGGAGAGGTTATCAGGTGCGTTAGAAAAGGAGTGAGTCATGTCTAAGCGCTATCCAGTAATAGGTTTTGTGCTGTTCTGGGTAACTGTAGTTTCTCTGGGACTGGTTGGGCAAGTTTGGGACAATCCTGAATTGTTGGCGGAATTTGGGGTTTTCGATGAGCCTGAAATACAATTTGCAAGCGGGGTCCCGCTGCTTCCCAATGTGAAGCCAGTGGTGGTTTTGCAGGGATCAGATTTCGAGATGGGATATCAATATATGCAGCAACTGAAGCAGATATTCGGGACGTGGATCCTTCAAGAGTTTCGACGGCCCCTTACAATGGAAGATCGCAAGGCTTTGCAGGCGTACCAGCTATTTGCAGAGAAATTCACTCCCGAGTTCATCGAATTTTGGAAGGGAATAGCTGCTGGCGCAACAGATGCCGGAGTTCCTCTGACATACGAGGAGGCAATGTCACATTGGACTAGCGGTGACGAAGTTTGGGGCAAGTACGCAGTGGTAGATGCGGATTTGTGGCCGAGCGACGCGGCAAACGAGCAACTACCCCCAGATAACTGTAGTTCGTTTGCCGCATGGGGAAGCGCCACCAAGGATGGCAAATTGATCGCGTCGGGAAGTGCAGACGGAAATGCCTATTATGATGTGGTGTTGGTTGTTTTTCCTGATGAAGGCAACAGTTTCATATGGAATATTTATGAGGCTGTTGGGACCCATCTAAGTGTAGGCGGCCAGCCTGCGATGAATGAGAAGGGTCTCGTATACGTTCATCACGGCTGCACATTCAACGCTCAAAAAATGGGGAGGAGGGATAGGTACGGAGTACAGAGTGGCATGGCAATCATGCATACTCTGCGTTTTGCCGATAACGCGAAGGATGCCGTAGATCTACACTTAAGCTACGACTGTACTGGGTATGGCTGGTATGGGACTGGGGGGTTTTGGGCAGACGAAAAGGGCAATGCGTTCGTTGTTGAGAGGATGGAGGAGCCCATCGTCATTCGAGAGCCTGGATACCTCGGGGAGGCTGATTTCATGTACGCAACCAATACACCTCTCCACAAAGACATGGGGCGAGACGGGGAGTACTATATCCCTCACGCAGGCTGGCAGAGAGAAGGCAGCGCTCCAAGTACAAGCATAACTCGCAACCTGCAGCTCTGGAATATGTTCAATGACTATCAAGGTGAGGTCGACCTCGAGTTTGCCAAGATGTTGTGGCGATTTCGTGGAGCACCGGTGCCTGTTGAGAGCACGCCAGACAAATGGGATGAGGAGGCCAAGGCTCACTACAATGAGAATAAGGGTGCCGGTTGGGGTGCGACGATAGGGCGCGAATCCACCGACCACGTCGGCATAATCATCCCTGAGGATAGGCTATTCTACTCAATTGATGGCACTTCAGCTTACGATACCAACCATGGGAGCCCAACGTCTATGCATGGTGAACGGTATCAGCCATTTGCTACTCGGGCCTTCTTTCAACTGAAGTTGGCGGACAGCCCCGCAGGGGTGGCGGACGCAGCCAAGTATCAAGCTGAGATCGATCTCTTCTTTGCTAACATGGAGCTAAGAAAGCTGGACTACCATGATCCGGCATATGCACCGCTAGACGAGATCTACAACCAGGCGTTGATTGAGTGGACTATAGGAGATCGCTGTGTCGGGCAACCCTTTGGTCTGCCCATTGGTCTTGTCAAGTTTGCTCCTGAAGATCAAGCCATCTACTACTATGCAAGAGGAATAAGGGCGTTCACACGATGCCAGGCCCTGGCAAGGAAAGTGTACAATGCGTTGGTACCGCCGGCGATGACGCCTGAGGATTTAGGGTTGGCGCCCTATGCACACCGTATAGATGGATACGAATAGTACTTGGTTCTAGATCCAAAAGGGGGAGGAGGACAATCCCCTCCCCCGATCTATAAATTAATACATATTATCACTGAGGTTCAGTTCGTCGTGTTGACTTTGTGCCCAGGCGGTCCGATCTGGTACCTATCGCATTTGATGCATCTGGCGGCCAGGGTAAGGATATGAGTGCGGAAGCTTGCGTCATTTTGGGCACTTAGTTCACTTGAGCCAAAGGCCGGATCTAATAAGGTCCGATTCTAGTTCGCGTTGCCAAGCGGGAGCACGTTCCCAAGTGTTGTGTGCCTCTTGTTGCAGCAATCTGCCTTCCTACTGATCACCGTAACCACCTAGACTTCCACAATCATCATTCCCTCCTGGCAGATTGGGTTGCCAGCTTGATCGATGTTCAAAGGTTTCGCCTTCGAACAGAAGACGAGAAGTAGAGGATCTCGCTATTTGTTGTGAGGATTGGCCTGTGTAAGGCGTAGCAGATACTGGACTTTTGAATCTACCCGGGTCAGGAGGAAAAGGGCTCTTGCATGGAGGCGATGCGGGGTGTCTGGTGAGCCGAGGTGTGCGATGTCTCCGCACATGCGCACGATTTCTTTGGTGATGATCCTCCGATCGGGGATGGGTGGCGTACAATTGCAGCGCGTTTCTCCTTTCATACCGCAATCGAGGGGGTCTTTTCTGATCTATCGGCTTACCTTGTCCGTCGGGCGACGATTTTCAACAGAGTAGCTAAACAACTTTGGAGCCGGATACGAAAATACCACTTGGGCACGACTTTCTTTTAACTGGTTCCGGACAACGTTTTCGCCAACTGCTTCACGGTACGCTCTTTTGCCCTTGACAAGTGTGCGCGAACCAGAGCCTCCGCATCCTTGGGCCGACCTTCTTTGATGGCGCGGATGATTGCAAGATGCTCTGTATTAATTGCTTGGGCCAGTTCGAAGCCGGAACTTGTGGTAGCTTCAACGTAGCAGCGAATGCGGCGTGAATGAAAATTTACGGTGGTCATGATCTTCGTAAGAAGCGTATTGGAAGGACCTTTCGACAACAGATCTCCCAATTGGAGATCGATCTCCTGGTACGCTTTGCGCTTTGCAGAAGTGAAGGGGGCGTTCCCAGACCACAAAGAGACTTGCTCTGCCGTTTTCTCAATTTGCGTAAGCTCACGTTTGAACTCGGGGTCATCCGTCACCCTATAGGCAGCCAGGCCGGCCGCATAGGGTTCGAACAATAGCCGTACCTCGTAGACCTCCGTGACATCATCTTGGCTAATACTTGCCACCCGCGCGCCTTTGTTGGGGCTCTGTTCAACCAGACCATCGGCAGCAAGCTTGCATAGGGCTTCCCGAATCGGCGTGGTGCTGACCCCCGTGTCTTGAGCGATCGATTCTGTCGACAGCACATCACCAGGCAGGTAGTCATTGGATAGTATTGAATCCCTGAGGTGTTCATACACGGTCTCATACAAAGTTACTCTCTCAATACGTTTAACCATCATCAGTCTCGAATAGATGTTATTCTTCGCACTTCCCAGTGTCAAGGACGCGACGTATTGCACGAGGAATCTGTGTGAGCAATCAAACGCGTGATGATATGGCCATCCGGGCAGCCACCGACTGAGGGAACCGGGCGCCCTTATCTGATGCTTCTTACTCTTTGCTCTTGGAATGGCGTTAGTGCACAGTAACTATCTTCGACCGCATGGTGATTACGGCGACAGTTACTCGACGCCTTGAGACGAATGGCCTTCGTCTAGTGTTTGACACGAGGGAAGAGATTCTATACTATACACCCTATATTGAGCAGCGCAGTTGAGGGCATAGGGCCGAAGCGAGCGAAGCTTTTGCATTGTTGTGATATTTTTTGTGAAGCACAGAATCGGAAAGTGGTTCGAGTTTGCCGGTAGCAAAGGAGTTGACGAATGAAAATGGGTGGGCGGGGTAGTGATGTAATCATCGTCCCCTTTGGACAGAACATCCGCAAAGGATTTCTCTACGATGGGTCCGCGTGGCTGGCCGTTCAAAAAGAACCCCTTGGACGAGTGACTGGAGGCCTTTTGCTGGATGGATGCTGAAGGTTTGCGCGCGGTGCAGCTCGTCACCGAAGTAAAATCAAATCTCATTGCTTTCGGTTGCACTACCGGTAGGTTCATCGAGAGTGTGGAACCAGACAGGGTCTTTGGTAACATTTTTTACGAAATGGGGATTGAGCCATCATGATGGCTACTGCATCCGACGAAACAATCCGGCCATTCGAGGTCTTGAAGATCGAGCTACCCACGGCGTACGACTTTGAAATCGCTGCTCTTGCCGCAAAATTCCTGGCGAAAGCCATTGACAATCTGGCCATCGTCAATCATCATGATTTGGCGTCGCAAGGGCTGGAGAATGGCAAGGTCTCTAGTTTCAGGTGTATGAGCACGCAAAGGAGTCAGCATCCGCAATTGGAAACCGGACAAACTTGGATGGAAATGATCTGCAGATTGGCAGGGCACATGGGGCTGGCCGATAGACTTGGCTGAGCGCACTACTCATGGACTCTCAAAATTCGGTCAAATAGGCTGTTCTTCGTATCAGTGGGATTCGCCATGCGCCAAAAAGACATGCCACGCCTGTCATACCCGACAACATTGCTACACTCATGCCTTCCCTGAGAAGACAGGACATCTGGCCAAGAGCGATGGATAATTGCGTGACTATACATTAAGTGAAGGACAATTACTGATCTTTAAAGGAGGCATCCAGCGTGGGCCGCTTTAGAAGCCGTGACATCTTGTCCACTCGCGACCTCACAAGGGAGGATATCGAGCACATTCTGGAAGAAGCAAAGTGGTTCCTCGGGATAATCGACCGGCGGACCAGTCTCAAGCTGCTTGCCGGGAAGGTCCTTGCGACACTGTTCTTTCAGTCTAGCACTCGCACCCGGCTCAGCTTCGAGTCAGCGATGCAGAGGCTGGGCGGCAGCGTCCTTGGCTTTGCCAGTGCCGCGTCCTCACGGGCAACGGGACCGAGGGCCGAGACCCTTGAAGACACAATAAGAACTGTCGATTCATACTGCGACGCGATCGTTCTCCGTCACCCGCAGGAGGGCGCCGCAAAACGTGCGGCCGACGTTGCCATTGTGCCCATCCTCAATGGCGGTGACGGCACCAATCAGCACCCGTCTCAGGGACTGCTGGACACCTTCACAATCTGGTACGAAAAGGGAACGCTCGATGGGCTGACGATTGGAATGGTCGGGGATCTCGGCTCTACAAGAGGGATGCATTCGTTGGTGTACAGCCTCAGCAATTTCAAATCCCGACTCATTTTCGTGGCGCCGCCTGAACTCCGGTTCGGCGACACGGTGAAAGCACACTTGCAGGATCGCGGTGTGGAATACGAGGAATTCGAGCGCGTGGAGGATGCAATCGAGGAGCTGGATGTGATGTATGTCACCCGCCTGAACAAGGAAGGCGCTGGAGACGCTTACGAGGCGCTACTTCCGAAGTGCCCACGGATCGATCTCGATCTGATTAAAAAGGGCAAGCCTGACGCAATCGTGATGCACGACTTGCCGCGTACTGACGAGTTGGGGCTGCAAATTGCTGCTGACGTTGATGACAGTCCGCATGCGCGCTACTTCCAGGAAGTGAAATACGGAGTAGCAGTTCGTATGGCGCTTCTCGCACTTGTCACCGGAGCAATCGAATGAAACAGCGGAGAATGCCAGTTGCATCCAATCGCGGTGATTGTCGGTCTAGGAAGAAGGAGATTCCGTGGCAAAAGTAGATAGTTCCATCGGTTTCCCGCTGGAAGAGTATCACAATCGGCTCGCAAAAGTAAGACAGCGAATGAAGGAGCACGGCGTGTCGCTGCTTCTCGTTGACACGCCCGAGAATGTCACTTATTTGACGGGCTTCCATACACCAGGCTACTACATGTACAGCTGTGCGTCGGTCCCGCTCGATGGAGACGTCGAGCTGGTGCTACGCCAGGCGGAGATGGCCAACGCTCGGTCGACAACGTGGGTTGAGCACCTAATGCCCTACGATGATGTCCAAGATCCGATCGAGCTCGTTTCTAACATCGCGAGAGATCTCGCGGGTAAGAATTCCATTGCGGTGGAGCCGGATTCGAGCTTCATGACGGTCAATCGATTTCACAGGCTGGCAGCTCATTTGGGACGAGATGCGTCGGAGATTTTGGACGGAAGCAGCTTTGTCCTCGAGGAAAGGAAGATCAAGAGTTCGCTCGAGGTTCAGTACATCAAGGACGCGGCAAACATGGCCAGCGTGGCGATGCGGCGGGCGGTCGAGGAGATCGAACCTGGCAAAACCGAAAATGACATTGCCGCCGCAATCTTTGAGGCATTGATTCAACAGGGCAGTGAGTACTTGGGGATGGAGCCATATATCAACACGGGACCTCGTACCGGGACTGTTCACGCATCGTGGCAAGGCCAACGCATCGAGGAAGGGCATCCCGTGCTTATTGAGATCGCGGGATGTCGGCGACGCTATCACGCGGCCCTGATGCGTACCGTGTTTGTTGGCAGTGTTTCCGAGGAACTTCGAACCTGGTCGGCGGTAGCGAACGACGCGCTCAACGCGGCGATCGAAGCGATTCGTCCGGGAGTCACCTCGGGCGAGGTCGACCTTGCCTGCAGAGGTGTCATCGAAAAGGCCGGCCTGTACGAGCGATTCCGCAAGCGGACGGGGTACTCGATCGGCCTTGCGTACGCGCCCGATTGGGGAGAAGGACACTTCCTGGGACTGCAGAGAGACGATCCAACGGTGCTGAGGGCAGGAATGACATTCCACATGCCGCCGGCACTGCGCGAATACGGCAAATATGGATTCGGCGTGTCCGAAACGGTGTCGGTCACGGAGGACGGCTGTGAGGTGTTGACCGCATTCCCGGACAGGCTGATCCAGGCGTGATGCGCGGCAAAGGCAGGAGACGGCCTGACGTTCTGCCAGAGGCAACCAAGATGAACCAGAATGAGATGGAGCACATGATTTCAGAGAAGGTCGCGAGGCTGCCTAACTCAGCGACAGAGGAAGTGGACAATCTCGTCAAGAGCATGAGACAAAGCGGGGTGTCAGACATCATCTCCTTGGGTGTGGGGGAGCCGTGTTTCGACACACCGGACAACATCAAGGCCGCAGCCTGTCGCGCGCTGGAAGCCGGCAAGACAAAATACGAGGCGACCGCAGGTGACTACACGCTGCGGGAAGCGATCTGCGCGAAATTCAAGCGGGACAACGGCGTTGATGTCGGTATCAACGACGTGATGGTGACTGTCGGTGGCAAGTTCGCCATTTTCCTCGCCTTCCAGAGTTTGCTCTCCGCGAACGACAAGGCCTTGCTCCTAGACCCGGCTTGGGTGACGTATGAGCCGGCGGCGAGACTGGCCGGCGCTGAAGTCATTCGACTTCCATCGAGCCCCGACGACGGCTTTCAGCCCAATATCGACGCGATCCAACATGCGATGAAGGATTCCGTCAAGATCGTCGTGATCAACTCGCCGTGTAATCCAACGGGCGCGTTGTATGTAGGGGAAACCATCCGCAGCATCTGCCAAATTGCGAAGGATCATAACGCATTCGTCCTCTCCGATGAGATCTACGAGTCTCTCATTCACGAGGGGTCTCACTACAGCCCCGGCTCGGAATTCGACAATGTTATCACCGTGAACGGCTTCTCGAAGAGCCACGCAATGACCGGATGGCGACTCGGATACGCAACAGCACCACGTGCCGTCATCGACAGCATGCTGAAGATCACGCAGCACTCAACAAGCTGTGTCACCGCGTTCGCTCAGGCAGGGGCGATCGAAGCCCTAACCAGCAATGAATCCAGGGAAGCGGTAAAGAGAATGGTGGAGGGATACGCCGAGAGGCGCGCGTTGATGATCGAACTGGTCGAGGAGTCCCGGTATCTTGATTTGAAGGCTCCACCCAAGGGCGCCTTCTACTGTTTCCCCTCTTACCGAAGCGCCAAGCCTTCGCTGAAGGTGGCAGAGGAACTGCTGAGACAGGCCCATGTAGCCACGGTTCCCGGGGCGGCCTTTGGAGACTGCGGAGAGCGCCATCTCCGGCTATCCTACGCCGCTTCTAAGGAGCAGATTACCGAAGCATTGAAACGGATGGAGATCTACTTCGAGCAAGAATCAATGTGAACGCAGTACGGGGCGGTCTTTCAGTCTGGAGGTGTACATGAGCGACAGTCGGGGAAGGGTCCTATCAGGAAAGCATTTCATGCTCGGCAACTACGCCGTGGTTGAGGGCGCACTCTCCGCCGGCTGCAACTTCTTCGCGGGGTACCCAATTACTCCAGCCAACGAGATATCCGAGCGCATGGCAGCGCGTATGCCGGAAGTAGGTGGGGTGTTCCTCCAGGGCGAAGACGAGCTCTGCTCTATTTACGCGATAACCGGCGCAG
The DNA here is from genome assembly GCA_964582975.1 of uncultured Thermotogae bacterium. Lineage (GTDB taxonomy): Bacteria > Bipolaricaulota > Bipolaricaulia > UBA7950 > UBA9294 > CAZDDA01. The sequence goes on along the minus strand of CAZOUO010000008.1, from coordinate 4,955 downwards.
CGCTCGCCGGCGCAAAGGCAATGACCGCAACAGCCAGTGCGGGATTCAACTACATGCAGGAAGGCATCGGTTATGCGGTCGCAGCGGAGATCCCCATTGTGATAGTCGATGTGCAACGGTGCCGAGGGGAGAACTACGCCACGCAATCCGACGTGATGCAGATGCGGTGGGGAGCCAGTGGGGACTACGAGATGATTGTGTTAGCCCCTTCGTCCGTACAGGAACTGTTCAATCATACAGTCAAGGCGTTCAACCTCGCCGAGATTTACCGAACACCAGTTATCGTCATGTCCGAGACGACCATCGCGCTGATGCGTGAGAATCTCGTTATTCCTGCTGCCGATGACATCGTCGTCGTCAATCGCTCGAAGCCCACCGGTTCTCCTCAGGATTTCGTGCCGTTCAAAGCGAGCCGGAACGAGGTGCCTCCCTTGCCGGATCTCGGAGCGGGATACCGGATCCTTCACTCGTTGAACCCGCACGACGAGTATGGGGGTATTAGCTGGGATCCCGATGTGTTTGAGATCATGTACGAGCGGATTATTGGAAAGATCACAAAAAACAGGGACGACATCGTTGAGACGCAGCGTTACTTCATGGATGATGCGGCTGTTGTGCTCATCGCGTACGGCAGCGAGAGCCGCCCGGCGTTTGACGCAGTGAAACGTGCACGTAAAAACGGCATCAAAGCAGGCCTATTGAGGCCGATCACTGTCTGGCCGGTGCCAGAAAAGGAGATCCGCGAGGCCGCAAAACAAGCCTCGGTGATGCTCTCCGTAGAGATGAACATCGGCAAGTATTCAGGGGAGATTGAACGGGTCAGCTGCGGTTGCTGTGAAGTCGTTCGCGTGACGAAGAACCGGGGCGAGATTCATACCTCCACTGAGATCTTTGCGGCGATCAGGGAAGCTGTGGAATGAAGATGAATCCACTCACTAAGTATCTTCGCAAGGGGAGTCTGCCGCACTTCTTCTGCCCGGGCTGTGGGGCCGCGCAAGTGATGAACTACTTTCTCCAGGCGGCCGACAAAGTCGGCCTGGACTTCGACAAGTTAGTTGCCATTGGAGGAGTAGGATGTACAGCCCGAATCCCAGTCTATTTGAGCGCTGATGCGCTGCACGGTGTTCATGGCCGGACGCTACCCTGGGCGACGGGGATGAAGCTGCACAATCCCGAGCTAAAGGTGGTGATCTTTGCCGGCGACGGCGACGCAGCCGCAATCGGTGGCAATCACCTCATCCAAGCAGCGCGGCGCAACCTCGATGTGACCATGATTGTGGTGAACAACCTAACCTTCGGGATGACTGGTGGACAGGTGGCACCAACAACGCTGCTGGAGCTTCTCACGATGACGACTCCGTACGGGAATGTGGAACCTCCCTTCGATTTGTGCAAACTCGCAATTGCCTCTGGAGCCACGTTCGTCAGCCGATGGAGCACGTCTCGATCTCGGCAAGGGACTAGCGCGCTTATCAAAGCCTTGGAACATAAAGGCTTCGGTCTGGTGGAGTTTGTTGCCCAGTGCCCGACCAACTTCGGGCGACGCGCGATTCAATCTGGCGATCCCACAAGAGGAGTTGAATGGATCGAGCAGAACTCCGTGACAAGCGAAGAAGCGGAAAGTCTATCGGACAGAGAACTGGCCGGAAAGTTCATCCTGGGCGACTTTGTGGATTATGTCAGACCGCTATTTTGCGGCAGCTCGGTAGTGTTGAAAGACAGGAGAACAAGATGAAAAAGGATCGGATCACAATCCAGTTTTGCGGGTTCGGCGGGCAGGGGCTGGTCCTGTCAGCCACGGTTCTAGGGACCGCTGCAGTATTTGCGGGGCTGAACGGCGTACAAACGCAATCCTACGGTTCCGAAGCACGGGGCGGTGAGTGCCAAGCCGAGCTGATCCTCTCCGAGCAAGAGATCAACTCTCCAACTTCAGACACCGTTGATATCCTTATTGCCATGTCGCAGGCGGCGCTCGAGCGGTATCTCGCACGGCTGGAGGCTACTGGAACACTCGTGATCGATCCACAATACGTGAAGCGCCCCGCACGAAAGGGCATACGAATCGTAGAGGTTCCCGTCACTCAGATCGCCGCGGATGACCTGGGTCAGCGAATCACCGCCAACATGGTCATGCTAGGCTTTCTGCGACAGGCCACCAATCTGATCCCCGAGGAGGCCCTGCGCAAGGCCGTTCGCAAGTGCGTTCCCAAACGCTTCCTTGAGGTCAATTGCGAAGCGATTGAGCGAGGAAGACAACTGGCCGAAGAAAAAACGATCGTGTTGGAGGTCTGATCGATGCGATTGCTCGAGTTTCAAGCAAAGCGGATTTTCTCGGAGCACAGCATTCCGGTTCCCCGCGGAGTGTTGGTGAAGCCAGCGACAGATCCCAACGAGTTAGTGTATCCTGTGGTGTTGAAGGCCCAAGTTCCCGTGGGAGGCCGTGGAAAGGCTGGCGGGATACAGATCGTATCCTCTGCAGCTGAAGCCGCAGATGTAATTGACCAGTTGTTCAATACCGCGATCACGGGGCACCTCATCCGAACTTTGCTGGCCGAAGAGAAGGTCGAGGTTAAGCAGGAACTCTACCTGGCGATCCTGATCGATAAGCGGGCAAAGCGCCCGCTTATCATTGCGAGCAGCGCCGGTGGAGGGGACATCGAACAGATTGCCAGGCAACACAGCGAACGCATCGCAAAATGTCACATCGATCCGGTAGTTGGGTTGGCGGAGCACTCCCTACGCCGCCTAGCAGGACAACTTGGACTGACAGACGACCTGAGGGCATTCCAACACATCGTCCGAATGGTGCTAGATATTTTTCGAACCCACGATGCCACCCTTGTTGAGATCAACCCGCTCGGCGTGACACCAAACGGCCTGTTGGCGCTCGATGCGAAGCTCCTGTTGGACGACAAAGCCGCCTATCGCCACGCGGACCTGTTTGCCCGATTGAAGCGCGAGCAGGCCGATACCTTAAAACAGACAAAGCTTGAACCGGAACAGCTTGCGGAAGCGGCAGGGGTCTCCTACGTCGCACTTTCTGGCGATGTGGGTCTGATATCGGACGGTGCGGGCACTGGGATGCTGACCCTGGATTTGATCGAAGATGCCGGCGGACAACCAGCCAATTTCTGTGAGCTAGGTGGGTTTGCCGGAACCGACAGCATGCGAGACGCCCTTGGTATCGTGCTTGCCAACCCGCGAGTGAAGGTGCTGCTGATCAGCCTGATCGGTGGATTGACTCGGATGGATGAGGTGGCGGATGGTTTCCTGAAGTACTTGGAGCAGCACGACCTGTCGATCCCGCTGGTGGTCCGCATGTGTGGAACCCAGGAAGAGGTGGGGCGCGAGAAGCTGCGCAGCGCAGGCATCGAAGCGTTCGATGATCTGCCGGCCGCAGTGCGCGCAGCCGTGGACTACGCTAAGGGGCAATGATGGCGATTCTAGTAGACGAGAACACCCGTGTATTGGTACAGGGAATAACGGGCAAGGTCGGGTCCTTTCAAACACAGATCATGAAAGACTACGGCACAAAAGTAGTGGCCGGCGTTACTCCAGGTAAAGGAGGCACCACCGTCCAAGGTGTGCCGGTCTACGACTTCATCGAGGGTGCGCTTGCTGAGCACGAAGTTGATGTGGCGCTCTGTTTCGTCCCGGCAGCCCATGCGCGGGATGCTGCCATCGAGGCGATCGAAAACGGGATTGGTCTCGTTGTGTTAACCGCGGCGGACGTTCCCGATCACGACGTTCTAGACATTCTAGCTTACGCCACTCTCAACGCGGTGCGGATTCTCGGTCCCGATACACCGGGGCTGGTCTCTCCCGGAAAATGCAAGGTTGGTGTCCATCCAGATCGGGTGCTCAAACAAGGTTGTATTGGGGTCGTTTCCAAGAGCGGTGCCCTTTCTTATGAGGTCTGCAAAACACTAACTGAGCATGGGTTTGGAGAGTCAACAGTTGTTGGCATCGGTGGAGGTCCTCTGTGGGATATCACGCAAAAAGACGTGCTGCAGATGTTCGAGGACGATCCGCAGACCCATGCTGTTGTGTTGCTTGGCGAGGTGGGCGGAACCATGGAACATGATGCGGCAGCGTTCATCGAGAAGACGGCGACCAAGCCTGTCAGCGCTCTGATTGTCGGCCGAAGCGCTCCAGCGGGCACGCGGATGGGACACGCCGGTGCGATCATCGAAGGAGAAGGCGAAACGGCGGAAAGCAAGATCGCAGCACTGAAAAAGGCGGGCTCCCTGGTGGCCAGGAATTCCGCAGAGATTGTTTCACATCTTACTGCTCTAGGGGTGTGATGCTGGGTGAGCGTAAAGCAGATTCATATTGCGGCGGATATCTGTAAAGGATGTAGTCTATGCATTTTCTACTGTCCCAAAGATATCCTGAGACTTTCCAACAAGCCGAATGCAAAGGGCTATCGCATCATAGAGGTACACCGGCTTGAGGAGTGCGTGAACTGTAAGTCATGTGAGATCAATTGCCCGGATTTTGCCATCCATGTGGAAGACAAATCGTTATGTAGTGACTAACACTTGATCTGATAGTTGCCCTTTCCGGGGCTGGCTGTCCGGCTAAGCTGCAATTGCCAAACGGTCCCTCCTCACTCATACCCTAAATCTTCTCCTGTGCTAACTCCAGGTTCTCCTCAAACGTCTCCATTGGCGTTCGCCCTTCACATCGCTTGCCTTGGTGGACACGCTCGGTGTTGTAGCGCTCCAGCCAGTGGTCAAGATCCTTTTGCAGCTCGTCAACGTCACGGTAGATCTTCTTCCGGAACGCTACCCGGTAGAACTCGTCTAAGATCGTCTCGTGAAACCGCTCACAGATCTCGTTGGTCTGCGGGCTCTTCGTCTTGCTGTGATCGATGTCGTTGCGCGCCAAGTACAGTCGTGCGGTTAGAGTCCACACATGTGGTGTAACGAGGTGTCGATGAGTGAAGAGGTTGA
>CAZOUO010000007.1:23262-38257 GCA_964582975.1 uncultured Thermotogae bacterium | reverse complement strand
CCGATCACGAAGTGGAGCACCCACCGAATCTCTGCCTCGGCGCCGTTGTCAACCCCGGCTCCGACGACGTGGAGATGCAACTTATCAAGATGCAGAAGAAGATCGACGCGGGCGCGGAGTTCTTCCAGACACAGGCCGTATACGCGCCCGACGTGTTCGCAAGGTTCATGGAGAAGGCCGAGAAGCTGGGCGCACCGGTCATGGTCGGCATCGTGCCACTGAAGTCGGCCGGCATGGCGAACTACATGAACGAGAACATCGCGGGCGTTAACGTGCCCAAGCAGATCATTGACCGTATGAGGGAAACCGGGAAGGAGGACCGCAAGAAGGTCTCAGTCGAGATTGCGGCCGACCTGGCGCGAGAGATGAAGAACATGTGCCAGGGGGTGCATCTCATGCCCCTGGGGTGGGACGACATCGTCCCACAGATCGTTCAGGCGGCGCAACTGAAGTAAGACTAGACCGACAGAGCGATTAGCCACTGAGCGCAGAAGTCCGTGCTTAGAATCAAGGCCTGAGCGATTCTGAACTTGCGAACAAACTCCCTTATCCCGTGGAGCGAATCCGAGAAAAGGAACATCAGTGCCCCGAGGAAAGCTGCGAGTGCTGGAACATTCTCCACTTGAACCCATCGCTCCAGAGCCCTCCAAGCCATTGCGAGGATCACAACCCCATAAGCGATCACCGGGACTTTCATTCTTCCAAAATGGGGTAAAAGGATCACAGACACAACCACGAGGCACACGAGGAAGGGAGTTACCAGCAAGGGACAGTCGCTGAGACGCGCCCCCCAAGAAAATGCCACCATATAGACCATGTGAGCGATTAGGAAACTCGCCAATCCAATAAGTAGCCTTCTCTTGGGCAGCATCAGAACCACGTCCCCAACAACAGAGGACACAAGACCCGCGACGATCGCGTATTGGTAAGGCGGCAATCGCGGAGTACTTGGACGTAGTGCGAGAAGAAGGATCAGGCCCGTGGTGAGCGGTTTGAAGCAGTAGACAATGGAGCAAGGGCCGCGATACTCAGCCCAGATTGTGACAATCGCCGAGGCCAAGATCAGCGAAGACAGAATAGCAGCAATTAGCATTCGTAGTGCTTCACCTTTGTGTGAGGTATCTTCGCTCTACGGCAGGGGATATATCAAGTTCGCGCTGATATCTGGTAGGTCTTGAAAATCTGCGAAGAGAAGAGCAGAGAAGTCAAGACTCTGGAGATGCTTCCCTTGACGAAGTGCTGCTCCAGCACTCGTGGAGCCTAAGGGACTGATTGTAGAACTCGGGTCCTGGCTCTTGCATGGTGACGAGCTCGAGATCCAACAGCAAGTAAGTAATGCAAGGCGCTTTCAGCATATAGAGATGTGCGAACGTCGTGGACATATTGTCGCCCGTAAATGTGATCAAGCGATCAAAAAATCACATATCGCGGAACCACTTCTCGCCATTCGTGCCAGCAGCCTGGTATTCACTCCCTAGGCGGGCCTGATGAGTACCTACTTGGGGGCAGGCACAACCTGTCAAGGGCCACCTCTTCAGTTGGCCAGGTTTTCAGGGGCAAGGTCACGACGGCCGGGTGCTGGATGATCGCGCTGGCGTAGGGACATTGCTTGCCTCGTGCCGTTACGTCTGGGACAGGTGATGGTGCGAGGCACCTCTATTCTTGCAAGTGAGATGCAACCTAAGATCGCAGCCACAGGAGTAGCCATGCGTCGCATCACTATTCTGATAGTCTCCTTGGTGCTGATCGGTTCATTGACATGCCTTGCAGACCAACTGCAGTGGAATTCTCGCGGTGTCTGCGAAAGGGCGATGCGCCTGATCAGGCCAAAGTCGATACTGATATCGTACTGTTCGTTGGCAGACAACGAGCATGTCGAGGTGTGGTTGGTAAAGGGAGTTGACATCGTCAATACGCCAATTGAAGGGCTGTTTGAGGTCCTTATCTTTGGCAAGCGTTTGTACAAGTCCAAGACAGCCTTTTCCTCGGGAGAATACCGTGAGCCAATTGACTACATCGAGTACAAATCTGAAGGCCGATTAGGTTGGTTCGTCAAAGGGATCGATCTAGCCTATGTATACATCCATTCGGGCGACAACTTTTTCCGATGCTTGGGAACGGTACTGGGGCTTGAGTGCCTCGTAGAACTTGAGACGATAAGCTTTCCCGACGATCTGATGAAGAAGATCACGGACAGAAGGAATCCTGACCACCGCATCAACCTCCAGTGGATCTAGTCGAGGGAAGAGCCTTCGTGATCACTGCCGCGTGGCGAGGGACAACCGAACCTGCATAATCCTGAACTTCGCAAGATTGGTTTGATTCTCAAAATCAAGCCTGCTTTCCGTGGAGCTACCGGCATTGATTGCTACTTTTGCACCAGTGCTCCCTTACGACGAGCAGCCCGCGAACGGCGCGTCGAAATAGAACACCATCCGAAACAGTCGCCGAGGCTGATCGTTTATCGGAGATACCTTGATAATCACCGCGCTATCCTGCACCTGCGTGTCTAGCACAGTGAAGAGCCTCTCGGCAATCGGGGCATCGAAGCTATCACTCATTCCTTCTTTGGCAACGGCTTCTCGCGCAGGGAGATCCATCTCAGCGAGCTCGGGTGTGTCGTACTCAAAAACGATCGTCCCGATCGGCTGATCGCTCTCGTAGTGATATCCAACTGAGAACACCCGATATGGTACGAGGAGTTCTCTGTCTTCGAACTCGGCTTTGAGTGGCGCGATTGGCGCCTCGGCCGGAATGGTTCCAATCAGATCCAGGAGTGGATTCTCCGTGAAACGCAGGCACTGCCCCACGCCGAACAGGAGGCTGGCTGCAGCAGGCTCCCCCAGATGCTCGACAGCGGAAACTGCAAATGGGTTCCCCGAAAGGGAAGCCAGTTCTCCAGCGCGGGTGGCGAGGAGTCCCTCCACAGCTCCAAGGTAGCTCGAAAGGATAAGCAGCTTGTCCCCTTCGATGTAGGCGGTTGCGTGAATCGAAAGCTCCGTTGTACGAACCCAGTCAGCCCACAGGTCAAGCTCGTGTGTGTAGATAACGGCACCGTGCGACTCTGTCTGAACGAAGCCTCGTGCCTTGAAGCGTTGGGCCACGGGGGCGAACTCGAAATCCTTGCGAAACTTGAGGATGTAGGCGGGGCCCATATCGTAGCTGATGATATGTGCTTCCCAATCTAGATCTGCAGTGTCCCATCCCCACGAATCCGCGTGCTGCCTGAAGTAGGACATCCCGTAAGCGGAAGCAGCAGCCTGGTCTTGGGATGTGCGTTGCACGAGCTCAAGCCGGAGCTCAAAGGGGCTTTCGCTAGTGACGTTTTCAAGGCCAATCAGGGCCTTGATCTGAGCCCAGTTGGTGAAGAAGACACTGGGCTCACGTATGTCGGTGGGAACAAATCCCAATACATCAGCCAGTGGACTCTCTGCCAACGCGTGGAGGCTCGTTGCTACCACAGTGAGGATCGCGATGACTATTCCCAGGGCGAGACGGATTTTCATGCTTCAATCATACCAGCTCCACAAAGCGGAAATGAAATCGCTCCAGGATGGTTGAATCGCAAATTGCCTATGATGTTGGATTTGAGGTCCAACGTGCACGATCCCGGCTTGGCGCAACAGACCACAGCCATGGCCGATAGCGAAGAGGGTCGCTTGGTGTTCTAGCTTCAGGCGGCAATGGCCAACGGGAGACTCGAGATTCCAAGTCCGTCCCTGGCAGCCAATGTCTTCTGGTCTATGGTTTTCGGGGCGTTGTTCTGACCGCAGATCTTCCAAGGGCCTCTAGACCTAGGCACGATTGACGCGCTCAAGCAGTAGATTGTCCAAGTCTTCTTGGCTCGCTATGCGTCTTCGCATGACCAATGAGCCGAAACGCTTCAGGCTGTAGGGACGGATTCCTGACTTCGTGCCGATGGAAGGAAACGCCGCAGAGTCCCTGACCCAGTTCCTGGCTATGGAACGCGTCATTGATCACGCAGTGAGGTTTGGATCCTGGGAGACTGAATGTAGAACGCGTTCGTTAGCTGCTTCGTGGTAGTGAGAGTCACCCCCTACAATCCAAGATCATGCCAATCGGACACCACCTCCAATTGGCCGGGCACTGCGCTCGCGGCTAGAATCTGTCGGATACATGAGTCCCTGTACAGGAGGTCGGTACTAGTGCTCAGGAGAAGACCGGAGACCCACAGCAATGGCGCCATGACGGGATTGGAGAGCGCGCGAAGGTACGCTGAGATTGCGCAACGATCGAGAGCGAGGTTTCGGTCTTTCCTGAGGCATGTGGAGTCTCTCGGCATCCCGGGAAACTACCTGGATGTTGGGGCGGGGCCTGGGATACAAGCCGCACTGGTCGCTCGGAGCAATCCAGGCGTTCAGATCACTGCCCTCGAGATCTCGCGTGACATGGTCGATGTTGGCAGAGAGTACGTGGAAAGAGAGGGTCTTCAGGATCAGATTCGATACGTCATTGGCGATGCAGCTGATGCGGAACTAGTAAACGAGCTAGGTACATTCGATCTCGTATACAGCGTCCATTCGCTTCATCACTGGGACGACCCTCGTCGGGTCATCGGCAACTGCCTGAGTGCAACCGCGGAGGAAGGGACGCTGCTCATCCACGATCTGCGAAGGGTTTGGTGGCTCTACTGGATTCCAATCCACAACGGGCTGCTCGATTCAATTCGTGCTGCCTATGTCGGTACCGAGCTGCGAAGCATGCTTGATGACATTCCTGCCGTTTCCTATGAGGTGAAGAAGGACCGACCGTTTATGCAGTCCGCAATCATCAGAAGACACCTCTGAATGGCTGCACCAAGTATGGTTGGACAGGATGACCAAGCGTATTGGAGCCTGGGGGACTGATTGTAGGTGTTTATCGGGATGAATGAGGACATCGTCAGCAACTCGCAAGCACAAGATCGAACAGGTTTCTCTTCTCGTATCGATGGCGGTACCTGAAAGCGAATTCATCAAGGTACTCCTGGAGGTACTTGGTACTTACGTGGTGGTACATCCCGACAAGGCCTCGCTTGAACAGTGACCAGGCATTCTCGACGTAGCTGACGTGCACCTCGCCGTTGACCCACCTCTTCTGGTGGACGACGTACTGGTGTGGCCCGAGCTCATGCATCTTCTTGTAGAGCTTGTGCCCGTCAGTGTAGAAGGCTTGGACGTATTCGACGTTCTCTGCAACAACGCGGCGGATCTCCTCTCCGCGAAGCTTATCGAGGACCAACATGCGAAGGTCTCCGTCGCGAGAGGCTATACCGACAACGTGAGAACCGCCGCCCCAGCGCTTTCCCCTGTCAGACTTCACCACCGCATCGTCAACCTCGATAATGCCGCACAGCTTGTCCTCGAACATGTCGTGCTTCATGGCCATTCGGATCCGCTTTGCCATGTACCAAGCGGTCTCGTAGTGAACGCCAAGAGTCCGCTCCAGCTGTTTGGCGGAGATTCCTTTCGAGCTGTGGCACATCATCCAGATGGCAACGAACCATCGTGGCAGGTCGATCTTCGAGCGATGAAAGATCGTCTGCGCAGTGACCGAGAAGTGGTACTTGCAAGACCGGCACTCCCACAGCCGTTGATTCTTGAGCCAGTAGGGGTGGATCGTCCCGCACTTGGGGCAGACAACCCCGCTGGGCCACCGCAGCTTCTTGAGACGCGCTTCGCACTTGCGCTGCGTGGAGAATTCCCGCCGTACCTCTTCGAGAGATCTGATTGAGCTGTGATCCATTGAAAACCTCCTATGGATCAACTTTAAACAGATCTTTTTCCTAAGTCAAGCCGATAAACGCTGAATGTAGAACGCGTTCGTGTGTTGCGGCGTGGTGATGGATGTCTCGATTAGATAGAAGCTCGTCCCGAAAGCGCTATTGGGATCTTGGCTTTCGTCACTGCAGACACCGCTGATTCTGCAGGGGTATTGGCTGGAATCCTAGCTCTGCTTCTGGACCGCTTCTTGGGCGAGCAGGGCACCCCCTCCGGATAGCAAGGGAAGCGCTGTGGAGATCAGACGTTGAGCTGCGTCCACGTATTGAGTGCGTGTTCGTGATCGACTAGACTCGCTCCGGTGTGGCTTCCAACGGGATTGCGGAGGAGGAGGTATAGTTGTGCCAGTTCAGCGCGAATCATCGAAAACGCCTATGGAGCCTGCCTTGCGGAGGAGTGAAGTGCTCTTCCGAGCGGGCAGATTCGATGAAGCCGATCAGGTCTGCCGCAAGGTTCTCGCGGCCAAGCCCAGAAACGCACAGGCGCTAACCCGGCTTGGCCATATCTCTCTGCTTGGGAACCGCCTCGCGGAAGCGGAGGAAGTGCTAGAAAAGGCCATGGGGCCGAGTAAGGCAACTGGCTGGGCGAAAGAGCTCCTTGCGGAGGTCTACTACCGCCAGGGCAGATTTCCAGAAGCTGTTGAGCTCTTTGGCGCGCTAGGAAGAAGGGCGGTGCAGCGGAAACTCCTCTATCTGTCGCAATTTCAAGCATACCTGGTCGAAGGGGATGAGGAAGCAGTTGTCCCCTTTGTCCGAATCGATCCCATCCCTGTTGTGAACATCGCAGTGAATGGCAACTCGCCTGTCAACTTCATTGTAGACACCGGAGGAGCTGAGTTGGCAGTCGATTGGGAGTATGCGGAGAAGGCGGGCCTTACGCAGATCTCCGAAGAGCAGATCACGGAGGAACTACAGCTGGGCCATGCGGTCGTAGATCTTGCGGAACTTGGGGGGATGGTAGTAAGGTACGTGCCAGCTCATCTACTGGATATCCGTCGGTTGTGCGAACCTGCATTTGGAGAACTGAGGATCGATGGAGTTATCGGGACAATCTTCCTCTACCACTTTCTAGCAACGATTGACTACCCGAGAGAGCAGCTCATCCTTCGCTCCAACCAAGAAGAGACACTTCAGGAGCCCAACAGGTCACAAGGCAGCGATGTCGCCGCTGTCGAGGTGCCGTTCTGGCTAGGGGGTGATCACTTCATCGTCGCCAGGGGTTCACTGGAAGACAGCGGGCCACTGCTGTTCTTCGTGGACACGGGACTGGAGAACGGTGCCTTTCTCACTTCAAGGAAAACAGCTGAAAGACTCGGGATACCACTAGATGAAACGAGGTGCATCGAAGAGCGCACAATCTACGGCCAGATGAAGCAAATCCCGTTTGCTATCCGGAAGCTCACACTCGGGGGCGCAGAACAACGGGATCTAATAGGCCTTGTCGGCGAGTTTCCGGTTGAAGATGCATTGGCATTCCACATAGACGGGCTGATCTCGCATCAGTTCTTTCGGAGCTACGCAATGACTCTAGATTTCACCAGCATGGAGATCTTCCTTCAGCCTGGTACCCTTGCTGCCTAGACGGCGTCTTGTCAGCTCGTCCGTGCGTAGTCCTGAAACAGGGGTTTGGAGCCTAGGGCACTAATTGTAGAACTACTGTGCTTGCTACTGCGTGGTGACGCGGGCCCTGTCAAGAACTGCCGGAAAGGTTGGAGCGGATTGCGTGGGACTGGGTCTCGTTCCTAGGCCTCTTTTGCCGCTCGCTGTCGCATGCGAGAGCGGCGCGCCTTCTCGCGATTCCCGCACTCCGCCATGTCGCACCATCGGCGAGAGCGGTTCTTGCTCCTGTCCAGGAAGAGCCAATCGCAATCCTGGCTTGCGCACTGCTGTACGCGGCTCTGCTTCTCGGAAGTCAGTAGGTCCGCCGCGGATCGCGCGATGAGCCACAGAGGAAACTCCAGAGCTGCTTTGGTGTCATCCCACTGCCACTGAAAGTCATTGTAGGTCTGTACGATGCGAAGATGCTTGAGTGCTTCTCCGACTGCTCTGTTGAGCGAACGTAGCTTCCACTCGCTGGCCGAGCGTCCCGCTGCCAGTGCAGAGAACACAGCGTAGATTGCCTCACGAAGAGTGATTGCCTTTCGGAAGACACGCTCTGCACTCGCAGGGTGTTGCTGCGCGTCGTCTTGCAGCCGGGAGGCCTTCTCTTGACTGAGTGCTCCTTGCTTCTCACACCACGTGACCAGCTCGTGATAGTCGCTCAGGTGGACGCTATCGCTGCCAGTAGTGTTCGCGAAGTCTAGGCAAAAAGTGTCGCTCAAAAGCTCTATTCCCTCTGCGTTTCGAACGCGTGTCATCGCATCCTCACCCCATTCAATAGTAACCCTCTATCGCCACTTGACAAGTTACTCGATCCATGGTATTATATAACTGGCATAAGCAGTATAGAGAGTTACCAGAGTGCTTGTCAAGTCATCGAGAAAACTGAGGAGGTACAAATGAGTGGTTACCAGTATCGACTGGCCCTGATGCACCAGGAGGATCTTCTTGAGGAGGCCAGGAAGAGACGGATTGTCCGAGAAGCTCTGTGCCACAGGATGAGAAGGAAAGACGGGCGTTGCTTTCGCACACAAACGGCGCTGCTCCTGTCACGCATCGTACAGGTGTTTCAAGCAGGCAGTACGGAAGCAGTGGACTGTAATCAGAGCATTCTAAGAGGGTCCTCGAAGAGCTGTCAAGCCGGGGTGTGGCACACCCAAGAGTGACAGAAGGAATGCAGGCTGGGGGACTGATCGTGGAACGCGTTCGTTAGCCGTTTCGTGGTGGCGCTAGTTGCCGCCAACTTCGGACCACGCTTCGGTCAGTCCTGGGAAGCAATCATGCATCGTTGCCCTGAGCACCACAAGCCAGGATACGGCCTGACTACAGAGGAAGTCACAAAATGAGGCTGCGTCAATTTGCCGGCCAACCACATAGCCCACTACGCCATCGCTGAGATGAATGGCATTGAGCTCCGCGCCAATTGGGTCACCGTGCACGAGATGATTGAGCATGTCGCAGACTTCTCTCGCTTGTTGTGGCTTCGATGATGGGGAGAACTCTTCGAGCATGTGTCCGAGCGAAGGGCGTTCGCGGTATTGCCAACCTGACTCCCAGGCTGCGATCGCATCTGGGTATCTGAGCAGGTAGTTAATCACGGCTGCTCGCTCGACTAGCGAACGAATAAGCACCGCGCAGGAGAATAGGTGCCCTTGGCGAATGAGCTCTCTCATCCCGAGAGCCAGATTCAGACCGTGGGGCACAATCTGGGCGGCTGCTCGCTGTAGGCGGGACAGACTATGTGAAGATGAGAATCTGGCAATAGCATGTGCCAACCGAAAGACCTCGATGATCATGGCGTCAAATGCGACGACGCCTTTGAGTTCTCGATAAGGTTCATCGTCAGGCGTGAAGAACGGCGGTTCATAGCGGCGTCCGTCATGAGTCATTTGCCTTCAACTCCCATGAGATTGCTGGTCTCCTTCTGGCAGTCTATTCTATTTCCGAGTCAGGAAGAAGTGGTGCCAGCATCGCCCTCCGGTGGCGTTGGTATTGGCGTCTGGAGATAGCCACGTAAGCCGCAAGCTCACCCGCATCCGAAGCATGTCCGCCTGAAGAAGAGGAAACTCAATCGGCGGAATCGCAGTGTACTTGGTATATCGTGGCGAACGAAGGTATCCAGAGAAGATCAAGAATCGCAAAAACAGGGGCGTTCTGGAGCCTGGGGGACTGATTGTAGAACTACTGTCATCACCGCATTTTGGTAGCTTAACTCACAGCCGGCAAAGGAGGCCCGCTTTCACAACATCTGGTCGCCTGATGTATCATGTTGCTGCATCAACGATAAGGTTAGAGAGTTGCGCTTCCCCTAGCAGCCTGTGTGGGAAGTCCTTTTTTTACTTCTCTTTGGGAGTAAGCTGTGTATAGGGTTCGGGATAAGAGAGGAGATTTGATGAGGCGCTTCAAGCCGTACAATCCACAACAGAATAACGTTCTATGTGTTTCGCCGTGCGAATGGCTGAACAAATCGCTCCGTGACAACCTGGCCATTTTCCAGCTCCACAGACCGTTCGGAGGAATACTCACACAGGCTGCTAGCCCAAAGAACCTTGGCGCCTTGTAGTACGGTGCGCCGAAGGAGCATCCCGGTTTCTTACGCCCTTAACCAGCTTTTTCAGAACGAAACACTACAAAACTCTGAAGTCCATCTGTCAAGACCTAATAAGCGCGTTCCGCTATGCATTTTGTGAAGAAACCCGGCTACACATCGTATACTTATGCCGGTATCGGGCTAGTTGACATCCGAAAAGGCAAACCTATCGAAAGGTAGGGGCGCAAAGCCATAGCCCTTAGTGCTGAGGAGGTCAAGAGTGTTATGGTTGCCGAAGATGAGGCTTTCTCTTTCAACAGATCTCTTTGCTATTGCGCCGCGTTACTCTCCCTTGCACCTGCGAGAGCAGGACATTGTCTCATACTTTCTGCAATCCACCCGATAACTACAAAAGAAGGAGGTGAGAGACGAAAGAACTCACAGAAGCAATATGACGCCTTTGGTCGCAATTGGGGAGTGTCTGAAAACAGTTGGGCCGCCCACGGAGGCGAAGGATGTAGAGCTGTGGGTTCAACATGAGCTCCTGATCGACCCTAATCCCTATCCCCCAGGAACAGATGGTCCTCTCGCAAGAAGGTGGTGTGTGGAAGCAGAATTGAAAAGTGCGAATGAAGATCCACGCATCAGACTTCTATGGAGGTGAGACAGGCGCCATTAGAGAATGGGTGATTTGGATCTCTGGCGGAAACACAACTGCAAGGAGGTCAGAATGCTTTCATGGGTGTTGAGGAATGACGGAGACGGAGCAGGAGGGTGGGTCGCGCGGGTTCTGTTCGGAATCGCGATCGTGCTTCTCATAGGCCTTTCGGCCTTCGGTCAGGATGAACGCGACCTCGAGTTTGAGACGATGGTGATCGGGGACCTCCGTGTGGAGTTCCACCAGAGGATGATCGGTGAGGCGATCGTGGAGGGGGACTACATCGTCCGGCAGTACGACCTTGCCACCGGAGAGCTCGTGAAGGAGGATCGCCACTGGAGGACAGACCTCCCGGAGGTGCTCCCGGATATTCTGCCAAGGGAATTCGCGATCGAGGAGGTCGGCGGGGAGATCGTCTACGCGGAGCTGTACTACATCGCCTTGGACTCGGACGTCCATCCGGTCTACACCCGGAACCCGTGTTGGGTTGTCAGCCGGATCCTCGGTCGCGAGGGCGATGCGGTGTATCTCGCGGTTTCAATCATCGACGCGGTGACCGGGGAGTTCCTCGGGTATGCGATTCCGCCGCCGTATACTGGATTCTCCCTCACCGGCCCCCATAATCCCGGCAACTACTATCATCCGAAGACGGGGAAGCTGGTCTGTGCCAACTGCTGCGGCTCGTGGGACGCCTGGTACAAGAACGCTGCCTCGTGGTTCACCAAGATGGGATACACCACGGAGTCGGTGAAGTACCCGGCGGAAGCGAAGGTCAAGAGCCATATCCAGAGCCTGACCACCGCGGTCTTCTACGAACTCGCGCACGGCGGGAGCACCGGCTTCGCGAGCGGCTGCGTCGGCAATAAGACCTACGAGCACACGTCAGCGGCTGAGATCAAGAACTGGATCTCGTCGTACAACCCGATGCCCTTTTCCTTTATCGGTAGCTGTGGTGGGATGTGTAACACCGGAGCAGGCAGCCTCTCTTATGAGCTGCGGAAAGGGTCTTCAAATGACACGGCAACCGTCGGCTACTGTGGCATGGGCGGTGGGCATTGCGGTTCGAAGTGCTGGGGGTATTCGGTGAAGTGGCAGGACGCGTTCTTCAAGTACTGCTCGCAAGGGAAGACGATCTATCAGGCATATCTATACGCCTTGGCCGACTATCCAGCTTGCGCCCCGACTACTCAAGGCTGGTGCATGCGGTTTGCGGGTGATTCAGACCTGAAGCTTGTGCCGGCACTCGTCCGGCGGCAACGGTTGGAAGTGCAGCTACCTGATCTGCGAGTTCTACCAAGGACGATCTGGGATGTGATCGGCCCCTATCTTCAGGTTCAACTGTGGTTGAAGAACGAGGGTCGCCTACCGATACGTGAGTCGCTGGTCATCGATTTCCTGCTCGACGGCGAGCGGATCCACCAAGAGTACATGGCGCCTCCCGCCCCCGGCGAAGAACTCATGATTCCGTTGGAGATACCGGTCGAAGAAGGTCTTCACGAGATGGCAGTCGTCCTCGATCCGAGGAACACCATCGAAGAAGCGGATGAGCGGAATAACACACTGACCTTCGAGCTCGTGAAGGGCGGCGGGGCACCCGCCGGGGACTGCATCGACTTCGAAGATCCGGCGCCGGGGATGTACGTCGTCCACGACGTACTCTTCGACAGCGGTGCGCAGATCGAGGTCCAGCCGTTCCAGTGGAGCAGCGGGATGTGGACCTACGATGGCTTCCTTGATATCGGGACTGCAGGGTACGCCGGCGGATCCGGCCAGGAGGTCGGGACGAACAACGTGAACCTCGCGGTCACACTGCCCGGGGTCTGCGAAGGTGTGACGTTCCTTTTCGGCGAGTACGGAGGGAACATCAACCTCGGCGTCAACGGGGACTTCCGCAACTTCGAGGACTTCGCCAGCATCAACGGCGCGGTCATCGGCGGAGTCCCAGTCACCGTGACCAACGGGTACGGCAACGATCGAGGAATGGTGAAGCTCGAGGGCCCCATCAGGCCCTCCAATTACACACTTGATGGGACGATCGTCCGGGCGTCCCTGATCATCGGTGGCCAAGAACTGTGGATCGATGACATCTGCTGTGAGTAGGAGTTGAGAGGAGGCGGGGCTCTCAACGGAGCTTCGCCTCCAAGAACCAAAGGGGAATGGAGCCTGGGGGACTGATTGTAGAACTCGTTCGTTGGCTGTGTCGTGGTGACACGTGACCCCGGTAGCCAACTCGACCACCGCGTCGCCTTGGAGCAAAGCCGGCACGATCTTGGTCATCGCCTGATGAGGTCGCACTCAGCGGCTCGCTGCTAGCTCCAACGCTGGACCAGGTTACGTGTCCAGGGCCAACGTCGCCCGCTAGGCCTCCAGGGCCCTGGAAGCTACATCAAAAATCTGCACGCGGTAGATGCCGTCGTACGGGATGCTTTCCTGCGACAGGACCTCCTTCACAGCTTCCTTGCTGGGAGCTTCCCACTCGCAGAAGTGCTTGTTGTCGTCGAACCCGCAGAACGTGCGGATCCAACTCACATCCGGAGGAGCTGTCTTCTGAGCTAGCGCTTGCAGTTGCTCCTCTGTCATCGGCATCGTGTGCGCAGCGATAAACCTTGGCATCAGATCGTCACCTCCTCCACCCTTGATACTCCGGGCACGTATCAGTCTACATCCCCCCGGGGGATCCAGCCAATTCATAGTAACCGCACCTCAGCCACCTGAGCTCCACCGACGAACTGGGCTAGTGATGAGATCGATGCTGCCAGCGGTTCACGTCTGCGGTGAGAAGATCAGCCGGCCACGAAGTGGATCTCACTTGGCCTATCAATCGTGGGTTGCTAGACTGGCCAAGCATCTCAACTGCACCTAGAAGGGAGGTGAGCGAAGTGAAGTACCTAGTAACGTTGGAAATGATGGAGGAGAAGGTTCCCGCCGATCCGCAAGCGCTCGTCAAGCACGTAGAGAAGGTCCACCAACAGCACGAGATCATGATCCGGCTGGAGGAAGAAGGCACCATCCTGGCAGGAGGCGGCATCGTAGGAAGGAAGGCCGACGCGTTCATCGTCGATGCCGCATCGCACAACGAACTGCTCGAGCTGATCTACAGACTTCCTCTTCATCATGTACACGATGTGGATGTGATCCCACTGGCGGACTTCCGGACCGAGCTCAATCATGAGCGTGAAGGCCTTGAGCGCTTCAAGGAATCAATAGCGTAGGTCTCGCGCCAGACAAGCGTGCTGTTGCTGCGACCGCCCCGGTTTAACTTCCTTGATGCGCTCTCGCCTGAACGAACGCAAGTCGACAGCGGCGCTGCAACCAGTGCGGTTTGGAGCCTAGTGTACTGGATAGCTTTCGAACTCAGAGATGGCCGCCAGGGCACGGGGTCCGAATGATCCTTTGCCGCGCCTAGGCAGGCGTGTCATCCAGGCCGAGTGCGGCAGGCAGCGACTGCGCCCAGGCGCGGATCGCGTCCCAATCGCGGATGTCGCTTGCCGGCATTGGGAGCTTGTGCGGGAACCGGAGAGCCTTTGGATCGAGCTTCCCACCGAATACCGCGGTCGCCACGGGCGAAAGTTCCTTGAACCTGCCCAGCGAGCGGTCCAGGTGCTTTCGTGCTCCGGTGAACTCCTCTTCCTTGTCATTGGTCGGGCCCATCCCGAAGACTGCCCACGGTAGATCTCTGAGCGCCTTGCGGTGTCGCGAAAGGAACCGCCGTGCGTCCTTGTGAAGCCGGAAGTAGTACAGTGCGCCACCGAGGACGACGGCCGAAACTCCCTCCAGCGTATCGACGTCCTCCGCTGCGCGGACCGTCAGCTCGATCCCGTGTTCGACAAGAACCTCCCCGACCTTCTCCGCCACCTCTCGCGTCGAGCCGTAAACCGATGCATAGACAACAAGCACCCTCTTCATGAACTCCCTCCTGTGGGCAAGATCTTAGACGAACGAGGCACTATCGACAAGCCCAGAAAGGAAGTTCCAGGCGCGTATCCTTCGCTCTCCTGATTCCTCGGAAGGGATGCTGTGCGCTCCAGTCGGGCGGCAGATGGTGAGGGGCGGCATGCTCGCATCGTTCCAGAAGATAAGGGCGTTCCCGGCCAAAGGGGGCAGTTCCGGTGACACGGTACGAAACGAGTCCGCTTCCCGTCCCAAATTGAGTAGGTGTTCCCAGAGAAAAAGCAGGAGTCAGGCTACTGAAGGCGAGTGCTCGTTTGCTTGCTCGCGAGGGGCTTCTCCCTTGCAGAACTCATGGCGATGTATGGGCACATCTCGCCCGATGTTAGAATATATGATGACGTAACAACCGCGAGCCCGCCAAGCTATGCTGCAGCAAAGGGTGGTGTAATTCAGTTCACCCGGTATCTTGCCTGCTATGGGGCGCCCCCCCCCCCCCGCCGGGGCCCGCCCCCGCGCACAGGCGCGCGGAGGGAAGGGG
>CAZOUO010000007.1:0-23252 GCA_964582975.1 uncultured Thermotogae bacterium | reverse complement strand
CCCGCCCCCCCCCCGAAATCGGTCCAGCAGTAGAGCTAGTACCCGGATCAATGGACGTGGGCGAATGTAATGCACATCACGCAAGCCTAGGGGATTCGAACTCGAAAAACTTTACCTGAAATGCACTTCCGGAATAGGACAGAATTGGCAGGGTACGAGGATTCGCGTGGATCTCAAGTTGGGAACAGAAGAAACACGGTTCTTCTGGAGCCTGGGGGACTGATTGTAGAACTTCTGTGTTGGCCGCCGCGTGGTAGCTTCTGTACCACGAAGTCAGTTTACCCGAAGGGAAGAGCTCTGCGAGAGTCTGAAGCGGCCCGACACCACCGCTTGTGTGAGGTCGGGAATTCTTGATATGTTGATCAACAATTCATCTTTCTGGCTGGGTACGGCTCACTCCTTGTATCGCCAACCTCTGCTTTCTCCCTCAACCCCCTTACCGGGTCGCAATGACGCAGGATCAAAGGGGCCCCGTTTTTGATCTATCAAGTGGTCAAGTGATAATGGCAGGTCCAACACTGTTTGGACTAACTCCAAGAGTGGACCGACTAGCCGGGCAGGCTACCATAGGCAAGTGAAGGAGGGGCGATGTGAAAGCAATCTTCTATACGAAATATGGACCAGCAGATGTTCTTGAACTGAAAGAGGTAGAAAAACCTATCCCCAAAGACAACGAGGTGCTCATCAAAGTAAAGGCTACTACAGTAACCCCGATGGACTGGAGATTTCGCAATGGTAAAACGGTTATCGCCCGGTTCATGACCGGTCTGCTGAAGCCGAAGCCTTCATATCGCGTACTCGGAGTCGAGTATGCAGGAGAGGTGGAAGCGATGGGCAAAAGGGTAACACGGTTCAAGCCGGGCAACCAAGTCTACGGAGGAGGGCCGCCGCCCGGCGCTCACGCTGAATATAATTGCATGCCCGAAGATAGGGTAGGTATCAAGCCAAATAACATGAGCTTTGAGGAAGCTGCCGGGGTCACGTTCGGGGCCGGTTGTGCGTTGCTGTTCCTCAGGGATTACGGGCATATCAAGAGTGGCGATAAGGTCCTTGTCAATGGAGCGTCCGGCGGGGTGGGTATCTTCGGTGTACAACTGGCAAAGCTCTTCGGTGCCGAAGTGACCGGGGTATCCAGTACGACGAACCTGGAAATGGTAGAATCACTCGGCGCGGACATGGTAATCGACTATACGAAAGAGGATTTTACGCGAAACGGAGAGACGTACGATATCATCTTCGACGCGGTGGGCAAGAGGTCGTTTTCACAATGTAAGAACTCGCTGAGTCAGAATGGCATCTATCTTTCCACCGTTGCTACTGTTCCGCTCCTTCTACAGATGTTATGGACTTCAAAGTTAGGCGGTAAGAAAGCCAAATTCGGGATGCCCGTGTATCAGCCGGACGACCTCGACTTTTTGAAGGATGCTATTGAGGCAGGAAAGATAAGGACGGTTATCGACCGGACGTATCCTCTCAGCGATATCGCCGAGGCTCACCGGTACGCCGAACAGGGTCACGTCAAGGGCAAGATAGTGATTACCGTCTAGAGCCCCGGACGAAAATCACCTATCTTATTCTGGAAAGGAGTTCTCAAATGATAACAGAAAAAGGATCCGGTAGCCGTGTCTGGCTGGTTATGATGGTTCTTGCAGTTCTCTTCACCGTCTGGACTGCTCTTACCCTCACCAGCGGCGATACCGTTCTTGAACACGCGTTGACAATGTTCACGGATTCGACCTTGGAAGTAAGCAACTTGGACGAAGCCACTTCCGGATTTCTCACCATGGCGATGCTAAAACCTCTATGGGAAGAAATCTGGATCGGTGTACTCGGGATATTCTGCGCTCTTGGGCTTAAACACGGGAACAAATATGCCTGGATACTGGGTGTCTTCTGGGGTGTCATGATGCTTGCGAATGGATTGATCCAAGGAGGATACGAGTTATTCATCCTCAAGTGGTCGATGGTATGCCCTCAGGCCTATATATTTCTCGTATTGGGAGTAATTGCTCTAATCAGTCTTCTTGTCACGAGGAAAGCATATTTCTTCAATCAACGATAAAACCAGAGAAGTGTAACGATAGACAAGGCAATCATTATCATGGGGGGCTGGTCAAGCGGTTAGCCATCAAGCGCTCGCCTGAGCATGGGGTTGGTTTCGGTGGCATCCGGAGACTCCGGGTTCGTGATGCGGCACTTCAGCGTGAAAACCGCTACTTCTGGAGATGTTCCTAGGCGAGGCAGGATTCCATAGCCATAACCCAGACCGCTGTTCACATAGAGCACATTCCCATTCACGTCATAACGCCCGGCCATGTACGGCTGACCGCAGGCTCGGAATAGTCGCCTTGTTATCCAGGGTATGACGATATGACCTCCATGAGTGTGGCCGCTGAGGCATAACCAACCGCTATTGTCCGGGAGGCTATGGACTGCTGCTGGGTTGTGAGCCAATGCAATGATCGTCGTGGACGTTTCACAGTCGGGCAGCATGTCCCGCATGCAGGCCCTTGAGTCCAACCTGCCGTAAATCCCAATGATACAGATGGGATAGCCATTATGTTCGATGCAAGCGGTCTCATTCTGCAGCACGGTATAACCATACTGCTCCATGGCATTGCGAATCACTAAGGCACGTGCGCCGCGCTCATGGTTACCGAGGGTGACATATACAGGGCAGGTGATTCCTGCCAGAAGCTCAAGCCGATCTATCTGCATGGCTCCGGGAACAGTGAAGAAATCCCCAGTTATGAAAGCTAGGTCCGCTCGTGCCCGGTTCACTCTTCTGACTGCCTCCCTTATTTGCGAATCGGGTGTGCACCACCCTATGTGGGGATCACTGACGTGGGCAATCCGCAGATTGTCGTGAGCAGGATGAAGGGACCCAGAATGCAGAACTAGTTCCGTTACCTTGAAGTGCACTTTCGGCCGCATCATATCCTGTTTCCCTTCGAAGCTTGGAGCAACTTCCGCCTTATCTTCTTCCGAAAAGAAGTGTAGCTGCATTGCCCCCAGTTACCAACGGGTCAAGCTCTAATTAGGCAATTGACGTCGTTGCCGTAGGCCCTAAGACAGGTAGGGAGGTTTGGGGCCTATACGACTGTAGGCAGAACTTTCGTTCTGACTGCTCTGTGGTAGTTTAGAGCCTGGGGGACTGAATGTAGAACGCGTTCGGTAGCTGTGCAGTGGTGACGCTTGGTCGTTCGGCGCTACGCAGGAACTCGCCATGTCCATGCCAGCCAGATCGTCAGGCCGTTGAACCCTAGGCCGACGGTTATCAGAAGCTTGTCGTAGAGGCCTGGGTACGTGGGAAGGCCGACAGCATTGAAGATGAAGAGGAAGCCCGCTGCGACAACACTGATCCAGCGGATCGCGGGGTACGCAATCGTCAAGGACAAGACCACCATGATGATAGGAATCAGCATCAGAGCTGCAGCCGCGATCCACATTCCTTGAGTAGCTGTCTTGCCGCCTATTTCTCCCCCGGTGAAGTCGCCAGCGAAGATGCGCAGAACATCACCCAGTAGGTACGTCAGCATCAGTGCCACCCACACTCCGGAGAGCGTGACTCTCACACTCACCACAGCTCAATCACCCCCTTCCTGTCGTGCGACGACGTTGATAATGACGCTACCCTTCTTGCGGCCCGTGGCGACGTAGCGATGCGCTGCACGAATCTCTTCAAGCGGATAGCGTCGATCTATCACTGTCCAGATCTTGCCAGTTTCCACAAGTGCTGTGAGTTCTTTCAGCAGAGCCAGCCGTATCGAAACTGGCCGAAGACCCGTTGCCGAGAATACGGCCTTCCTACTGCCAAAGCGTGAGGTCCAGAGCGTCTGGAGAAGGATCGAAGGCGTCGGAAGCGCTGAGATGTAGGCTCCTGTCTTTGTAAGGCAGCGTCGACAACGCAGGAACGAACTCGTGCTCACGACGTCGAAAACGATGTCGTATGTCTCGCCTCGCTTCGTGAAGTCCTCCTTCGTGTAGTCGATGACGTTGTCTGCCCCAAGGGACCTCACGAGATCGAAGTTCGCTGCGCTGCAGACCCCGGTCACCTCTGCGCCGAAGTACTTGGCGATCTGCACTGCGGCCGTGCCAATGCTTCCGGAGGCGCCATTGATCAGGACCCTTTGCCCTCGTCTGACAGGAACCTTGTCGCGAAGCAGATTCCACGCAGCCAGCGCCCCGCAAACGGGAGCGGCTTGCTCAAAGGTGAGGTTCGCCGGTTTTGGGAGAAGGACCCCGTCCTCTGGCAGAGACTTGTACTCCGCATAGCAACCACGGTTCTTGATATCAACGCCGAATACTTCGTCACCCGACTTGAATCGTGTTACATGGCTTCCCACGGATTCGACCACCCCGGAGAACTCACTTCCTAGAATCCGCTTCCGTGGCCTGAATAGACCGAAGGCAATCCGCACCGGAAGCCAGAAAAGGGGAGCGAACGTGAAGCCGCGAATCATAGGTTCCTCTGCGGGCACAGTTGTCGCGTGTACTCTTATGAGGACCTCGTTGTTCGCGGGGACCGGCTTCGGCACGTCTTGGACATGAAGAACTTCCGGTGGGCCGTACCTGTCGTAGACAATCGCTTTCATCGAACCTCCCCTTGCGGTTCCAGAGATTTCGCCTGCGGGCTATGTGTTCGCATTGGAGTGTTCCGCTAGGAAAGCGGCGATGGCCGTGCGGATTTCATCGCCGTGTCCGAGCATCATGTGCCCGCCATCTTCGATTGTCAGCAATTCCGCATTTGGGATCCGGTCCGCAAGTGACTTCGTGTTCCGAAAGAGTGAGAGAGGATCATCGATAGCGCCGATGACCAGAACAGGTACGCCGACGTTCTCGAGCGGGAACTCGTTGATGGCAGGATTCGACTCGAACAGGTCGAAGAGCGCTCCATCCGCGCGAACCTTGACGGGGAGGACGGTCGCGATCACTTCATCGATCGCGGCCTGGAACTCCAGCGTCAAACTGAAACCTTCCGGCACACCCAGCATCGAGGCCATCGTGCCACGGAAGTACTTGGTCATGAGCCAGAAGCCAAAGTCAGAACGATACATGACGCTGGCGACGGGTTTGGGCGGAGGGACGACATCCACTTCGCCAGGGGCATTGGGCGAGATCAGGATGAGGCACGAGCAACGGTCGGGGTACCGCAGCGCGAAGTGAAGCGCTGATGTCGCCCCGGCTGACGCCCCCAGGACGGCGATACGTTCGACACCAAGCGTGTTCAGCAAGCAAGCGAAGGCCTCCGCCTGGCTGGCGGGCGTTGCGAGCTCGGAAAGCGGCGAGCCCAAGTATCCGAATCGAGAGGGGGCGATGGATCGATACCCTGCGGGAAGATGCCCCTCTCCGAGGATGAGTCCCTGGTCGACTCCCCCCATGATTCCGTGGATGACCAGTACAGGCTGGCCGTCGCCTAGCGTCGCGTACTGGATAGGCCCGCACGAGGTCTGGGCGATGGTGTCTTGATAGCTCTCTAGACGCTCATAGGCTGCTCGGATGTCGTGTCGGAACTGCCGGTTGAGCGACGTCACGAGCGAGATGATCGTGAGCCCCAGGGCAGCAGCGATGAACCAGGTGATCCGTGATTCCACCGAAGCACACCTCCTCTTTCCACTGAGACACGCTAGCAGGCGATGGCCGTATCTGTCAATCGGAGGCTTCCAAGATATGACGAACAGATCTCAGGCGGTTTGGAGCCTAGGGGACCCGAACTAGGCGTGTCGATGTCGCGCGACGAGCTTGCCCAATTCTGCGGCCACGATGACGCTTGCCCCCCCGAGCAACACGATACCCCAGTCGGAAGGGCCGAGCGCGAACGTGCGGAACGGGCCTTGCAGGAACGGTGCGTACAGCAGCGGCAGCGTGAGCAGGAAGCTCGAGGCAACCGCCGCGAGCAACCACCGATTCCCAAAGGCGCCGATTCTCAACAGGGACTGCCGCTCGGAGCGGCAGTTGAAGCAGTTGAACAGCTCGATCATCACCAGTGTGATAAACGTCAGGCACTGGGCTTCGGTCACGCTTCGTCCCGATTGAAGGGCCCACAGGAAGACCGCGAGCGTGGCCAGCGCGGTCCACAGGCCCACTCCCCCGATGAAGGTCGTCACCGGTCGCGAGAAGATCCCCGTTTTGGCACGGCGCGGCGGCCGTTGCATCACATCCGGAGCAGGGGGATCCACGGCGAGGGCGAGCGCGGGAAGCCCATCCGTGACCAGGTTCACCCACAGGATCTGTAGCGCCACCAACGGGATTGCGTGCTTGCCGATCAGAGTGGTAACGATGAACGCGATCAGCATCAACAGGACCTCGCCGATGTTGCAGGAGAGCAGATACATGAGGAACTTTCTGATGTTGTCGAAGATCCGGCGGCCTTCTTCCACGGCGGCCACGATGGAAGCGAAGTTGTCGTCGGTCAGCACCATCGCTCCGGCCTCCTTGCTGACATCCGTACCGGTAATCCCCATGGCGACCCCAATATCGGCCCGCTTTAACGCTGGAGCGTCGTTGACCCCGTCGCCGGTCATCGCCACGACGTGCCCTTTCTTCTGCAGCGCCTCCACCACCCGCATCTTGTGCGCCGGTGACACGCGCGAGTAGAGGCGCACCTGCTCGACTTCGTTGTAGAACTCCTCGTCGCCTGTTTCATCGAGTTCTCTGCCAGTCAGGCTAACGGAGAGCTCGTCCAGCAGTCCAAGTTCCCGGGCGACTGACATTGCGGTCAGCTTGTGGTCACCGGTGATCATCACCGAATTGATCTTCGCTTGGTCGCAAACCTGAACGGCCTGCTTGGCCTCCGGCCGGGGAGGATCAATCATGCCGACGAGTCCGAGGAAGATCATGTCTTGCTCGGCGGTGCCACTCGATTCATCGTGCGATAAGTTCTTGTAAGCCAAGCCGAGCACACGTAATCCATCCGCAGCCATGGTTTGGCCTTGCTCCAGAATCCTATCCTTCTCGTCGTGAGAAAGGTTCTGTACCTCATCATCTGAGAAGATCCGATTGCACTGGCCGACGATCACCTCCGCAGCTCCCTTGGAATAGGCGATCGTTCCATCGGGCGTCTCGTGCAGGGTGGTCATCCGTTTCCGCTCCGAGGAGAAGGGTACTTCGTCGATGCGTGGGTATTCGCGTCCCAACTCTTCGTGTTCGAATCCCGCCTTGGCAGCCGCAACCAGCAGGGCACCTTCCGTGGGATCGCCTTGGATCTGCCATTTCCCGCTGGAGCTTTGAAGGCGTGCGTCATTGCACAGGACGCCGGCTGTAAGAAGCTTCTCTACATTGGGCTCCTGCCTCGGATCGAAAGCCTTCCCCTGAGAGTGGAACTCGCCTTTTGGCTCATAGCCCACGCCGGAAATCTCAATAAGCCGCCCCTCCGCGAAGGCTTTCTTCACCGTCATTTCGTTTTGAGTCAGGGTACCCGTCTTGTCTGAGCAGATATAGGTCGTACACCCGAGCGTTTCCACTGCGGGTAGATGTCGGACGAGGGCGTGGCGTTTCGCCATCCGCTGCACCCCGACTGCCAGGGCGATGGTCACCACAGCAGGTAGGGCCTCGGGGACGGCAGCGACCGCAAGGCTGACTCCCCAGATGAACGCGCCAAGAATTCCTTTGAACATGCCAACAGCCAGCCCTGCCCCAGCCACCACCGCACAGATCCCCAAGCAGGCAATCCCCAAGATTCTACCTGCTTTGTTCAAACCGACCTGCAGCGGCGTTGGCGGCGGCTTCACGGCTTCGAGCATGCCTGCGATGCGGCCGAACTCGGTGGCCATTCCAGTCGCAGTCACCACCGCTTCCCCTCGGCCGTAGACCACCGTTGTGCCGGTGTAGACAATGTTCGTCCGATCGGCAACTTGGGCTTCCTCAGGGATCGCTTCGAGCGTCTTCTCAACGGCCAGGGACTCACCCGTCAACGGCGCTTCGTTAGTCTTCAGATTCATCTGCTCGACGACGCGGCCATCAGCGGGGATGCGATCCCCGACTTGTAGCAGGATCACGTCGCCGGGGACGAGCTCTCTTGCTGGGATCTCCTTCGGCTCACCGTCACGGAGAGCCAGCGCGGTCGGTGCAGCCATCTTCTGCAGCGCCTCCAGCGCCTGTTCCGAGCGGAATTCCTGGACAAAGCCGAACACGGCGGCAAAAAGGACGATGACGAGGATCAAGATGGGATCCCAAATGTCGCCTTCGCCCATCACGGCGAGGACACCGGAAACGACGGCAGCAACGACAAGGATGATCAGAAGGAAGCTTCTGAACTGCTCCAGGAAAAGCGTCCACGCCGGCTTCTTTTTGCGCGCTGCTAGCTCGTTGGGACCAACTTGGGCCAACCGGCGCGCCGCTTCGCTCGTGCTCAATCCCCCTGCGCTTGCTTCCAGCGCGGAGAAAACCTCCTCCGAGGGAAGACTGTGCCACCGTTGTGTCATTTTGTTCATTTTGCCGCGTTGCTCAGGTCCTGCTTTGTTCATCGCTCAAGTCCGAAGCCTTGTTCTGTTCAATGTAGCTGGGACGTAGGGATAATACCAAGCACAACTGTGGACTTCACGGTGGGGACGGAACGTTTGTCTCTAGACGTGTCGCGGCTATGTGCCGCCACTGGACGATGTGACGGGTTCAGCTGCCGTCAGAACCTTGCTCGCTTCGAGGAACGTGAGGATGCCGTCCACGATGGCACGAGCGATCTGGTCTTGATAGACAGGGTCGAGCAGCTTGGCTCGTTCTTCGTCGCAGGTGAGGAAGCCCACTTCGATCGACGCAGCAGGAAGCGCCGTGTGGCGGAGGTAGAGCTGCTGGGATCGGATGCCCCGATCTCGGGCTCCCGTGGCCTCTACTACCGCATCTTGTACGGCACTTGCCAACACCCAGCTTGAGTCACTCGGTTCGCGCGTGTCATCAACCCAGGTTTCGACCCCGTGCACCTCGGGGTAGTCGCAAGCATTGACGTGGATTGAGAGGTAGAGGGCCGCTCCCACCTGATCGGCCAATTGAACGCGGTCTGTCTTTTCGACGCAGACGTCCAATTCTCGGGTCAGCACCGGAGCAAGATCGGGATGGGCCTCGGCAAGGGCTTTCACGCGGGAAACGATCTCCAGGTTGATGTCCTTCTCCAGAAACTCTCCGACGACTGCACCTGGATCCCATCCTCCGTGCCCAGGATCAAGAACAATCGTTATAGCGGGTCTCACGGGTACCGCTGCCGCGACTTCGACGGTGTCAGGGGAACGACGAAAAGCGCCGGCAAGAACGAGCGAGATCACGACCACGATGGCTACGATAAAACCGACAATGACGATCTTCTTCATGGTGCCAGACTAACAGTTTCTGATGAGTCAGGCGCGGTTGCCTGTCCGACACGTAGGGTCCATCTGCCAGATTTTCCGTGCCGACATGTGTCCTTTGTATTTCTATCAGATAATGTGCAGCGCTGATGTAAATCCAAAGCTAGATTACTGTACACGGATTAACGCACGCCAAGCGGTTGATCAACACCATTCTTGAGTCTTCTGAAGCGTTTGCCTTGTTCGTTGGAGCAGGCTGCTATCGTGCGGCTGACTGTTCGATCGGATAGACTGTCGCTCAACTCGCCATGCGGAGAGTGCTTGGCTTGAAGAAGACATCGCTTGTCTGGCTGCTGCTTGGGTTCATCTGGGGTTCAACTTGGTTGTTTATCAAGCTTGGGTTAGAAGATCTACCACCGTTTCTCTTTGCCGGTCAG
This sequence comes from uncultured Thermotogae bacterium, assembly GCA_964582975.1. GTDB lineage: Bacteria > Bipolaricaulota > Bipolaricaulia > UBA7950 > UBA9294 > CAZDDA01. Next base: position 13,540 of record CAZOUO010000007.1, on the reverse strand, counting down.
CGATTCTTCATCGCCGCCGCGTTTCTGTGGGCGATCCTGGGAATGCGCCGCGTCCGTCTTCCAAAGGCTTCACGGGATTGGGTAGTGATGGTGACTACAGGCCTTCTCACCTTCAGCGTGGATTACGGTCTGATCTACTGGGGTGAAAACCACATCCCGGCCGGCCTCACCTCAATCCTGTTCTGGACACTTCCGCTATTCGTGCTCCTGTTGGCCCACGTTTTTCTTCCTAGTGAGCGGATGACGCGGTGGAATCTGGGCGGCATCTTGGTGGGGCTTGTTGGAGTGACCCTGATCTTCTCCAAGCAGCTGCAGTTTTCCAATCCCTTGGTATTCTGGGGATCGGTAGCCGTTCTAGGAGCCGCGCTTGCAGCGGCGATCTCCTCCGTTCTTGTGAGGCGGTTCGCGCAGCATCTTGACCCGATGATCCTCACAACGATCCAGATGACCGTCGGTTGCATTCCGCTCGTTGCTCTGGGCTTGAGTTTGGAAGGCTCCCCCGTCCACTTCCATTGGACAGCAATGGCCTGGACCTCCTTGCTGTACATGGCAGTCATCGGCTCCGCGTTGGCTTTCGTGCTCCTCTATTGGCTGCTCAAGCAGGTCGGTCCAGTGCGAACTGGGCTGATCATTCCGTTCACGACCGTTGTGGCCGTGCTGCTCGGCGTGATCGTGTTGGGTGAAGCGTTCACCTGGCGCACGGGCGTGGGGGGAGCGTTGGTTCTGGTCGGCCTGTTGGTGGCAACGCGTAAAACTCCCCCACGTAACGGTGCTTCACAACCGTGCGCGAGTTAATGTTGTTGGCAACAGCGCAGCAGCTAACTCCCATCGAAGTCTAGAGAACTCTTCGTTGACTTGCTTTGGAGCGGTATTCATTTAGAATTCAGTTCTCATTGTGTTTCGCTGTGAGTTCACTTTTGTTTCAAACGTTCTGTCTTGACAAAATGTTTCGAACCTTTATAATTGCGCGGCTTTTGAAAAGAGGAGTAGCCATGAACGAGAAGCAAAAGGCAAAACGACAGTTCATCGAAGACGCCGGTGACACGCTGGAGGAGCACGGCTTGCCGCACATGGCAGGCCGAGTCTTGGGTGCACTGATGATCTGTGTGCCGCCGCAGATGTCGATGGATGAGCTGGCGGAGCAGCTGCAAGCAAGTAAGGGTTCGATCAGCTCGGCAACGCAGATCCTCCTTCGCCTGGGGATCATCGAGAAGATCAGTATGCCCGGGCATCGGCGGCACTACTACCGCCCTCGTCCCAACCTGTGGTCTGATTTGTTTACACAGCAAATGGGATACCTCAAGGAGCACCACGCACTGGCGGATCAAGGATTGAAGACACTCGCGGGTGAGCCCCTTGAGATGAAGGAACGGTTGATCGAAATGCAGGTGTTCTTCGACTTTGTCGAGAAGGAGTTGCCTGGGTTTGCGCAGCGCTGGGAGAAGCAACGTCCGCAGCTTCTGAAGAAACGATTGGCCTTACACAAATAGAAAGGACTTGCAATGAAATATCGATATGTAGTCTGGTTCGTAATGTGCTGTATCCTGGTCGGCATCGGCTTATCGGTCCAGACAACCGGCCAGGAAAATGTAGCTGGCGTCCGCCTCCTGCTCGTCGATGAGACGAAGACGTTTGCCTCCACCATGCGAGTGGGTGCGTTGGCGGGAGCACTAAAGGGATTGCGTTTATTTGAGGTCAGCGTGCGTTTGGTCGATGTGGAGTCAAGCTACGAGGATCCACTCGTCGGGGCGTCGCTGGATCAGGCCCCGTTCGACATCATCCTGATTCTTCCCCGTGGACTCGATGACGACTCGGTGAGCCAGATCTGGCTCGCGACCACAGGGCTGGAATCCCTGGCACCGACAGTGCGCGCCGGGGTGGACACCGCTTCGCACATCGTCGATCAGATCTTCCAGGGAATCGGCGAGGCGATCGACGTGAGTGAAGACCTGTGGCCCGGATTGCTTGCGGCGCTGTATCAGAAGAAAGGCTTGTTGCGATGAAGAAAATGCTGAAATCACTGTTTGCCTTAACGGTCGACCACCCGATCTGGACGATCGGGATTGTTCTCGTCGTGGTCGTCGGATTTACGGCAGCGATCTCGAATCTGTCTATGGAGACCGACTTTCGCGAATTCATGAGCAAGGATGATCCGGTCGTCAAGCTGATGGACGAGGCCGAGGAACGCTACGGCCGCGCGTTCGGGATCTTCGTGATGGTGGTCAATGAGAACGGGATCTTCAATGAGGAGACTCTCAGCAAGATCCAGCAGATAGAAGAGGAGTTCGAGGCGATCCCCGGTGTGAAGTCGGTCTCTAGCCCGCTATCGGCCCAGGTGATCACGGGAACGGAGAAAGCCCTAAACGTTCAGAAGGCCGCCCCAGGGGGTGAGGTGCCTGCGACCCCTGAAGCGATGGCTGCCTTTCGCGAGCAGATCATGGGAAGCCGCATGTTGCGAGACAACGTGGTCTCTTCTGACGGGAAAGCCGGCGCGATCTCGATCGAGCTCAAGATCGGTGCCGATGAGGCGGCAATCACGGAAGAGATCGTAGGGGTCATTGAGCCATTGGAAGGCAGCTCCGACGAGATTTACATCTACGGCGACGCGTACATCGATGCGTTGATGAGCGAGGAGATGGGGCGCGACATGCAGATCCTGCTCCCATTAGCGATCTTCATGATCGTGGCCGTCCTGTTCTTGAGCTTCCTCAACCTACGCGGAATCCTCATCCCGATTGCCGTAGTCATCTTCTCGGTGTTGATGGCACTGGGGATCATGGCGCTGGTCGGATTCCCTATGACGATGGTCACATTCATCGTCCCGGTGTTGCTGTTGGCGATCGGTATCGCCGACGGGATCCACGTCCTCAATCGCTACAACGAGGAAGCGGGCAAGGGCCTGCCCAAACGAGACGCAATTCTCAACACGATGGACGAGATGAAGGGGCCGGTGGTGATGACGTCTCTCACAACCGGGGCCGGGTTTCTGTCCCTTCTTTCTTCGTTCTTCATCCCCCAACAGCACCTCGGGGTAGTCGCGGCAGTTGGCGTGCTGGCGGCGATGGTGCTGTCGTTGGTTCTGATTCCCGCGATCCTGTCGTTGCTCAAGCTGCCGAAGGGAAGGCAAAAGGAGAAGGGCCTGCAACCGTTGACCCGAGTGTTGCTCGGGTTCGAGCGATTGGTGATCGGTCGGCGCCGAGCCGTGCTCATCTTCTCGGCGATCGTGCTCGCGGCGATGGTCGCCGGCTTGCCGCTTTTGCGGGTCGAAACCTCCAACGAGGAGATGCTCGGAGAAGATCATCCCGCGATCCAGATCATGAAGCTCTCCGATCAGTACTTCTCGGGATCGGCACAGGTGATGATAGAGATCGATACGCAGAAGCGCGACGGATTGAAGGATCCGGCGTTGCTGTCCGAAATGGTCGCGCTGGAGGAATTCCTGGAGGCAGAGGGGATCACAAAGACGATCTCCCTTACCACGCTGGTACGGGAGATGAACCAGAAGTTCCACGCCGACGATCCAGCCTATTACGTTGTCCCCGAGGATCCAAAGCTTGTGTCGCAACTTCTGCTGCTATTCACCTTCCAGGGCGGCAATCTCGGCGACATGGCGCTCGGCGACTTCTCGGCAGGGACGACCATGGGGCTGTATCCGATGCCGTCGACGAGCGAGATGTCGAGATTGTCACGTCGAGTTCAGAGCTATTTGGACGACCATTTCAACGGCGAAAGCGCGGTTCTTGCGCGGATGGTTGGGATGACGGTGATGATGGATCGAATGATGACTCGGATGACTCAGAGCCAGATGATCGGGCTTGGTACGACGATCGCCGCGGTGGCGGTGATCGTGATTCTTTTGATGGGCTCAATCGTTGCCGGATTGATCGCCATCGTCCCACTGCTGCTGACCGTGGCGATTAGCATGGGAATCATGGCCTACACCGGCATCCCGCTTGACATCATGACGCTGATGGTCTCCGCGATCGCGGTTGGAATTGGGGTCGACTACTCGATTCACTTCATCTCCCGCTTCCGCCGCGAGTACCGCAAAGACCACGACGCACTACAGGCGGTGCAAGGCACGGTTCGCACGACCGGACGGGGAATCACCTACAACGCTCTCACCGTGGCGCTGGGGTTCTTCATCCTCGTGTTCGCCTCGTTCAAAGGAATCCGGTTCTTCGGCATGCAGATCGCCCTCACGATGGTGATCAGTGCCATATCGGCGATCTCGATCATTCCCGCGATCCTAGTGCAGTGGCAGCCAAGCTTCCTTAAGAAGCCCGTGTGGGGCCGCGAGGAGGCGGGCTCCGTCCCAGCGGAACAAGTGGAAGAATCTCTGAATGAAAACAAACGAATAGTTCAAAGTACGAAGGAGGTTTACGACAGTGAATAGTAGATGGCGAAGGATATTTGGGTGGACGTTGTCGATCCTGCTTTTGGCCGGCGGTGTCGGGCTGGCACAAGATCTAACAGCAGACGACATCTTGGATCGAATGGAAGAGGAGGGTGATGCGCTCGCCCAGGGGAGCATGATTAGCAAGATGCGCTTTGACAATCTCTACTCGGATGGCACGTCCGCGTCGAACACGTTTGCCGGCTTGAGCAAGCCGAACAAGTCGTTGATCTACTTCCTCGAGCCAGAGGACGTGGCAGGGACAATCTTTCTGACTGTCGATCCGGAAGACGAGGGTGAGGACACCCGCTTGTGGCTGTTTTTGCCGCTGCTTGAGATTCCTAAGGAACTGGTCTCCGAGGAGGATCGCGGAGGGAGTTTTGCCGGCAGCTCGATCTCCTACGAGGACATCGGCGGCGATGATCAGAGCGAGGACTACGATGCGGTCTTGGTCGGAGAAGAAACGCTCGCTGTGGGAGAGGAGGAGCGCGCGGCGTACGTCATCGAGTCGACTGCCAAACCCGATGCCGACAAGGACATCGTGCGCACCGTGTTGTGGGTGGACAAAGAACAATTCGTGATGCTGAAAATGGAGGCCTACAATGATCTCGGTAACCTGGAGCAGACGCTCGATGTCCTCGCCCTGGCGGAGTTCGAAGGTCAACTCGTTGCTGAGCAAATGGTTTCGCGCGACGTGCTGGAGGAGAGCCAGACCACGATCACCATCCTCGAACGACGGCGACCCGCGGAGGAGATACCAGACGAGGTCTTCGATCCGGAGAATCTGGTGACCTTCGATCCAACTGCTTGGGGATTCTAGCAAAAGCCTTGCCTCCGAATTCAACGGGGCGCCCGCACGGGCGCCCCGTTTTCATGAATGGGGGAAAGCTCAGGCTAAAAGGGATTCTTCGCAGAAGGCGCACAAGTCTTTTCGCTAGTAGTGGAACAGCGTCTGATCCAAATTCGCGTCCCAGTTTTTTGCCCAAATGCGATCGGCCACTTCGGCAAGTGGAACGAGCACGCCGGTGACCTGAGAAGCCGGCGGGGTGCGATAGCCCCAAGTGCGGATGTCCGTCCAATCCCTGGGCTCGGTGTTGGCGGGATTGTCCGGGAACACGTTGCCGCGTCGTGCACCAACCTGGTCTTCTACGTAGGTAAGATCAGGATTGAGGCGACACCACAGCCCGGCTCGATGGTGGAAGCCGCCGTAGGCCTGAGGGATGCGTGGCTTGTCCACGGCGACCTGGACGTGGTCGTCGGTGGCAAAGACGAGCATGACCTCGCTTAGGACGGCTCGATGGTCGCGTCAGTCCTCTCTTTTGGCTAACCTCGGTATCGGGCTTGCTGTGTCGATTCACGAGTTCCTCATTTCCTTCTCACGATCTCTTTGAAATCTCCGGATAGAATTAGAGACCTAGAGCGTCTGAGTATGAGTCGGTGGGAGAGATCTTCTGTTGTGACGAGAAACCTGGTGGGCGATTCTTAACGGCACAGATCAAGTGCTGTTGCTAAGAGGAAAAGGCAAAATGAGACGAAAAAAGTCAGCCCTTATCGGTGCGTTGCTTATGGGAGCTCTGGCTCTGCTTAGCGGTTGCTTCTCACTTAACACCCCACCGGTAGCCAGTTTTACTCGGAGTCCTTCATTTGGCCAGTCTCCGCTTTCCGTCTTCTTCAATGCGGAAGCATCAACCGACCCCGATGGAACCATTGCTTCCTATGATTGGAGCTTCGGCGACGCAGCCTCGGGTACAGGGGAGACCACAACCCATACCTACGAGACACCGGGGACCTATTCTGCGGAACTTACCGTCACTGATGACCGGGGCGCGAGAGATAGCATGATCCGAATGATTACCGTAGAGGATGTGGAGGAAGAGGCTCCTGTGGGCGTCGAAATTGGCCAGGTTGCACCGGAATTCACCCTCGAGGACTTTCAAGGTGAGGACGTTTCTCTGTCGGACTTCCGTGGGCAGATTGTGATTCTTGATTTCTGGGCCAGCTGGTGTTCGCCGTGCCGCTACTCCATGCCGCATCTTGACGACCTGGGTGCTCGCTACCGAGACCAAGGCTTAGTGGTGCTCGGAGTGTGCCTTGACGAAAGCGGGCAGGACGCGGCCGCCTTCCTTGCGGAGAACGGCTATTCCAACGTTGTGGCACTATGGGAGTCGTACGAAGCCGCGCAGGCGGTGAAGCAGCTTTACGGCGTTGAGGGAATCCCGCACACCTTTCTTCTCGATCGCCAGGGAATCATTCGCTACTCCGATCATCCGATACGCCTTCGTGACCACCACATCGAGCCGTGGCTCTGACGCCACAGCACGCGGTTAAAAGCAGGCCACAACCACCCAAACTAGCTTCCTAGGCTGTTTTCCCTGCGTTTTAGCCTAATCTGGAATTCAGAACATCTGACCATCGATACGTGGCAGTTCCAATCCCCTCGGCTCCATCGCCACGAACACGCCAACACAAGAGTTCTGTTCGCTAGCGGTAGGCTCCCCACAACGAACGGTGTGGTCAACGTCGATGAGGCCCAGTGCATGGGGTGCGGTGTGTGTGTCTCAAAATGTGAACAGGAAGCGCTGACATTGGTACGCGATCCGAGCAAAGGTGAACCGTTGGCGATTCACGAACTGGTAGCATCCGAAACATAGCTTCCCCAGTAGTCTGTTGCTGATTCCTTCAGGTGTGAATGCACGAACATCTTCCAGAATTTCGGAAAATGCCGGAGCGTGAGTCTGTCAAACCGTGAGGGCAGAAGACGAGAGAGGACAACGCAGCCTTTCTTGCGCATCGGAGAGTCACCGCTGCTGCAATCAGTTTGCGCTGCATGCCGCCCACAATCTCTCGACAAGTTAGCCATACATCCCACACATCTTGCTGTTACCTTTCCGGCATTTAATCAGAAAGGAGCGGTTAAGAATGACCCGAGGAAGAAGCAAGACGTTGGTCTTGGCGCTGTTAGCGATCAGCCTTCTCGTGATTGGAGTCTTTGCGATGGCGCACGGCTTCGGAAGAGGTGAGGCGGCCGATTGGCATTGCAGTGGGCCAACAGAGGACTGTCCCTACGCGGTCGAACGGGACGCCGATGGAGACGGCATCGTCAACTGTGAGGACGAGGACTGGAGCCGCCCATTGGATGGAAGTGGGTACGGCCAAACCACAGGATACGGAAACGGGCTCCGCAACGGTAGCGGCTACGGTCGCGGACACTGCTGGCAAAACTGATATCAGCTAGAAATCGAAGCACACGAGGGCGGCCACGACTCTAGAGTGTCCGCCCTTCTCTTTTTCTAGAAACCTCCTACAAGAAGCTACCCTAGTGGCGAAATAGACCTAGCGACAGCCATGTGTCTTTCGATCGCAAATTTCTCTCCACAAGACATCCCCCCGGCTCAGGCTGACGTAGGCAGGCTATTCCAGCGGTAGCCAGCCTTGATGTTACGGACGCGCCTGGAAGCATCGGAGCGGGGAATCTCGGTCCAGTCGAAGGCGAGCTTGTCTTCCTGTTCGATAAAAATCTCGGCAATCTGCGTCAGCGAGGCGTACTGCACCAGTCCTTCGTCGACCAAAAGATCGATCGCCGCGAGGAAGTCGTCCCACCAGCGGATGCGGTGCTTCCAGTAGTGGATCGAGTTCGTCGGCGCGATCCACTGCTCATCGTCGATCCCTGCAGTGCCCGGGGCCGCCTTGAACTCCCGCGGGCTGACGAACACCGCATAGGTGTTAATCCGGTCAGGGTCCCGATTGTCAACCGCTTCTTGGATCGCTTCCAGCCCGTTGACCAACTCCCCGTGGCCGATATAGATGTAGTCGCCGTTCGGATCGTGCGTCGTCCAGTCGTCGCGCGACGGCCGCCACGCCCAGCCGGCTATGCATTCGCCGCCGGTGTGGCTGGGAATCGCCACGCCCCACAGGATCTGAAACTCCGGGTAGTAAGCGTCAAAGTATTCGAGCTGCTCCTGGATCGTCGTCTCGTCCGTCCCCGAAGCAACGGCGCTCGGATGCCCGCCAGCGCGGGTGATCTCCTCGCGGACCTCGTGATACAGCACTGACGACTCGTGCGCGTGTGCATCGATTTCGTGTCCCATCGCTTCAAGATCGGTATAGAACGTCGGCTCGTAGCGCGCCACCCCGCGGGAGAACGTCCAATCCGAGCCGAAGTTGATCTTCGCACCGTGATCCTGCGCCATCTGACCGAACGCCCGCATCACGAACGCGAAGTGGTTCATGATCGCTTCATTGCCGTCGTAGTCAGGGATGTTTCGCTTCGGCACCCTGCCCCGGCTCGTGTCCTCCTCGTTGTGGACGACGATCGTCAGGTACAGCGGAGGAAGGACCTTTGATGCTAAGGCAAAGCAGTCAACCGTCAGGGCCAAAGAGAGAAAGACCATACATAGGACAACCAACACCCGCAGCCTGGAACCTCTACAAATGTGCAATTTCATTCTGGCTCACCGCAGAGCCGTCTACTCATTCCTCCAACCAGCGGGAGTCCTGAGACATGATCCGCGCCCGGAAGGGCGAACGATGAATGGGGTATGCGTTGTCCGATTCGCTGCACACCAAAGATGTGATCACGCGGTCCCTGCACGCAAGAAATGAGTATTGCGTCCACGGAATTCGCATTGAAGCCAAAGCATCCTCGGAGTCCACCCGAATGCATGATTGCGGCTATTCCTCTTGCACCTGAAGAGCGTACGGACTCGGGATGACCTATGCAAGCTTCTGTCGAGTGGCGAGCCTGCAGCCACCTTCCTCCTGTTCGAGTTTGTTTGGAGAGATTCCTAGGCGTAGGATGATCAGCGGGAGCACGGGATGGGACTTGAGCGGACATACAAAATCGAGCATGGTCCGGCTGCGGTTCAGATGCAAGAATATGCAGCAGAGGTCGAGGGAGCGTTCCGGGAGCTTCTAGAGAGCGATCCGAGTGAGCCGGAACTGCAGGAATTCTTGGAGCGGAATCCTGCGCTTGTGCCAGGGGCTCGGACACCGGGCGTTCCATCAGGCCGCTCACCTTTGCATGAAGCACTGATAACCCAGCCGCGGCTTCCGGGCCTCAAGACAAAGATACCAGATTTCATGTGGATCAGCTCGCACAGTGAAACCTGGTATCCAACGCTGATTGAAATCGAGCGGCCCGGCAAGAGGATCTTCAGGTCCCGAGGCCGGCTGACTGCGGACTTCACTGAGGCTCGGAATCAACTGGCCCAATGGCGGGTGTGGTTCGGCGAGCCAGAGAATGTTCAGAAGCTCGTCGCGGAGTACGGGATTCCAGATGAGCTGACTCGCCGTCTCTCGACGGCGCTCCACATGATACTGATCTACGGGCGCCGATCAGAGTTCGTGGACGATCCGGTGCTGTCCAAGCTGAGAGGATCTCTTCTCCCCGGCCGGGACGAGGAGCTAGTATCCTACGATCGGCTCCGAGTTGACGTAGATCTGAGGGACTGCATCACTGTCCGATGTACTGGATCTGGGACCTACAAGGCTGTCGCTGTCCCTCCGGTCTTCACCTTGGGGCCATCATCGGCCGCTAGGCTTCTTCAAATCGAGGACATGGAGCCAGTTATTCGGAAGTCCGCGATTGGTGAGAGCCGAAAGGGCTTCTTGATTGAGAGACTTCCCTACTGGCGCAAGTGGGCTGCTTCCGCTCGCCATGGCTTCCATGCCCCGAGTGACCGCGAATAGGAGACGATACGGCATGCTCGTCCGCTCACGAGGAGTTGCGCAAAACCGGGTTCTATCATTGTATTTCGTACGCAGAGAGGGGCACCTCAGAGCGGTGGGGGTCAAACCTTGATTCTTTGCACCGGCCAATCTCAGGAGGTCTTCCCATTCTGCGGCCACCTAGAATCAGCAACGTGGTTCACTCCTACGCGCGGTAGGCACTCCACATCTCGTGGGTGATCTTCCACGCGCCGTCGGGCTGTTGCTTGAGGATGCGGATTCCGTGGCCTTCCGCGGTTCGGGGCTCAGCGCCGACCTTCGCGGCTACGGTCCAGCGGTACGAGTAGTGATTGACCGCCAGCTCGCTAGCGTCCTTGATCTCCTGGTCGACGTAGCGATCAAAGTGCACGGTGTATTGATCGAGAAAGTCAGTCATAAACTCGCGCGGTTCCGAACCGCGCTTGGCCAGTTCGTTGGGCGGAAAGAAGACAGCGTCCTCGGCGACCACGTCGAAGAAAGCCTCGACGTCCCCACGGTTCATCGCCTCCACGATATGCTCGGTGACGGTTCGGATCGCTTCCACCTCTGATCCTCCTTTCAGCGACTGCTCGCCGGCGGCAGCCTTGTGAAACGACCGAGATCGAGGGACAACCCCCAAACCGCAACGCGTCATTTGTGACTCCGCGCTTCTCGTCTACTCATAGTGCGTCCACATGCGGATCACTTTCACGACTCGCTCTTCTTCCAACACCTGATAGACCAAGCGGTGTTGGATGTTGATCCGACGGGAATAGGCTCCGGCCAGATCTCCGACCAACTTCTCAAATTGAGGGAGTGTTTGAAACGGGTCGGCCCGCAGCAGTTCGATCAATTGCTCTGCTTGGGGTCTTAATCCAGCAGCGGCAAGCTTTCGGGCATCTTTTGCTGCTTGCCGAGTAAAGACGACCTGCCAACTCACCAGGCGAGGTCCTCAGAGCACTCCTCAATTGGCGTCTTCATCCCCTCAACAATCTTTTCTCTCATGCCGGGAATGGACAGCAGATGTAAGGTCTCTTGAATGGATCGCCAGTCGTCTTCCGACAGAAGAACCGCATTGGCCCGTTTTCCGGTGATGAAGACCGGTTCGTGAGACTCTGCAGCCTCATCGATCAGCCTGTAGAGCTTGGCTCTTGCCTCTGTCACTCTAACGGTTGACATCAGCGACCTCCTTGTGTGGCTCCATATCGTACGTTATATCGTACGCTTTGTCAACTGCCGAGACGTACTGGTCATGTAGTGCACGCTTGAAAGGCCACATTCCTCGCGGCGGCGAATTCGAGGGACACTTACCTTGCCATCGGGGAGTAACGTCTTCTGTCAGCAGATCAGCCCCGATTCCTGGTTCTGCACTGCTCTTGCAGGTGTTATTCAAGGAGCTTGCGTGGAGTTGAACAAAGGACGTGTTAGAATCGAAAAGACAGAGCGAAGAACATTTTGTTGACAAACACTTGTGTTCGAGTGAGGGTCGATCCGGGAAGGTCGGACAAGCATGGAAGAACATTTCGAACGCATCAATCTTGATCACTGGCCGCGGCGCGAACACTACGAGTTCTTCCGTGGGTTTGGCTATCCGTACTTCAGCATTACAACTGATATCGATATCACGTCGTTGCGAAAAACACTAAAAGAACGTGCTCCCTCTTTCAGCGTAGGACTTGTGTATGTGCTGGCTCGGGCCGCAAACGCGATCCCGCAGTTCCGACAGCGGATTCGCGGGGACGAGGTTATCGAGCATGAGATTGTTCATCCTGGCGTAACGGTCTTATGTGACGGAGATGTCTTTCGATTCTGCTTCCTTCGATACGACGAGACCTTCGAGCAGTTTGCAGCGGAAGCGGCACAGCGGATGGAAGACACCCGGATGGCTAAATCACTGGGGACGCAGCTGGATCGCGATGATATGCTCTACATGACCGCACTACCGTGGTTCTCCTTTTCCGCCATGGTTCATCCTGTGCCGCTTGCTCCATCGGATTCTGTGCCGCGATTTGCCTGGGGCCGTTTTCAAGAGAAGGGCGACCGGATAGTCTTGCCACTGAATGTACAGGCAAACCATGCCCTGATCGACGGGATACATTTGGCGCGATACTTCACGTGCGTTGAAGGATTAATCGAAACGGCCGAGTCGATCTTGTAGATCGCGGGGCTCGTGCGGACCACATAGGAGATCCTGGATATACAGCCCCGAGGTCTTCGCGCACATTCGTTTTGGCGAGCAGCGCATTCCGGCCCAAGGACACGCTCAAGGCTGCTCGATCTCCACCGCGGGCGCGTCCCGATCGACCAGGTGCAGGATCGTCGAGCCGCCGCAGAATCTCTCGATCGCCTCGCCCAGCTCGGCCGATATCTGCCTCACTTCCGCTGCGGAGACTGGCGGCAGCCCTTCCACAACCAGGCACAGGTTTTTCGAGTCAGCGGTCATCTTCGACTTGTCGCACTCCCGCCAGTTCCACCGCCGACACAACACGTCCTCGTCGTCGCGGTAGATCACTTCCCCTTCCTTCGGCGGCATCGACTCGGTGCCGTTTAGGGGAATGAACCGCTCGTCGCCGTTGGCGAAGGTGAGCACGATGTCGCCGACGACGCGGTCGAGATCGTCTCCACCGGCAGGGACGCAATGCTTCAGAGAGATCGCGTTGTAGATGTCGACGGCCTTGTTGATCGAAGGAAATTCCGCACCGCCGAGGATCATTCGGATCGCGTTCTCGACCGAGCAGCGGTGCTTCTTCGGCTTGGCCCCAAAGGTGCGATACGCCTCGCGCCACGCGGCGATCCTGGGTTCGGTGTCGAGACGGTCAAGCAACCAGGTGTCGCGGACCGCGTCGACCTGCTGGCGGAGGAAAGCGCTAGCCGGTCCGCCGTCGCCGCGATTGTCGATGCCGGTGGCAATGACAACGCCGATCGCCAATTCGGGGAACCTCTCCAACAGGGCCTGATCTACTCGAAATCGCATCGTCTTCCCTCAAAGAGGGTATCGACCAACGTCTAACGCCGCGATCACACCAACCCTTCTACCAATCCCCGGCGTACGCCACCGAGTACGGCTCGGCCAGGCGGCGCACGTAGTCGTGGTGAAGCTTCGCGAGCTGACGGATGTGCAGCAGATCGTGGGCGACCCACGAGGCCAGCATGTCCCCCGCCGATAGGGCGCCTGCCACGGGATGTGTCTTGGTGTTGTCCCACGCCGGTGATTTCAAGCCGTTCAGCCACGCGAGGGAGTCCTCGCGCTCCTTGAGGAACGCCTTCAAGGTCCCCCCAAGATCCTGCTTGGCGTACTCGCGCTGCGTGACCCAACCTTGGGGATCGATCGGCGGCCAATCGGCCTTCGGGTCTCGCAGCAACAGCCCGAGCCGGACGCGGAAATCCTAGCGCTCCTCATCGAGCAGATGGACCGCCACCTCTAGGAAAGACCACTTATCCGGGGAGGGCTTCCACGCC